>DATILI010000273.1:0-4563 GCA_035476635.1 Burkholderiaceae bacterium | reverse complement strand
GGCGGCAGCGCCGTGGGCGGCGTGGTCAACGTGATCGACAACCGCATTCCGCGCGAACCCGTCGAGGGCTTGGTCGGCAAGGCCGACCTGGGCCTGGCCAGTGCCAACCGCGAAAAGGGTGGGGGCTTGCTGCTGGAGGGCGGCACCAGCCGCTATGCGCTGCACGCCGATGTCTTCGACCGCAGCACCCAGGATGTCCGCGTGCCCGTATCGCTGGCCTGCACCAAGGATGGTGTGACGAATTCCGCGCGCCGCATCTGCAATTCGGCCAGCAACGTGCGGGGTGGCGCGCTTGGCGGCTCGTTGTTCTTCGACCAGGGCTACCTCGGCGCTTCGGTCAGCACCTACCGCAACGACTACGGCACGGTGGCCGAAGACGAGGTGACCATCGGCATGCAGTCCAACCGCTATGCGCTCGAAGGCGAAGTGCGCCAGCTCGGCGGCTGGCTGCAAAGCATCAAGGGCCAGTTCAGCCACACCGACTACACGCACACCGAGTTTGACGCGGGCGCACCGGGCACGGTGTTCGGCAACAATGGCAACGACTTCCGGATCGAGGCGCGCCACGCCAGGTTGGGGCCCCTGGAAGGCGTGATCGGCCTGCAGGGCGAGACCACGCGCTTTTCGGCCGATGGCGAGGAAGCCTTCGCCCCCTACAGCCGGACCCGCCAGCAGGCCTTGTTTGCCTATGAGGAGTTGCCCACGTCGTGGGGCAAACTCAGCTTCGGCGCGCGAACCGAATCGGTCAAGGTGGAATCATTCGGCAACGCCTCGGCGCCGCGCTTCACGCCGGCAAGCCGCGATTTCCGTCCATCCAGTTATGCCCTGGGCGCGCTGTGGAAGCTGGCGCCGGCCTGGCAACTCACCTCCAACCTGGCGCGCAGCGAGCGTGCGCCCAAGGACTACGAACTCTTCGCCGATGGCCCGCATATCGCCACCGGCGCCTTTGAGGTCGGCAATGCCAGCCTGCGTACCGAGCGCTCCACCAACCTGGACATCGGCGTGCAATGGAAAAGCGGCGCGAACCGGGCCGCCTTGAGCGCCTTCGCCAGCCGTTTTGACAACTACATCTCGCTGCAGGCTACTGGCGCCGAGCGCGATGTGGACGGAGAAATGCTGCCCGAATTCGCCTACCGCGCGGTGCGTGCCAGGTTCCACGGCCTGGAGGCCAGCGGCACGGCACGCTTGCTGGACGGGCCGCGCACGCTCGACCTCGAAATGCGCGGCGACCTGGTGCGCGCCACCAATGCCGACACCGGCGAGCCGCTGCCGCGCATCGCACCGGTACGTGCCGGCGCAACACTGGTCGGTTCCGAGGGCCCGTGGAGTGCGCGCCTGGGCTTCGACCACGCCGCCCGGCAGGATCGCGTTCCTGTCGGCGAGCGGGCCACCCCGGCCTACACGCTGTGGAGCGCCGCCATCACCTACCGCATGAAGATGCAAGCCGCCAACCTGCTCTGGTACGCACGGCTGGACAACGCCGCCGACAAGCTCGCCTACAGCGCCACCTCCATCCTCACGCAGACCGCACCCGGCAAGGCCCCGCTGCCAGGGCGCAGCCTGAAGCTCGGCGTGCAGGCAACGTTCTGAGGGTCAGGCTCCGCGGAAGCAGGAGAGGCCCCAGGGGGTGAGCTTGACCGGCAGGTGGTAGTGCTTGGATGTATCGGCCAGGCCAAAGCGGAACACCTGCACGTCCATGAACGCGGGCTCCGGAAGCTTGGTGCCCAGCTTGCGGTAGTAGTCGGCCACGTGCAGGCGCAACTCGTAGGTGCCGGCGGCAAACAGCGTCTCGCGGCCGGCAATGCCGTCCACGACGCCGTTGCCGCCGACTGTTCCAGACACCACGCTGTGCCAGGAATCGCCTTCGTGCCGGAAGATGTCGACGCGCATGCCGCGGGCCACCAGGCCATTGGCGACGTCGACCACATGGACGGATACAGCTTGCATGGGGGCTCCTTTGTCAGCGTGCGCGTAGTCTAAGGCGCCATGAAAGGGGGGTTATGCTCGGCCGCAGAAAACCCCTGTGCCGCCTGTGAACCACCCCGTCGTCTCTTCGCTCTTGCCCGTCGTCCTGCTGATCGCTGTGGGCTTTTTTGCCGGCCGGCGCGCCTGGATCAGCGCCACAGCCGTCAAGGATCTCGCGAACCTGATCTTCCTGCTGCTTTCGCCGGCACTGCTGTTTCGCGCGATGAGCGCGGTGCACGTGGAGGACTTGAGCTTGCGCCCCCTCGCGGCGTATTTTCTCGGCGCCTTTCTGATTTTTGGCGGCACCTTGGCTGTTCGGGGCTTCAACCGCACCGCTGCGGTGCTGGCGATGGCCAACACCTACAGCAACACGGTGATGATCGGCATCCCGCTGGTGGGCCTGGCCTACGGGGACCAAGGCATGGTGACCTTGCTCACCCTGGTCTCGCTGCATGCCCTGGTGCTGCTGACGACCGCCACCATTGCGGTCGAGCTTGCCGTCGCCCGCGAAGACGCCGCCGCCGGCATCGGGGCCGACCGGCACATCGCCGCCACCGTCGCATTGGCCGTGCGCAACGCCGTCTTTCATCCGGTGCCGATCCCCATCATTGCCGGCTTGCTGTTCGCGCAAACCGGCTGGGTCATCCCACCCGTGATCGACCGGCCGCTTCAACTCCTGGGCCAGGCCTTCGGCCCGCTGGCGCTGGTGATGGTGGGCGTTACGCTCGCGCACACCACCGTGGGCCACCACCTGAAGGGAGCGCTGGCGCTGG
This sequence comes from Burkholderiaceae bacterium, assembly GCA_035476635.1. Lineage (GTDB taxonomy): Bacteria > Pseudomonadota > Gammaproteobacteria > Burkholderiales > Burkholderiaceae_C > DATILI01. Next base: position 1,825 of record DATILI010000273.1, on the reverse strand, counting down.
CAGCGGTCAAGAACCTTGTGCACCCCTTGCTGGTCGTGGCAATTGGTTGGCTGCTCGGCGTGCGCGGCCTGCCGCTGGTCGTGATGACGGTCGCCGCCGCGCTGCCGATCGGTGCCAATGTGTTCCTGTTCTCCCAGCGCTACCAGGTGGCCGAAGAACTCACCACCGCCAGCGTCGCGGTTTCCACCACGCTGGCGCTGGTGACTCTGTCGCTCGTCATGGCGCTGGTGGGGATGCTGTAGACCGGCAAAGTAGTCTACAAATTGGCAATGTGTCACGCTGCGGATGATCCGCGCGCACCGAATACGAATTACTATTCCTGCACTATATGCGTCGGGAGCGAGAAATTCCTTCGACAGACACCGTGACAACCTCCCTTGCGGCCTTGCTGCGCGAACAGGCCGCAACCCATGCCGAAGCCGTCGCCTTGCAGGCTCCGCACCGGCCCTCTCTTTCCTATGCGGCGCTGTGGCAGCAGGTCCAGCACCTCGCCTCGCAGTTGGGCGCCATCGGCGTCACCTCGACATCCCGGGTGGCGGTGGTCCTTCCCAACGGGCCGGAGATGGCCGTCTGTTTCCTGGGCGTTGCCGCCTGCGCCACATGCGCCCCGCTGAACCCCGCGTACACCGCTGCGGAGCTGCGTTTCTATCTCGAGGATATCCAGGCGCAAGCGGTCATCATTGGCCGGGATGAGCGCAGCCCGATGCGCGCGCTTGCTGCAGAAATGCACTTGCCGGTGCTGGAGATCAGCTCTGACCCAGCCGCGCCGGCGGGACTTTTTCGCATCGCCGCGCCGCCGAGCCAAGCTCTCGCTGCGACCGATGGTCCCGCGCCGGATTTTGCCGGCGAGCAGGATATCGCGCTGATCCTGCATACCTCGGGCACCACGGCCCGCCCCAAGATCGTGCCCCTGAGCCAGGCGAACCTGTTGGCTTCCGCGGGCAATATCGCTCGGCACCTGGCGCTGACGCCGGCCGACCGGTGCCTGAACGTCATGCCGCTGTTTCACATCCATGGCCTGGTCGGCGCGTTGCTGGCCTCGATGGCCAGCGGAGGCAGCGTGGTTTGCGCGCCCGGTTTTCACGAGGCATCTTTCTTCGACTGGATTGCCGGACACGGGCCGACCTGGTACACGGCTGTGCCAACGATTCACCAGGCGGTCGTGGCGCAGGGCGAACGGTACCGGCAACAGGCACCGGGCCACCAATTCCGGTTTGTGCGTTCGTCGTCCTCGGCCCTTCCGCCAAAGACGTTCGAGGCATTGCGCGCACTCACCGGTGCGCCAGTGGTCGAGGCCTACGGCATGACCGAAGCGGCGCACCAAATGACGAGCAATCCCCTGCCGCCTGGCGTGTGCAAGGCCGGCTCGGTCGGGTTGCCTGCCGGCGTCGAGGTCGCGCTGATGAACGAGGCCGGGCAGCTGCTGGCGCAAGGGATGACCGGTGAAATCGTGATCCGCGGGCCGGGTGTGACCAGCGGCTACGAGAGCAACCGCGAAGCGAACGCCAAGGCCTTCACCGATGGCTGGTTTCGTACCGGCGACCAAGGCCGTTTCGACGAGGAAGGCTACTTGTACATCGCGGGCCGCTTGAAGGAAATCGTGAACCGCGGAGGCGAGAAGATCTCTCCGCGCGAGATCGACGAGGTCTTGCTGGAGCACCCCGATGTGGCGCAAGCCGTCGCGTTCGCGGTGCCCCATCCCAGCCTGGGCGAAGACCTCGCGGCGGCGGTGGTGCTGAAGGAAGGTGCCACGGTGGACGAAGCCGGCTTGCGCAGCTTTCTCTTTGGTCGCCTCGCGGATTTCAAGGTGCCCTCCGCCATTGTC
>DATILI010000272.1:0-14775 GCA_035476635.1 Burkholderiaceae bacterium | reverse complement strand
CGACAACTTCCATCCGCTGTATGCGGGCGATGTGGGCATCGGCATCAATCCGAAGCTTGCCGCGCGTGTGCAGCAAAGCGACCTGATCCTCGCCATCGGCCCGCGGCTGGGCGAGATGACGACCAACGGCTACACGCTGCTACAGGCGCCACGGCCCCAGCAGAAGCTGGTGCACATCCACGCGAGCGCCGAAGAACTGAATCGCGTCTACCAGGCCGATCTCGCGATCAACGCCACCATGAACGCGGCGGCGCGTTCGCTGGAGGTGCTGACGGCGCCGCCGACGGTTCCGTGGGAAGACTGGACGACGGCCGTGCATGCCGACTACGAAGCCAATCTCGTGCCCCAGGCGCTGCCGGGCGACATCGACATGCCGGCCGTCGTGGCCGCATTGCAAAAGCACTTGCCCGCCGATGCCGTGCTGACCAACGGCGCCGGCAACTTTGCGAGCTGGATCCACCGCTTCTTTCGGCACCACGGCCTGGTCAAGGGCCACAAGACGCAACTGGCGCCGACCGTCGGCGCCATGGGCTACGGCGTGCCTGCCGGCATCGCGGCGGCGATCGCGACCGGCCGCGTCGCCTTCACCATCGCCGGCGATGGTGACTTCCTGATGAATGGCCAGGAGCTGGCCACGGCCGTGCAGCACGGCGCCAAGAGCATCATCGTGCTGCTCAACAACGGCATGTACGGCACCATCCGCATGCACCAGGAGCGCGAGTACCCGACGCATGTGAGCGGCTCCTCGCTGAACAACCCCGACTTCTGCGCCCTGGCGCGCGCCTATGGCTATGCGGCCGAGCAGGTGCGGACCACGGCGCAGTTCGAGCCGGCGCTGCTGCGTGCGTTGCAAAGCGACAAGGGCACCTTGATTGAAATTCCGCTGGACCCTGAGGTGATTACGACGCGGGGAACGTTGAGCGCGATCACGCAGGCGGCATTGAAGCGCTAGAGCGTGAACCGGAAGCCCTCGACCAGCGCCCCCGGTGCCGTGATGCTGCGCAATTGCCGCGCCCCATAGGTCGCTGATTCGGGCGCAAGCTCGGCCGTTTGCGTCAGGGCGATCAAGCCGCTGCCGAACATGCGCAGGAACGCGTCGTCAAAGCGCATCACGGCCATCGGCGCAACCAGCCGGCCGTCCTCCACCCAGAAACAGGCAAACCGGGTCATGCCGGTCATGCGGCTGGCCTGGCGGTCGCTGTAGTTCAGGTAGTGCAGGTCGCTGAGGTACACGCCCGTGCCCAGGGCCTTCAGGACATCGGCGTCGGGCAGCGAGCCCGGGCCGAGGTCCAATGACTCCGGCGTCTCCGCACCGTTGCAGCCATTCGCCTGCACGCCATATTCCGTGGCGCTGCGCGGCGAGTTGAGGGTGTCCACAACCTGGCCCGCCCTGACGAGCGCAACCGCATCGGGCTTGACGAAGCCATCGGACTGAAAGCACGGCGCGATACCCTTGCCGGTGGCCTCGGTCAGCGCCACGGCGGGGTGGAGTTGCGCTTGCCCGCGGTGCGCCAGGATCAGCGTGCTGACGCCGGTCTTGACGCTCTTGATGCCGAAGCCGCCCCAGGACAGGGTACCCAGCAGGTCGGCCACGGCCACGGGGCTGAAGTAGGCACGGTACGCGCCGGGTGCCAATGTCTTGCGCGGCCGCGCCAGCAGCGTGGCCTGCTCGCGCGCCTGCTGCATCTTGCGCGCGAACACGGCTTCGTCCCAGTGCGTGCCCGCGTACGAAGTTTTCACTGCCTGGTCCGCTGCGCGGTACAGGCACCACTCGAACTGGAAACTCGCCACGCCATGCCAGTTGCGCTGGCCGCGGCTGTCGGCAAAGCCGCGCACGACGGGCCCGCCGGCGTAAAAGCCCACGAAGTCGGTTTGCGCTGCGTGCTTGGCAACGGCTTCGATCACCTGGCTCGCGGAGGGCAGCAGGCCCTGTGCAACCCGCTCGGTCGAGGTGACGGTGTCAGGCAGAAGCAGGTAGGCGTCCTCGGGGATCAAGGGCAATTGTTCGCATAGCGCCGCGCGTTCGGCGAGCAGGGCCTGTGCATCGGCCGCCAGGTCGCCGCACAGCGCCAGGCTGGCGGAGGCACGACGCTGTCCTGCGACGACCGACACGGTGCCGTAGCGCTGTTGCACATGCCCCGCCTGGCGCACGGCGGCATGGTTGAAGCGGATGAAGTCCGACGACTCGGCGCTATAGGACAGGCTGATGCGGTCGATGCCGGCGGCTTGCGCGCAGACTGTTTCGGCGAGCTGGTTGAAATAGTCCCGCATTACTGCGCTCCGCCGAAGACCGCGACCGTGCTGAACTTGCAGGCCGGCGCCGCATGGCCGACACGGATCACCTGGTTGGGTTCGCCCTTGCCGCAAAACGGCGTGCCCATGACCTCGAAGGTGCTCGCGTCGCCGACCATCGCCAGGGAGCGCCAGAACTGCGAGGAGACGCCGCGGTAGTTGGGCCGCTTGACCACTTCGGCCAGACGCCCGTTGCGGATCATCCGGCCGTATTCGCAGCCGAACTGGAATTTGTTGCGCGAATCGTCAATGCTCCACGAAGCGTTGGTGCGCATCAGGATGCCGGATTCGATGCTGGCAATCATCTCGTCCAGCGTGGAGTCGCCGGCCTCGACGTTGAGGTTGCTCATGCGGTCGATGGGAGGGCGGTTCCAGCTGCAGGCGCGGGTGGTCGATACACCTGCGATGTCCTGGCGCAGCGCCCGGGCCCGCGCCTGCGAAACGCTGCCGCCTAGCGGCCGCTGCAGCACGCCGTGGCGGATGATCCACTCGCGCTGTGCCGGTGCGCCGTCGTCGTCATATGCGAAGCTGGCGAATTGCGCGGCCACGTCAGGCGCGAAGCTGACGTTGAGCAGGGGGCTGCCGTATTGATAGCTGCCGAACATATCCAGGTTGACGAAACTGGTGCCCGCGAAATTGCGCTCATCGCCCAGGATGCGGTCCAGCTCCAGCGGATGGCCGATGCTTTCGTGGATCTGCAGCATCATCTGGTCAGGCATCAGGAGAACGTCCATCTCGCCGGTGGGGCAGTTGGGCGCATGCACCAGTTCCAAGGCTTCGCGCGCCACGCGCGGGCCGTCGTGCGCGAAGCTTGCACGCTCCAGTACTTCCAGGCCGCCCTGCTGGCAAAAGCCGTTGTACTGGCCGGCGGCCGAGCGGCTCTGCGTGTCGCCGTTGGCGCTGGCCACCACGGTGATGCCGGGCACCAAGAAATCCCAGGCCTGCTCGATGCGGCCGCCTCCGGAGGTCAGCAGCAACTGTTCGGTGTGGGTGGTCCAGAGCGATGCTGTGCGGTCGACGATGGCCCCACCCCGCGCGTCCTCCAGCTTGGTACTTGCGCAGACGCCCTGCAACAGATCGAATTTCTCACGCAAGGACATCTGGCTGGCCGGCCGTTCATTCGGCGAGCGGTAGCGGCCAGTGGCTTGGGGCATGGCCACCTGGCGGTAGTCGAACACGCTGCGGCGGGCCGAGGCCTGCGCGAGTTCCATCGCTCGGGCAAAGGCCCGGCGCAAGCCGCTCTCGCTCTGGTCGCTGGTGGCTGCATAGCCCAGGCCACCGCCGTGCACCACGCTCACCATGACGCCCGTATCAGTCTGGCGCCAGGGGGCCTCGGCGATGTCCTGCCGCACGGTGAGTTGCTCCGAGCGCTCGGCAACGCCGCGCACGGACCAGAAGTCCACTGCGGGTGCGGCGTCTTTGGCGATGGTTTCCAAACGTTCCATGTTGTTCCTGGCGGGAAATAAAAAAGGCCGGTATGAACCGGCCTTGCGAAGCATCAGGTAGCCCTGTTTACTTCACGTGCTTGCCGATCAGGCCGGCCATCTCGAACATCGAGACTTGTGCCTTGCCGAAGATTTCCTTCAGCTTGGCATCGGCGTTGATCATGCGCTTGTTGACCGCGTCTTGCAGCTTGTTCTTCTTGATGTAGGTCCACAGCTTGCTGACCACTTCGGTACGCGGCAGCGGGGTAGAACCCACAACGGCGGCCAATGCGGCGCTGGGCGTCAGGGCCTTCATGAACGCGGCGTTGACGGTGCGCTTCTTTGCGGGCGCCTTCTTTGCGGCGGCCTTCTTGGCGGGCGCGGCCTTCTTGGCGGGCGCAGCCTTCTTCGCCGGTGCGGCCTTCTTGGCCGGTGCCTTGGCGGCTACTTTCTTGGCCGGAGCGGCCTTCTTTGCAGGTGCAGCCTTCTTCGCGGGTGCAGCCTTTTTTGCCGGAGCTTTTTTCGCAGTTGCCATGATTATTTCCTTCTAGAAGTTTATTTATTAACTACCAGCGGAATGCATGTTCTCACTGGCACTGCGGATGCTACTGGAGAAAAATCGCGTTTCCAAGCGAAAAAGCACTTTTTTCACTCTAGGCTGTTGCGACTTTGCCTCTGTAGATCAGGAAAACGCCGAGAAGAATCACGCCGCAGGACAGCCACTCGCCGCCGGTGACGGCTTCATTGGCGAACACCACACCCAAAAACAGAGCGATCAGCGGGTTCACGAAGGCGTAGCTCGTGGCCAGCGCAGGCGACGCGTGGGCCAGCAAATAGAGGTAGGCGCTGAAGGCGATGAGCGATCCGAACACCACGAGATAGGCCCAGGCCGCGAGCGCGAGAGGCTGCGGCGGCCACTGCGCATGTTCACCCAACGCGAGAGAAATCAGCATCAACACCGCGCCGCCACACAACATTTCGCTGGCGAAGCCGGCCGGGCCCACGGCCAGCGGCGCGCGTGTGGTGGAGAGCACGGAGCCTAGCGACCAGGCCAGCGTGGCGACGGCGATGCAGGCGATGCCCACCGGCGCCGCCGCAAAGCTGGCCCCGCGCACGAGCAGCAGCACGCCACCCAAACCTACGGCCATGCCGGCCAGCTCCAGCCGGCTCGGGCGTTGGCCGAACAGCAAACCCCAGCCACAGACCAGCATAGGCACCACCGCGATGAAGGCGGCGATCAGGCCGGAACCGATGTAAACCTCGGCGCTGGCGGTGAGGCCCATGCCGCCGCCCAGCATCAGGGTGCCGATGATGAGGGCGTTGCGCCACTGCACTCGGGTCGGCATCGGCCCGCCGCGCCAGGCCACCCAGGCCATCAGCAGGATGCCGGCGGTGAGGAAGCGTGTGCCCATCTGGAAAAACGGCGGAAAGCTTTCCAGCGCGAAGCGGATTGCCAGGTAGGTCGAGCCCCAGACCAGGTAGCAGGCCAGCAAGGCCGGCACGATCAGCGACGAGCGCGGACGGGCGGCGCTGGCGAGTGTGGTGGTGTTCATGGATTGGACTTTAAGTTGCCCACGCCGCGCTTTCCATGCATGATTGAAGGTCGCCAACAGCTATGACCTTGATTTTCAAGTTTGATTGCCATGCAGACCGAAGTTTCCGAATTCGACAGCTACGACAGCCGCATCCTGGCGGAGCTGCAGCGCGATGCGCGCATCACCATGGCCGAGCTGGGGCGCCGCGTGCACCTGAGCCAACCGGCCGTGACCGAGCGCGTGCGCAAATTGGAGATGAGCGGCGTCGTCAAGGGCTACCGCGCGGAGGTCGACGTGACCCGGCTGGGCTATGGCATCCGCGCGATCGTGCGGGTGGGGCGCGTGGAGTACGCGCGTGTGGTGAAGCTGATCGAGCAGACGCCGGAAGTCATCAATGCCTACAACGTGACCGGCGAAGACAGCTGGGTGCTGGAGATCGCGGTGATCGACGTGGCGCACCTGGATGCGGTGGTGACGAAATTCTGTATCCTTACCGAGACATCCACCTGCATCGTGTTGAACGCACCGCGCGAGAACGCAGTGGTGCTGCCGGCGCGGCGCGAGAGCATCAAACCTGCCATCAAGAAAGTCACCGGGAAATGAGCCCATCCATCCCCTCCATTTCTTTCGCCACCTGCGATTTCTGCGACACGCACAAGAACGACGGCACGGGCCTGTTCCGCGTGCTGCCGCCCGTCTTCCGCGACTTTGGCGCTGTGCGCAAATTTGCCGGGCCGGTGGTCACGGTCAAGTGCTTTGAAGACAACTCGCTGGTCAAGATGGCGGTGGATTCACCTGGCGAAAGTCGCGTGCTCGTGGTGGACGGCGGCGGCTCACTGCGCCGCGCGCTGCTGGGTGGCAACCTTGGTGCGGCGGCCGCGAAAAACGGCTGGGCCGGCGTGGTCATCGACGGCTGTGTGCGCGACGTGGCGGAGTTGGCGGGGCACCAGGTGGGCATCCGCGCGCTCGCACCGATGCCGCTGCCGACTGAAAAACGCAATGAAGGCCAGCGCGATGTGCCGGTGCAGATCCAGGGCGTATGGGTGCGCCCTGGTGACTGGCTCTATGCCGACACAGACGGCATCGTCGTCAGCGCCGGGCCGCTGGCATAGCGCTGGCGCGCGAGGGCAGGGTGGCCAGCAGCACGCCCAGCAAGGCCAGCGCGAAGGCCAGCAACTGGGCGCCGCTCAAAGTTTCACCCAGCACCAGCACACCGACCAGCGCCGCCGACACCGGCAGCATCACGGCGAACACGCCGCCCTGCGCCGCGGGAACGACTTTCAAGCCGGTCATCCACAGCCACACGGTCCAGACGCTCGCAGCCAGGGCATAGAAGACCAGCAGCACCCAGGTGCCGGGGCCCACGGTGCGAAAGTCGAACTGCAAAGCCACATACAGGCCCATCGGGGTCATCAGGGCGAAGCCATAGAGATTGATCAGCGAGGAGATGCGCTTGGGGCTCAGGGCGCCGGTGAGCTTTTTCCCGATGACGGCATACGCGGCCTCGCACAGCACGGCGCCGAACACGAGCAGGTTGCCGAGCCACGCCTTGTCGTGCGCCAGCTCGCCGGCCTGGTCCGGGCCGCCGTGCGAACCGGCACCGGGCCTGGAGAGCGCCAGCAAGCCGATGCCGACAGCGGCACAAGCCACAGCGGCCCATACGCGCAAGCCGATGCGTTCGCGCAGGAAGGCCCAGCTCATCAACGCCACGACGGCCGGGATCGATGCCATGATCACGCCGGCCGACACGGCGCTGGTCATGCTGACGCCGAACAGCATGCAGATCGAGAACAGGAAATTGCCGAGGAACGATTCGAGGAAGAGCAGCTGCTTGGTCTGCGCTGTCATCGGTGGTTCGCTCGCCGGTTTCTTGAGCCAGTGCAGCATGGCGATGCCACCGATGCCGAAGCGCAACCAGGCCAGCAGGAACACCGGCAGGACGGCCGCGAGCGGCTTGGACAGGGCGACGTAGCCGCCCACCAGCGACATGCTCAGCGCCAGGCACAGGTAGGCGATGGGGCGGCTAGGGTGATAGCTCATGAATGGAAGCAGGGCAGCCCTGGCCTATGGCATCCTGCGCAGAATGACGTCTTTTTTGGAATCCTGAATCATGCCTGAAGCCCCTGTGCACGCAGCCGCAGTGCGCCATGTCTTTGTCTACGGCACCTTGCGCCGCGGCGATGACAACGACATCACCAAGCTGCAGCCCGCTCCGCGCTTTGTCGGGCCGGCCGCCATCGCCGGCACCATGTACCACCTTGGCGGCTATCCGGGCGTGGTGCTGGGTGGCAGCGGCACGGTGGTCGGCGAGGTGTATGCGATCGAGCCGGCGCTGGAACGCGTGCTTGATGAAATCGAAGAGCTGTACCCGCAGCAGACGGATGAGTACTTCAAGCGGTCGGTCTGCGTGGAGGTTGGCGCGCAGCGCATCGATTGCATGGTTTACGAAATCAATCCGCGCTATGCCGCGGGGGCGCGCACGATACCGGGGGGCGATTGGGTGCGGGGGCGCCACGGTTGATTTCAGTCAGCGATGTTTTGTTTTCATATTGCGGAAAATTGAAATGCTGCGTTGCGGAATTTTTTCTCAATATGAGAGTTTGATTTTCGTATTGAGAAAATTGAAATATAAGTTGTTGAATTAATTGAAATTTATTTTTGTCTTCTATAAGACATAAGAGGTTTACATAGTCTTATAGAAGACTTAAAGTTCACTCATCGGCATCGGTCTTGCGTTGGCACAGATGCCGTCCAGTTTGTTATCAACCCATGGAGTGAACTCATGCCGCAAACCATCACAGAACAACTCAGCCGCGAACAACAGATCGCCGCCCTCGAAAAAGAATGGGCTACCAATCCGCGTTGGAAGGGCATCAAGCGCGGTTACAGCGCCGCCGACGTGGTGCGCCTGCGCGGCTCCTTTCCTATCGAGCACACGCTGGCCCGTCGCGGTGCCGAAAAGCTGTGGAGCCTGGTCAACAACGAGCCCTACGTCAACTGCCTGGGCGCGCTGACCGGTGGCCAGGCCATGCAGCAGGTGAAGGCCGGCGTGAAGGCCATTTACCTTTCGGGCTGGCAAGTCGCCGCCGACAACAACAGCTACGCCGCCATGTACCCGGACCAGTCGCTGTATCCGGTGGATTCGGTGCCGACGGTGGTCGAGCGCATCAACAACACCTTCCGTCGTGCGGACGAGATCCAGTGGTCCAAGGGCATTGTCGAAGGCGACAAGGGCTATGTGGACAACTTCGCGCCCATCGTGGCCGATGCCGAAGCCGGTTTCGGTGGCGTGCTGAATGGCTTTGAGTTGATGAAGGCCATGATCAAGGCCGGTGCTGCTGGCGTTCACTTCGAAGACCAGTTGGCCTCTGTGAAGAAGTGCGGCCACATGGGCGGCAAGGTGCTGGTGCCCACGACCGAGGCGGTGCAGAAGCTGGTGGCCGCACGCATGGCGGCTGACGTGTCTGGCACGCCCACGCTGGTGATTGCCCGTACCGATGCCGAAGCGGCCGACCTGCTGACCTCCGACTACGACGAGAACGACAAGCCCTTCATCACCGGCGAACGTACCGCCGAAGGCTTCTACAAGACCAAGAAGGGCATCGACCAGGCTATCTCGCGCGCCATCGCCTACGCTTACTACGCCGACCTGGTGTGGTGCGAAACCGGCACGCCCGACCTGGCCTTCGCCAAGAAGTTCGCCGATGCCGTGCACAAGGTGCACCCCGGCAAGATGCTGGCCTACAACTGCTCGCCCTCGTTCAACTGGAAGAAGAACCTGGACGATGCGACGATTGCCAAGTTCCAGCGCGAGCTCGGCGCGATGGGCTACAAGTACCAGTTCATCACGCTCGCTGGCATTCACTCCATGTGGTACAACATGTTCGACCTCGCGCAAGACTATGTGAAGCGCGGCATGTCGGCCTATGTCGAGAAGGTGCAGGAGCCCGAATTCGCAGCACGCGACCGCGGCTACACCTTCGTGAGCCACCAGCAGGAAGTCGGCACGGGTTACTTCGACGAAGTGACCACCGTGATTCAGGGCGGAAAGTCCAGCGTCACGGCACTGACCGGTTCCACCGAAGAAGAGCAGTTCCACTGAGATCGCGGGGCGCTGCCGCCCCGGATAGAATGGCGGGAAGCGCGGCACATCGTGGTGCCGCCAACAAGAGCGAGAAAGGCATCCAGGTTATGACACCGCGAACTACATCGGAGATGTTGACCGGCCGCTAAGGCTGGATGTTCGCGCCTGCCCTGGAATTGCACAGCTCCACAGACCAAAGCGCGGACCGTTCCGCGCTTTTTTCTTGGGCGCCTCACTTGAACCCCACAAACCATTCATCATGATCCAGATCACGCTTCCCGACGGCTCCAAACGCGACTACCCCGGCCCGGTTACGGTGGCCGAAGTGGCCGCCTCCATCGGCTCGGGCCTGGCCAAGGCCGCACTGGCCGGCAAGGTCAATGGCAAAGTGGTTGACACCCGCTACCAGATCACGTCCGACAGCCCGCTGTCCATCATCACGGCCAAGGACGCGGACGGCCTGGAAGTCATTCGCCATTCCACCGCCCACTTGCTGGCCTACGCGGTCAAGGAGTTATTCCCCGAGGTGCAAGTCACCATCGGCCCGGTCATCGAGAACGGCTTTTTCTACGATTTTTCCTACAAGCGCCCGTTCACGCCTGAGGACCTGGAGGCCATTGAAAAGCGCATGACGCAATTGGCTGCCAAGGACGAACCGGTCACCCGCCGCGTGTTGCCGCGCGACGAGGCGGTCGACTACTTCAAGAGCATCGGCGAGCACTACAAGGCCGAAATCATTGCCAGCATTCCGGCGGGCGAGGACGTCTCGCTGTACCGCGAAGGCGGGTTTGAAGATTTGTGCCGTGGCCCACACGTGCCGAGCACGGGCAAGTTGAAGCATTTCAAGCTTATGAAGGTGGCGGGGGCCTACTGGCGCGGCGACCACCGCAACGAGATGCTGCAGCGAATCTATGGCACGGCGTGGGCCAGCAAGGAAGAGCTGCAGCAGTACCTGACGATGCTGGAGGAAGCCGAGAAGCGGGACCACCGCAGGCTCGGCCGCGAGTTGGATCTGTTCCACATCGACGAGCATTCGCCCGGCACGGTGTTCTGGCACCCCAAGGGCTGGACGGTGTGGCAGGAGGTCGAGCAGTACATGCGCCGCGTCTACCGCGACAACGGCTACCAGGAAGTGAAGGGCCCGCAGATCCTGGATGCTTCGCTCTGGGAGAAAACCGGCCACTGGGACAAGTACCGCGAGAACATGTTCACGACCGAATCGGAAAAGCGGGACTACGCGCTCAAGCCGATGAACTGCCCCGGCCACATCCTGATCTACAAGCAAGGCATCAAGAGCTATCGCGACTTGCCGCTGCGCTTTGGCGAGTTTGGCAATTGCCACCGCAACGAACCTACCGGCGGCCTGCACGGCATCATGCGCGTGCGCGCCTTCACGCAGGACGACGGCCACATTTTCTGCACGGATGAGCAGATCCAGGCTGAGTGCGTGGCTTTCACGACGTTGCTGCAGAAGGTCTACAAGGACTTCGGTTTTACCGAGATCATCTACAAGCTAGCGACGCGCCCGGAAAAGCGGATTGGCACGGAAGAAAGCTGGGACAAGGCGGAGCATGCGCTGTCCGAAGGACTGCGTGCATCGGGCTGTGACTTCGAAATTTCCCCGGGCGAGGGCGCCTTCTATGGCCCCAAGATCGAGTACACGCTCAAGGATGCGCTGGGCCGTCAATGGCAGTGCGGGACCATGCAGGTGGATCCGAACATGACGGAGCGCCTGGACGCTGAGTATGTGGGCGAAGATGGTTCGCGCCACCGCCCCATCATGTTGCACCGTGCGATCGTGGGCAGCCTGGAGCGCTTCATCGGGATTTTGATCGAACAGCATGCTGGCGCGCTGCCAGTTTGGCTGGCTCCGGTGCAGGTTGCGGTGCTAAATATCACGGATTCCCAGGCCGATTATGTGCAGGACGTGGTCAAAGCACTGCAAAATCAAGGGCTTAGGGTTGTTTCAGATCAGCGCAACGAGAAAATTACGTATAAAATACGCGAGCATTCGTTGCAAAAGCTGCCCTACATCCTTGTCGTCGGCGACAAGGAGAAGGCGGCAGGTGCCGTCGCAGTGCGCGCCCGGGGCAACAAAGACCTCGGTGTGATGTCCCTTGATGCGTTTGTACAAACCATCGCCAAGGACATCGCTTCTAAAGCCTGATTTGAATAAAACATGCTTTAGCCCGCGTGGATTGGGCGGCGTTAGCTACTATTTTTGTAGCACTTGTTTTTAAGGATTTGAGCCATCGCTACTGAATTTCGCGACCGCCGCCAACGCGAGGAACGCAAACACCGCCTGAACCGGGAAATCATGGCCCCGGAAGTTCGCCTCTCTGGGCCGGAAAACGAGCCACTGGGTATCGTCAGTCTGGCGGAAGCCTTGCGAATGGCGGGCGAGGCGGACGTTGATCTGGTTGAAATTGCTGCAACGGCGAACCCGCCGGTCTGTCGTTTGATGGACTACGGCAAGTTCAAGTACCAGGAGCAGAAGAAGGCGGCGGAAGCGAAGGCCAAGCAGACGGTTATCGAGATCAAGGAAGTCAAATTCCGGCCAGGCACCGACGACGGTGACTACAACATCAAGATGCGCAACATCAAGCGCTTCCTGGCCGAAGGCGACAAGTGCAAGATCACGCTGCGCTTTCGGGGCCGCGAAATCACGCACCAGGAAATCGGGATGGCGCTGCTGCAGCGCATCCGCGACGAGTTGGCGGACCTGATCGTAGTCGAGCAGTTTCCCAAGCTCGAAGGCCGGCAGATGATCATGATGATCGCGCCGGGCAAGAAAAAGGTGGCGGTCAAGCCCGCCGCTGAAACAGCTCCGGCTGCTTCGGCTTAAAAAAGGACAGGTTTTTGCGGGTTGCCGTTTGCCGGCAATCTGCGAGGAAAGTGGCGAGCTGAACACTCGCCACAAAAAGTGGAGAGCTAATAACTCGCCACAAAAAGTGGCTCGGGGCCATCAAGTCTGCAAGGAGTTTTTGCAGCGCCTCACGAGCACAATGAAAAAGGAGCATTCACATGCCCAAAATGAAGACCAAGAGCGGCGCTAAAAAGCGTTTCCGCGTTCGTCCCGGTGGCACCGTCAAGCGCGGTCAAGCCTTCAAGCGTCACATTCTGACCAAGAAGACCACCAAGAACAAACGTCACCTGCGTGGTGCAACGGCAGTGCACGAGACCAACATGGTTTCGATCGCCGCCATGTTGCCCGGCCGTGGTATCTGACTAACGACGAACAAGGAGTACACACATGCCTCGCGTCAAACGTGGTGTAACGGCACGCGCCCGTCACAAAAAGGTCCTGGCCCTGGCCAAAGGTTTCCGCGGCCGCCGCGGCAATGTCTTCCGCATCGCCAAAGAAGCGGTGATGAAGGCTGGGCAATATGCCTACCGTGACCGCCGTACCAAGAAGCGCGTATTCCGCCAGTTGTGGATCGCGCGTATCAACGCCGCTGCGCGTGAACTGGGCCTGACTTACAGCCAGTTCGCAAACGGCCTGAAGAAGGCTTCCATCGAAATCGACCGCAAGGTGCTGGCGGACATCGCCGTGCACGACAAGGCCGCTTTTGCTGGCATCGTGGAGCAAGTCAAGGCCAAGCTGGCTGCTTGAGTTCACGGCAGGTCGCTATCTTCCCGATAGCAGCCTGGCAGCAACCGAAACAAGGGCTAGCGCTTGAGAAGGCACTGGCCCTTTTTCTTTTTCCCGCATAAGAATCTATGAACGAGTTGGACTCCATCGTCGAAAGTGCAGTGCTTGCATTTGCCCAGGCCGCGACGCCCGCCGACCTCGAAAACGCCAAGGCCCAGTTCCTGGGCAAGGCCGGCCGCATCACCGAACTGATGAAGGGCATGGCCGCGTTGAGCGTGGACGAAAAGAAGTCGCGCGGCGCCGCCATCAACCTGGCCAAGCAGGCGATCGAGGCCGCGCTTACCGCGCGCCGCCAGGCCCTGGCCGACGCCGAGCTCGAGGTGCAACTCAGAGCCGAGGCGCTCGACGTGACATTGCCTGGCCGCCAGCGCGGGCAAGGCGGTTTGCACCCGGTCTCTCTGACCTTGGAGCGTATTGAAGCCATCTTCGGCTCCATGGGGTTCGAAGTGGCGCAAGGTCCGGAGATCGAGACCGACTGGTTCAACTTCACCGCACTGAACACGCCCGAGGACCATCCGGCGCGTTCCATGCACGACACCTTCTACGTTGAAGGTGGTTACTTGCTGCGCACCCACACCAGCCCGATGCAAATTCGCTATGCGGTGCAGCACGTTAAAAAGCACCGCGCCGCCATCGACAGCGGCGCCGGCATGCCCGAGATTCGCGTGATCGCGCCCGGTCGTACCTACCGTGTGGACAGCGACGCCACCCACTCTCCAATGTTCCACCAGTGCGAAGGCCTGTGGATCGGCGAGAACGTGAGCTTCAAGGATTTGAAGGTGGTGTTCACCGACTTCTGCCGCACCTTCTTCGAAAGCGACGACCTGGTGTTGCGCTTTCGGCCCAGCTTCTTTCCATTCACCGAGCCCAGCGCCGAGATCGACATCCAGTTCCAGCACGGCCCGCTGGCGGGGCGTTGGCTTGAAGTCGCGGGCTCGGGCCAGGTGCACCCGAACGTGGTGCGCAACATGGGTCTGGACCCTGAAAAGTACATCGGCTTCGCCTTCGGCATGGGGCCGGACCGGCTGACCATGCTGCGCTATGGCGTCAACGATTTGCGGCTGTTCTTCGACGGCGACATTCGCTTCCTGAGCCAATTTCAATGATATTTGTGGGACAGACCGCAGCACCGCAGGTGCCAGCTCTGTCCTCAACTGACTAGAGTCTCATCATGCAATTTCCCGAGTCCTGGTTGCGCGAATTCTGCAACCCGCCGATCGACACTGCGCAACTGGCCGAAACCCTGACCATGGCCGGGCTGGAGGTCGAAGAACTGCGGCCGGCTGCGCCGCCTTTCACGAAGATTGTTGTGGGCGAGATCAAGGAAGCCGCGCAACACCCGAACGCCGATCGATTGCGCGTGTGCCAGGTCGATGTCGGCCAAGGCAGCCTGCTCAGCATCGTCTGCGGTGCCCCGAACGCGCGCGTCGGCATCAAAGTGCCGTGCGCGCTGGTCGGCGCCGAGTTGCCGCCCGGCGAAGACGGCAAGCCTTTTCTCATCAAGCTCGGCCAGCTGCGCGGCGTGGAAAGCCAGGGCATGCTGTGCTCCGCGCGTGAGCTCAAGCTCTCCGAGGACCATGGCGGCTTGCTCGAGCTTGCCGCTGACGCGCCCATCGGCCAGGACATCCGCAAGCACCTGAACCTGGACGACACGCTGTTCACCCTGAAGCTCACGCCCAATCTCGCGCATGCCCTGAGCGTGTACGGCGTGGCGCGCGAGGTATCGGCGCTGACCGGCGTGCCCCTGAAGGCTTCGGCTTTCCCACCGGTACCTGTGCAGCACCAGGA
>DATILI010000271.1:0-14312 GCA_035476635.1 Burkholderiaceae bacterium | reverse complement strand
TGGTGCGGCGTGCAGGTCGGCCGCAATGCCCACTGCGCCAGAGAAAAGCGGCCGCCCAGGCTGGCCACGGCCGCGCTTTGCAGCGCTTCGTCCACCGTCATGGGCGGCAGCAGGCCGGCAAAGCGGTGAGCCAGCATGGATTTCCCAGCGCCGGGCGGACCCATCAAGAGCAGGCTGTGGCTGCCCGCCGCGGCGATTTCCAGTGCGCGCTTGGCTGCTGCCTGTCCTTTGACATCAGCCAGGTCGGCATAGCTGGCCTCCATGGCCAGCGCATTGCTCTGGATGCGTGCCCAACCCTCGGAAGGTTCCTGCGCTGCCGTGCCCTCAGGCAGGAACTGGCCGACGACGTCCAGCAGATGGCGGGCGCGGTAGACCTCGGCACTGGGCACCAGCGCCGCTTCTTCGGCGCTGCCTGGCGGCAGCACCAGGCGCGTGGCAACTCGCTGCGCGTGCAAGGCCAGGCTCATGGCCAGCGCGCCGCGCACCGGTCGCAGTTCGCCGGAAAGGGAGAGTTCTCCGGCAAACTCATAGCCTGCCAGCCGGGCGCCCTGGATCTGCCCGCTGGCGGCGAGGATGCCCAGGGCAATCGGCAGATCGAACCGCCCTGAATCTTTCGGCAGGTCGGCCGGCGCCAGGTTCACGGTAATGCGCTTGTTGTGCGGAAATTCGAGCCCGGCGTTCTGCAGTGCCGAGCGCACCCGCTCGCGCGCTTCCTTGACTTCCACATCCGCCAGGCCGACCAGGGTGAAGCTCGGCAGGCCGTTGGCCAGATGCACCTCCACGGTCACCGCGGCGGCTTCCAGACCGAGCAAGGCGCGGCTTTGCACCAAAGACAGGCTCATTGAAAGATTTCTCCCCAGACAGGTGCGTGATTGAGAGTGGTGCTTGAAACGGGCCACAGCAGCACCATTGCGGTGCATTAGCGGTCCTTCCTGCCCATTAGTGAGTGCACAACGTGCCAAGTCGCTGATGCGTGGACGGCCAAATTGGCATGCGCCGTTTGGCACGCTCCCTGCTTTGTAGAGCCATCCAGTTTCCATTTTTTGTTTAATAGGAGAATTCCATGAAGGTGAAATGCGCGCTCTTGTTGTCTGTTTTGGCCTTTTCGGGCACTGCATTTGCCCAGGCCAAGGCACCTGAGCCCGACTACACGCTGTCGTTCAACGTCGGCGCAGTCACGGACTATCGCTATCGCGGAATCTCCCAGTCGCGCCTCAAGCCTGCCTTGCAAGGCGGCGTTGACTTTTCGCACAAGAGCGGCTTTTACGTCGGTACCTGGCTGTCCTCCATTCGTTGGCTCGAAGACGTCCCCGGCGGCAAAGGCCCGGTCGAATGGGACATCTATGGCGGCTACAAGGGCAGCATCACCGAAGCGTTGACCTATGACGTGGGCGTGCTGCGCTACCAGTACCCCCGTCAAAACTTCACCGTCAGCCCCAACACCACGGAAGTCTATGGCGCCTTGAGCTTTGGCCCGGCCACGTTGAAGTACTCGCACAGCACGACCAACCTGTTCGGCTTCGCCGACAGCAAGGGCTCGGGCTACCTCGACCTGAGCGCCACCTTCGACGTGGGCAGCGGCTGGAGCATCGTGCCGCACATCGGCCACCAGAAGGTCGACGGCAACGGCAACGGCCTGTTCTCCTATACCGACATCTCGGTCGCCGTGAACAAGGATTTCGGCAACGGCCTGGTGGCCTCGCTCACCGCTGTGGACACCAATGTGAAAAAGGTCGGCGGCGTTCCCGTGTACGTCGCGCCGAACGGCAAGAACCTGGGCCGGGCCGGCCTGGTTGCCGGTGTCAAGTACAGCTTCTGATCGCGCTTCGTCCAAGGAGAACCTATGAAACTCGTAACGGCCATCATCAAACCCTTCAAGCTCGACGAGGTGCGTGAAGCCCTCTCCGGCATCGGGGTCCAAGGCATTACGGTGACCGAAGTCAAGGGCTTCGGTCGCCAAAAGGGCCACACCGAGCTGTATCGCGGCGCGGAATACGTGGTTGATTTCCTGCCCAAGGTCAAGATCGAAGCGGCGGTGTCCGACGAGCTGGTCGACCGTGTGATCGAAGCCGTGGAAGGCGCGGCGCGCACCGGCAAGATCGGCGACGGAAAGATCTTTGTCTACAACCTGGAGCAAGTCGTACGCATCCGCACCGGCGAAACCGGCAAGGAAGCTCTCTAAGGCCCAACACACAAGAAGAGAACACAGACATGAAAAAACTACTTGCCTCCCTGGCCTTGGGCTTGGGGATATTCATTGGCGGCACTGCGGCCCTGGCCCAGGCGCCCGCCGCCCCGGCGGCTGCGGCCGCCCCGGCTGCTGCTGAAGCCGCTGCGCCTGCAGCGGCCGCGGCGGCTCCTGCCGCGGCTACCGCTGCAGCAGCTCCCGCCGCTGCGCCGGCTGCCGCTCCCGCACCCGTACCGAACAAGGGCGATACCGCCTGGATGACGGTTTCCACCGTGCTCGTGATCCTGATGACCCTGCCCGGCCTCGCGCTCTTCTATGGCGGCCTGGTGCGCAGCAAGAACATGCTGTCGGTCCTCATGCAGGTATTCGTGGTGACCGCGCTGATCTACGTGCTGTGGACGATCTACGGCTACAGCATCGCCTTCACCGCGGGCAACCCGTTCATGGGAGGCTTCGACAAGATCTTCCTGAAAGGCATCACGCCCGACTCCATCGCCGCAACCTTCAGCAAGGGTGTGGTCATTCCGGAGCTGACCTTCGTTGCCTTCCAGGCCACCTTCGCGGCCATCACCTGCGCACTGATCGTCGGCGCCTTCGCCGAGCGCATCAAGTTCTCCGCAGTGCTGCTGTTCGTGACCATCTGGTTCACCTTCAGCTACTTGCCGATCGCCCACATGGTCTGGTACTGGGACGGCCCGGACGCCATCACCGACGCCAAGTCGCTGGAGACGGTCACGGCCGCCGCCGGCTGGCTCTGGGCCAAGGGCGCGCTGGACTTCGCCGGCGGCACCGTGGTGCACATCAACGCCGGTGTGGCCGGCCTGGTCGGCGCCTATGTGCTGGGCAAGCGTATCGGCTACGGCAAGGAATCGCTCACGCCGCACAGCCTGACCTTGACCATGGTCGGCGCTTCGCTGCTGTGGGTGGGCTGGTTCGGCTTCAACGCCGGCTCCAACCTCGAGGCCAATGGCGTTGCTGCCCTGGCGTTCGTGAATACCCTGGTTGCCACCGCCGCCGCTACGCTGAGCTGGATTGCCGGCGAAGGCCTGAGCAAAGGCAAGGCCTCCATGCTCGGCGCCGCCTCCGGTGCCGTGGCCGGCCTCGTGGCCATCACGCCGGCTTGCGGCTTTGTCGGCCCGATGGGCGCCCTGGTGATCGGCCTGTTGTCCGGCCTGATCTGCCTGTGGGGCGTGAATGGCCTGAAGCGCCTGCTCGGTGCAGACGATTCGTTGGACGTGTTCGGCGTGCACGGCGTCGGCGGTATCCTGGGCGCGCTGCTGACCGGCGTGTTCGCTTCGCCTTCGCTCGGCGGCACCGGCGTGTTCGACTACGTGACCAACAAGGTCAACCCCGACTACTCCATCGGTGGCCAGGTCTGGGTCCAGTTCCAGGCCGTGCTGACGACGCTGGTCTGGTCCGGCGTCGTGGCCTTCATCGCCTACAAGATCGTCGACCTGCTGATCGGCCTGCGCGTCACCGAAGAGGAAGAGCGCGAAGGTCTGGACATCAGCTCCCACGGCGAAACCGCGTACAACCGTTAAGACCGGCACAGAACAACACGAGAGTCTCCTTTGGATATTGGGCCCGCAGCAATGCGGGCCCTTTTTTTTGCTGTCCCCAATTTGGGGGATGACTGGACGTTGCCGAGCGCCCAGACTTCTGTCGGCATCCATGAAACCGTGGGCCGTCAAGGAGGGCAGCATGGAAGATCTTTTGGTCCGGAACGCGACCGGCGCGCAAGTTCGTCGACTTCGGCAGGCCTTGGCCAAGCAGTTGGGTGACGACGCCCAGGGGTTCGGCAAGCTGGCCGAAGGAGATGCGATGGATGCCGATGCCGAGGCGGCCGTGCGTCGCTGGCAAGCTGGTGTGGGGCTGGTGGCCGACGGTGTTGTCGGGCCGCATTGCCAGGCTGTGCTGGGTTTGCGCCAGGCCGGTGGACTCGCCCTCGGCCTGGGCCTTGAATCGGTGCGTCGCCTGTTCCCGGCCACCAAGCCCGCCAACATCACCCGCTATTGGCCCTATGTGGCGGCTGCGCTGGAAGTCACGAACCTGACCGACCGCCCCATGGTCTGCGCGGCACTGGGCACGATCCGCGCCGAAAGCGAGGGCTTCGTTCCCATTTCGGAGTTTCCTTCGCAGTTCAACACCAAGCCGGGTGAAGCGCCCTTCAGCAGCTACGACGATCCCAGGAAGCGGCTGGGCAACAACCAGTCCGGCGACGGCGCGCGCTTCAAGGGTCGCGGCTTCGTGCAACTCACGGGGCGCGCCAACTACGAGAAATACGGCCAGGTGCTGGGCATCGATCTGGCCGGCAATGCCGACCTGGCCAATGCGCCAGAGATAGCGGCCTTGCTGCTCGCGACATTCCTGGCCGATCGCGCCGCGGAAATGCGCAAGGCGCTTGCGAGCGGGGGCTTTGCCGCGGCACGCAAACTGGTCAACGGCGGCTCGCATGGGCTGGACCGGTTCAAGGACGTGTTCACGCTGGCCGACAAGATCTGGCCTGCTGTTTCCGCACCGGCCAAGGGTGCCGCCAGGAAGGCAACTGCCACCAAGCCGTTCGCCGCCGCGCCAGTGCGGTCGTTGACGGTTCGCAAGGACCCGGGCGACCTGAACGATCGGCCTTATCTGCCACCGCCGATGGGCCTCCTGGAAACCTTTCCTGCCGATGCCGACATTGCGAAGTTCTTGCCGATCTATACCAAGGCCGGGTTGATCCTGGACCAGGGGCAGGAGGGCGCCTGCACCGGCTTTGGCTTGGCGTGCGTGGTGAACTACCTGCGCTGGAGCAAAGCGGGCTACCCCACCAGGATGAAATCGGTCAGTCCGCGCATGTTCTACAACTTCGCACGACGCCATGACGAATACGCGGGCGAAGACTACGAGGGGTCCAGCTGCCGCGGCGCGCTCAAAGGCTGGTTCAACCACGGAGTCTGTTTGGAAGAAGATTGGCCCTATGGCGGGTCGGTGCAGCAGCCCAGGTATGGCTATGCCAAGCGCGCGTCGGACAACACGCTGGGGGTGTACTACCGCATCGACCGCAAATCGATCACCGACCTGCATGCCGCCATCCAGGCGGTAGGCGCGGTGTATGTCTCGGCCTTCACGCACGGCGGCTGGAACGGCTTGCCTGCGCAGCGCAAACCGCCTTCCGGGCATGGCGCGCTTCCGGTGATTTCCTTCGATGGCCGGCCATCCGAAACCGATGGCCACGCGTTTGCCCTGGTCGGCTTCAATTCGCAGGGATTTGTCATCCAGAACTCCTGGGGAAGCGCCTGGGGCGCAGGCGGCTTCGCAGTATTGACGTATGCCGACTGGCTGGCCAACGGCATGGACGCCTGGGTGGTGGCCATGGGTGTGCCTGGTGTCGTGGTGGGTCGCGTCAGCGCGCACAACGGCGGCGCCAGCGCCATCGCCGGTGGCGCCAATAAAAGCCTGTGGTGGAGCGAGGACCAGGCCTACCAGCACAGCGTGGTGCTGGGCAACGATGGTCGCATGAAGCGCTACCTGACCGAAGACGAACTCAGCCGCACCCTTTTGCATCAGGGCGCCGGCTTGCCGGACCAATGGTTTCGCACGCAGGCCGCCGGGGAGCCCAAGCGCCTGGTGATCTATGCGCATGGCGGCTTGAACAAAGAGGACGACGCCGTCCAGCGGGCCCGCGCCATGGGCCGGCATTTCCAGGGCAATGGTTGTTATCCGCTGTTCCTGGTCTGGAAGACGGGGCTGCTCGAATCCATCGGCAACATCATCGGTGAAGCTTTCCGCAAGCAGCCGGTGCTGGCCGGCGGTGTCGGCGAATGGGTCTCGGAGAAGTCGGATCTTCTGCTCGAAAAGACCGTCGGCCGGCCGCTGGCCCGACCGGTGTGGAGCGAGATGAAGGAGAACGCCGCGCTGGCGTTCGACTCCGGGCGCGGCGGTGACTTATTGATCACCGCCCTGCAGAAACTGGTGGACACCTGGGGTGACGCGCTGGAAGTGCACCTGGTGGGGCATTCGGCCGGATCGATCATCCTGGGGCACTTGCTCACGGCGATGGCGGCGCGCCGCATGGGAGCCCATGTGAGATCGATTCATCTCTATGCCCCGGCCTGCACGGTGCAGTTCGCCAACCGGCACTATGCACCGCACACCGAGCTGATGAAGCGTTTGCACATGCAGGTGCTGGCCGATCGCGTGGAGCGCAACGACAACGTGATCAGGGTCTATCGCAAGTCCTTGCTGTACTTCGTTTCCAACGCACTGGAGGTGGATCTGCGCACACCCATCCTCGGCCTGGAAAACATCTTCAAACAGGACTACGGCGGCTGGGACGGCACCTCCAGCACCGGCGAGGCCCTGAAGGCCTGGCGCCAGGCCGCGGCCAGCGCCGGCTTGACCAAGGACGGCCGCTATGTGGTCCTGGCACAAGACAAGGTTGCGGCATCGGCTTCCCCGAGTCGCGAGATCGATGCCGGGCACGGCAGCTTCGACAACGATGTGGCTGTCGTCGGCAGCACGCTGGAGAAAATTCGCGGTGGGCCCTTGCTGTGCCCGGTCGATGATCTGCGCGGTTTCTGAAGATTCGCTTTGCGCGAGGTTCCCTTTTCACAGGAGAAATATCATGCCCAGACCAGATAGAACGGCTTCTTTCCTTGCGCGCTTCAAGGGCTGGATGGTCGGACTGACGGGTGTTCTTGTGGTGTTGCCCGCGCTGATCAATGGCGGCATCGATATCTATTCATCGGTGCAGAAACTCCCCAGGACCGAAGCGGAGCGGATCAACGAAAAATTGTTCCGTGAGTATTTCGGCAAGACCCCGCTGGTAACGGTTCCCGTGCCCATCCGGCAGAACAACGGAACGGTGGAGGTGCGCTTCGATGTCTATGAAAAGGGCGACATCTTCGTCCAGTTCGGCAGCTTTGCACAGTGGTTTCCATTCCCCGCACAAGCGAACGCGCCGCCAGTGAAGACCTCGGGATTTTCCCTGCTCTCCAGTGCGATCGCACAGGAACAAGTACCAGCGAAAGGCATGGGCCGCTACGAGCAAGTCGATCAAATGCAGCGACACGCCGTCGTGCGCGAAAGAGTCTATGAAAACGGTGTGGTCGAGAGGCAGGTCATCGACCTTCGAAGCGGCGATATTCTGAGCTCCACCACACGCCAGACCGAGCAGAAGCAGTTGCCTGCTTCGCCGGCGACCCGGGCGCTCACCGTTCCGAAGATTGCGCCGATCGACCTGGACCGGGCTCGACCCGCCGCGCAAACCAGCTTCGCCAAATAGCGTGCCCCCGCGGCCCGCACGGCCCGCACCGGCGCCTGCCAAGCATGCACAATGCATGGCAGGAGACCTTCGCCATGACATCCACTCTCCAGCTTGCCAGCGGGCAAATGCGTTGCGTCATCGTGCCCGAACTGGGTGCTTGCATTTCAGGCCTTTGGCTGGGCGACACGCCGGTCTTGCGTTCGCTTGGGCGCGAAGCGCTCACCTCGGCAAGGCAAGCCGGCTGCTACGCGCTGGTGCCGTTTTCCAACCGTGTGGCCCACGCCACCCTGAAATGGCAGGGCACCAGCCACCCACTGGTGCAAACCAGCGCGACCGAACCGCATGCGATCCATGGCGTGGGCTGGCAGCGGCCGTGGGGGGTGCTCGAGCAAGAGGCGCATTTCGCCATGCTGGCCTACGAGCACAAGGCCGACGCGTCCTGGCCGTTTGCCTTCGACAGCTCGCAGACTTTTCGCTTGAGCGGCAACGCGCTGGAGCTGACCCTGAGCATCACCAACCAATCCGCCACAGCAGCGCCGGTGGGCCTGGGCTGGCATCCCTACTTCGTGAAGCGTGGGAACAGCCACATTGCTTTCGATGCCACCGGCCGTTGGGAAATGGGCACCGACAAACTGCCGACGCACCGCGTCCAAACGACCGGGCTGGATGCCGATTGCGCCTTGCTCGAGGTCGACCATTGCTTTGATGGTTGGAATGGCACCGTCCATCTGCGCGACGAGGCCTTGCTCACCCGCATTGACGCCAACCTGGGCCGCCTGGTGGTGTTCACCAACGAGACGCGTGATTTCGTGGCCATCGAACCAGTGAGCCACGTCAACAATGCCATCAACCTGATGGAGACCACGGGTGCGCAGGCCGACGATTTGGGCGTGCGCGTGCTCCAGGCGGGCGAGTCCATGAGCGCCCAGATGACCATCACCGTAGAAAGTGTGAAATGACTGCATGGCAGACCCTGGCCGCCCCGCCCAGCGAATTGGGTGAATCTCCGTTCTGGCATCCTGAAGAGAAGGCTCTGTATTGGGTCGACATTCCGGGCAAGAAGATATGGCGTGCCCACATCGGGCAGACAAAGGCCCAGAGCTGGACCATGCCGCAAGAGCCCGGCAGCATCGCACCGGCGCTGCGCGGCGGGCTGGTGATTGCGCTGCGCGACGGCATGTACCGCGCCCGCGAATGGGGTGGTGCGCTGGAGCTGCTCGCCCGCTTTGACCACGACCCCGCCACCACGCGCTTCAATGACGGCAAGGCCGACCCGCTGGGCCGCTTCTGGGCCGGCACCATGTACGAGCCGCGCGACAAGCGCCTGGCCCAGCTGTTTTCGCTGGACTGCCGCGACGGCCGCGCGCCTCTGGTCGAACGCAAGGCCGGTGACGGGGTGATCGCCAACGGCCTGGCCTGGTCGCCCGATGCGAAGACGGTCTATTGGACCGACACCACGCACCATGTCATCCATGCCTGGGATTGGGATGCGGACAGCAATGCCATGCAGCGCCAGCGTGTGTTTCACCAGTTCCCGATGAAGCCCGCCGGATGGCAGTACGGCATGCCGGGCTATGGCGGCAGGCCCGATGGCGCGGCGGTGGATGCCGAAGGCAACTACTACGTCGCCATGTTCGAGGGTGCGCGCCTGCTCAAGCTCTCGCCGGCAGGCGTGGTGCTGGATGACATTGCGGTTGCGGCGCAGTGTCCGACCATGCCCTGCTTCGGCGGCGATGATTTGCAGACGCTGTACCTCACGACCGCGCGCCACAATCGCAGCGCCGCTGAACTGGCTGCGTATCCGCAGGCGGGCTGCGTGTTTTCCATGCGCGTGGCGGTGCCTGGCCTCCCGGTGAATTTCTTTCGCGACTGAGGTGGTTCAGAAAAATCCGAACAGCCGCTGTTCATAAAGATCAACAGCGACGGCCCCCTGGGCGCCCTTACCATCGCAGGCATGAACACCGCCCTTGAACAGATCGCCGAACGCATACGCCTGGCCGCCGCAGGCGGCACGCCGCTGCGCATCCGCGGCGGCGGCACCAAGGACTTCTACGGCCAATCGCTGCAAGGCGAGCTGCTGGACACCACGGCGCTTTCGGGCACCACCAATTACGAGCCGAGCGAACTGGTGGTCACCGTGCGGGCCGGCACGCCCATCGCAACGCTGGAGGCGGCGCTGGCCGAACGTGGCCAATGCCTCCCATTTGAGCCGCCGCGGTTCGCCCCCGGTGGCACCGTCGGCGGCATGGTCGCCGCGGGCTTGTCCGGCCCGGCGCGCGCGAGCGTCGGATCGGTGCGCGACTACGTACTCGGCCTGACCTTGCTCAACGGCCAGGGCGACTTGCTGACTTTCGGCGGCCAGGTCATGAAGAATGTGGCGGGCTACGATGTCTCGCGTCTCATGGTGGGTGCGCTGGGCACCTTGGGTTTGATCACCGAGGTCAGCCTCAAGGTGCTGCCGGTGGCGCCGGCCGAGGCCTCGCTCAAGTTCGAAATGCGCCAGGCCGAGGCGCTGCAAAATCTTCACCAATGGGGCGCCCAGCCGCTGCCGCTGAATGCCAGTTGCTGGGTCGACGATGCGGGCGTGCAAACGCTGTACCTGCGCCTGCGCGGTGCCGTCGCGGCGGTTGAGGCCGCATGCCGCAGCCTCGGCGGGGAGCGGCTGGGCAGCGCCCAGGCCGCCCCCGATTGGGATTTGTGCCGCGACCAGCGGCTGCCCTGGTTTCTGGAGCGCGGCCAGCGCGAAAAGGGCGCCGACCTATGGCGCCTGTCCGTGCCGCAAACCGCGCCGGTGCTGGACTTGCCGGAGGCGCCGCTCATCGAATGGCATGGCGGCCAGCGCTGGGTCCGCGCCACGTGTGAAGACGCGCCCCGCTTGCGTGCGGCAGCCGCCGCGGTGGGTGGACACGCCACGCTCTTCATCGAAGGCAGCGCCCAGCCGGCGGATGGCGCGATAGCACGGTTCGATGCACTGAAGCCGCCCCTGGACCGAATCCACCGCGAATTGAAGCGCCAGTTCGATCCGCTGGGCATCTTCAACCGCGGCCGCATGTACGCTGACTTCTGATCGCTAGCCATGCAAACCAAGCTCGCCCCCGAATTCAGGAACACGCCCGAAGGCATCGAAGCAGAGGCCATTCTGCGCAAGTGCGTGCACTGCGGCTTTTGCACCGCCACCTGCCCGACCTACCAACTGCTGGGCGATGAGCTCGATGGCCCGCGCGGCCGCATCTACCTGATGAAGCAGGTGCTCGAAGGCGAGACGCCCACGCGCGCCACGCAACTGCACCTGGACCGCTGCCTGACCTGCCGCAACTGCGAGAGCACCTGCCCCAGTGGCGTGCAGTATGGCCACCTGGTCGACATCGGCCGCAAGATCGTCGATGCGAAAGTGCCGCGCCCGGCCGGCGAAAAGGCCTTGCGCTGGGCGCTCAAGGAAGGCCTGCCCTCGCCGCTGTTCGGCCCCGCGATGAAGTTGGGTCAGATGCTGCGCGGCGTGCTGCCCAAGGCGCTCAAGGCCAAGGTTCCGGCAAGGCAGGACGCCGGCCGGTGGCCCACGCGCCCGCACCAGCGAAAGGTGCTGATGCTGGCCGGCTGCGTGCAGCCGGCGATGATGCCCAACATCAACGCGGCGACCGCACGCGTGCTCGATGCCGCCGGCATCCAGGCCGTGGTCGCCGGCAACGCAGGCTGCTGCGGCGCGGTGAAGTTCCACTTGAACGACCAGGCTGGCGGCCAGGCCCAGATGCGCGCCAACATCGACGCCTGGTGGCCGTATCTGGAGCAGGGCGTGGAAGCCATCGTGATGAACGCCTCGGGCTGCGGCGTCACCGTCAAGGAGTACGGCCACATCCTGCGCAATGACCCGGCCTATGCCGCCAAGGCGCAGCGCATCAGCGAATGCACGCGCGACCTGAGCGAGCTGCTGCCTGAACTCAGCGAAGCGCTGCGCGGCAAGATCTCCCCCGCGTCTTCCGCGCCATTGGCCTACCACCCGCCTTGCACGCTGCAGCATGGTCAGCAACTGCGCGGCGGCGTCGAGCAGCATTTGATGAAGCTGGGTTTTGATGTTCGCGTGGCATTGAACGAATCGCACCTGTGCTGCGGCTCGGCCGGCACCTACTCGGTCTTGAATCCCGAGATCGCCTATCAGCTGCGCGACCGCAAGCTGAAGGCGCTGGCCGAGCCGCAGCCCGCGGCCATCCTCTCGGCCAACATCGGCTGCATCACGCATCTGCAAAGCGGCACGGACACGCCGGTGCGCCACTGGGTCGAGGTGCTGGACGAGGCACTTCTCATGACCGTGGAGCAAACAGAACCGTGATCGTCGTGTTCGATTCGCAATGCCTGATGTGCAGCCGTTGGGTGCAGTTTCTATTGCGGCATGACCGTGAGCAGCTGATCCGCTTCGCCTCCATGCAGGGAGCGACGGGCCAGAAACTGCTTCGCCAGGCCGGCCTGCCCCTGGTGGGACTGGAGACCTTGCTGCTCGTCGATGGCGCGCGCAGCTGGCAGCACACGGGCGCCATCCTGCGCGTGCTGAACAAGCTCGGTTGGCCCTGGAGGTTGGCGTGGATCGCATGGCTCATCCCCGCGCCACTGCGCGATGCGCTTTACCGCGTGGGCGCGCGCAATCGCTACGGCTTGTTCGGCCGCAGCGAGGTCTGCCTGATGCCGGCGGCTGAACACGCGGCGCGGTTTCTGGATTGACGGAATCGCCGCGCGGGCTACTGACACGACGCCGTCAGCAGCCCCCGCGCACCATAGCGTCCTGTTCAATTCACAGGAGATTTTTGACATGACGCATGCTGCCAACTGGTTCGAGATTCCCACCGCCAAGCTTGAGGAGGCCCAGCGCTTTTACGAAGCCGTCCTGGGCCGCGCGATGCGGCGCGAGCAGTTCGGGCCGTACGAGATCGCGGTGTTTCCCTACGACGAACAAGCCGGTGCCGGCGGATGCCTTTGGAGCGGTTCCAGCGTGCACCCGCCGGGCGGCCTGGGCACCTTGGTCTACCTGGATTGCATGCCTTCGATCGAAGCGGCGCTGGCGCGCGTCAAAGAGGCTGGTGGCGCGGTCGCCATGCCTTTGCAGGCGCTGCCGCCCGGCATGGGTTTCATTGCGCACATCGTCGATCCCGAGGGCAACAAGGTCGGCCTGCACGCCTTGGCCTGAAGTTGGAGAGGTCGCGCCATGACGCACAACAACTGGATCGCCGTCGCCAGCGCCGAGCATGCCCGGCGCGGACGCGACGACCGCACCGGCGGCTACATGCAGGTATGCCACGGCAAGCTGGCACCGATCAAGCGCGTGCTGCCGGGGGACCGCGTTGCCTACTACGCGCCGGCGCTCACCATGGGCGGCCGGGACGGGTATCAGTCCTTTGTCTCGATCGGCATCGTGCAGCTGGGCGAGCCCTATGCCTTCGACATGGGCGCAGGCTTCGTGCCCTATCGCCGCGATGTGGCTTATCTGCCGGCGCGTGAGGCACCAATCACGCCGCTGTTGGACGCGTTCGAGTTCGTGGAAGACCGCCGCCGCTGGGGCTACAAGTTTCGTTTCGGCCTGTTTTCCGTCAGCGACAACGATATGCGGTTGATCGCGCAGAGCATGGGCGTAGCGCCACGCGACATGGGCTACTGACACCAGGCTGTCACCAGGCCTGCTGCACCATTGGAATCCTGACAACTCAACGGAGCGCAGACATGCAACCCGCACGCCAACAGATTTCTTCCTTCCCGGTCTCCGGCATCACGGTGTGCACCACCAACCACGCGGAAAGCGACCCCAAAACCAACCGCCTGGGCGCGCACTGGGGCCGCTTCTTTGGCGAAGGCCTGGCCGAAAAGGTGCCGCATCGACTGGCGCAGGCGCCGCTGTACGGCGTGTACTCGGCTTATGAGTCCGACTACACCGGCGCTTTCGACGTGACCGCGGGTGTGGGCGTGTCGGCGCCCTCGGCAGGGCCTGAATTCAGCACGGTCCAGGTGCAGGCGGGCGAGTACCTGGTCTTCGCGGGCAAGGGCGTGATGCCGCAAGCGGTGATCGACACCTGGGGCACGATCTGGCAATTCTTCCAGGCACACCCGGAAATCCGCCGCAGCTACCGCACCGATTTCGAGGCTTATAGTGGCGCCGATGAAGTGGCAATCCACATCGGTATTGAAGGTTCATGAAATCGTGGCGTGAAAAACTGGCGGGCTACAAGAACCTGCCCAGCGTGAAGCCTATTCCCCAGGCCATGCGCAAGTCGCGCGGGGAGGGCAGCATCGTGACGCCTTCGCCATGCGAGGTGGAAGACGCCATGCGTCGCGTTCCCCCGGGTCGCCTGGCGACAGTATTCGGCATTGGCGAGGGCCTGGCGCGCGCGCACGGCACGACCATCGGCTGCACCGTCACCACCGCGATTTTCGCCAGCATGGTGGCGCAGGCCGCGCGCGAAGATGAAGAGGCCGGCGCGGCGGAGGTCACGCCGTATTGGCGTACGCTCAAGGCCAACGGCGAACTCAATCCCAAGTACCCCGGTGGCATTGAGAACCTGATGAATCGTCTAGAGGCCGAAGGCCATGTCGTCGTCCAGCAGGGCAAGCGATTTGTGGTCGAGGACTTTGAAAAGAAACTGACCTGAAATCTTGTGGGACAGACGAAGAATCGCGAAGCGATTTTGCTCTGTCCTCAACTGATTAGATAAGCTAACCATGCGCCGCGCCGATCGTCTCTTTCACATCATCCAACTCATCCGCGGCCGTCGCCTGACCACGGCCGCCTACCTCGCCGGGCGGCTCGAAGTGTCCGAGCGCACGGTCTATCGCGACGTGGCGGATTTGCAGAGCCAGGGCGTGCCGATCGAGGGTGAGGCGGGTGTCGGCTACCGCCTGGGC
>DATILI010000270.1:0-2961 GCA_035476635.1 Burkholderiaceae bacterium | reverse complement strand
ACCACAACGGAGACTCCATGAGCGACACACCAAATTTAGGTTTCGGCAAGTTCGTCCCAGGTTTCGACTTCTTGCAGAACCTGGCCAAGGGGGCTTCGCAGAACATTCCGCAGATGCCGAATCTGGCCAACTGGATCGCGCCCACGCTCAATCTGGAAGAGCTTGAAAAGCGGCTGGAAGAGCTCAAGGCGGTGCACTTCTGGCTGGACCAGAACTCCAAGGCCCTGGGCGCCACCATCCAGGCGCTGGAGGTGCAGAAGATGACGCTGGCCACGCTCAAGGGCATGAACTTCAACATGGGTGATGTGGCCAATGCGCTCAAGCTCAAAGCCGCCGATACGGTCTTCACCGGCGTGCAGAAGGTGACGGAAAAGGCCGCCGACACGGCCAAGACCATCAGCAACGTCGCCAGCGGCGCAGCCAAGAAGGGCGGGGCCGGCGCGTCGGGCGTGGTCGATCCGCTGCAGTGGTGGGGGGCACTGACCAACCAGTTCCAGCAGATCGCGGCCACCGCCATGAAGGATGCCGCCAGGCAGACCGCCGTGGACACCACCAAGAACATGGCGACGGGCCTGGCCAAGGAGGCCTTCAAGACCGCCACCGGCATGGCTGGCGCGATGACCCGGTCCGCTGCGAAATCCGTTTCGGCGGGCGCGCCCAAGAAACCTGCGAAGAAGGCAGCGCGCAAGAGCACTGCCAGTAACCGCTAACAACGGTCGCGTCGCCCGCGACATTGAAGGCCCGGCCATGAAGCTCTTTCCCTAC
Organism: Burkholderiaceae bacterium; assembly: GCA_035476635.1. Taxonomy (GTDB): domain Bacteria; phylum Pseudomonadota; class Gammaproteobacteria; order Burkholderiales; family Burkholderiaceae_C; genus DATILI01. The sequence goes on along the minus strand of DATILI010000270.1, from coordinate 2,196 downwards.
GGTCATGCCACGCATCCGCAATGGCGCATGGCCGCCGGCCTGGTGCTGGCCCAACTGCGCGCGCAGATGGCGCTGCCCGACTACGCGCGCGCGCCCACGCTGGCGCTGCTCTACATCACCGACCACTACGCCCCCATGGCGCAGGACATCCTGGACCACTTGAGTGCCGAGCTGCCGGAGATCACCGATTGGTCGGGTACGGTGGGCGTCGGAATTTCATCGAACAACGTGGAGTACTTCGACGAGCCCGCCCTGGCCGTGATGCTGTGCGACCTGCCCAGCAACGCCTACCGCGTGTTCTCCGGCGTCGCTCCCCTGGGCTTGGGGTTTGACGCGCACACCGCGCTGGTCCATGCGGACGCGACGACGCCCGATGTGGCCGAGCTTATCGACGAGATGGCGGCGCGCACCGGCACCGGCTACCTCTTCGGCGGGCTGGCTTCGAGCCGCAACGGCACCGTGCAGTTCGCCGTGGGCGGCAATGGCAATATCAAGGGCCACGGCGCGGCGCGCGGCGTGTTCAGCGGCGGGCTCTCCGGCGTCGCATTCGCCGAGGGCGTGAACCTGGTCTCGCGCGTGACCCAGGGCTGCCTGCCTGTCAGCGGCAACGGCGCCTGCGTGCATGAAGTCACCGAGGCCGAGGGCAATGTGGTCATCGCACTGGACGGCGAGCCCGCGCTGGACGTGATGCTGCGCGACCTCGCCGTATCGCTGGATCCCGCGCACGGGCCGGAGCTGCGCCAGGCGCTGGCGGTCGTGCGCTCGACCCTGGTGGGCCTGATGAGTCCGGCCGATGGCGCCATCGGCGACGCGGTCAGCCGTACCGGCAATTTCGGCAGCGACGTCATCGTGCGCCACATCATCGGCCTGGACCCGGGCCGGCGCGGCGTGGCGATTGCCGACAAGGTGGAGGCCGGCATGCGCCTGACTTTCTGCCAGCGCAATGCGCAAGCGGCACGTGCCGACCTGATCCGCATCTGCGCCGAAGTTCGCGAGGAACTCGAGCCCGAGGAAGTGACGGCGGAAACGGCCCTGGCGCTGGCAGCGCCCGAGGCGGAGTCGGCGCCGCATCCCGCGCGCCGCATCGCCGGCGCCGTGTATGTGAGCTGCTCCGGGCGCGGCGGCCCGCACTTCGGTGCGCCCAGCGCCGAGTTGCAAATCGTGCGCCGCGCCTTGGGCGACGTGCCCCTGGTCGGCTTCTTCGCGGGCGGCGAGATCGCGCGCCACCACCTCTATGGCTATACCGGGGTGCTGACGGTATTCACCGCCGGCGATTGACGCGCCAGCCCGCTGACCGGAGGACTTGGATGAATCGACTTGGATTTTTGTTGTTGGCCTTGATTTTCCCCCTGGGTGCCTGGAGCGCCGTCGTCAGCATGGCTTTTGGCGACAGGATTCCGCCCTTCTGCTTCCCGGAAACCAATTCCGGCATTGAGCTGGAAGTCATCGGCGAAGCCCTGGCCTACCGCGGCCATGTGCTCAAGCCGGTCTATGTTCCGTTCGCGCGGGTGCCGCTGGCCTTCAAGCAGCGCCAGGTGGATGCGGCGATGACCGATCTGGGCGAAGACTTGAGACCGCTTGGGGCTTTTTATGGCGACAGCGCCGTGGTCTACGACAACGTGTTCATCACGCTGGCCGAGCGCAATCTGAAAATCAGGACGCCGGCGGACCTGGAAGGGCTGACGGTGATTTCATTCCAGGGCGCGGCCAAGCGTTACCCGCAGTGGCTGGGGCCGGTCGCCCAGGCCGGGAAGTTCTTCGAGCAAAACAACCAGGCCACGCAAGTCAAGACACTGGACCTTGGGCGCTACGACGTCGTATTGAGCGATCGCAGCATTTTCAGGTACTTCACACTGCAAGAGCAAAAAGCCCAGGGCAAGTCGCTGCGCCCGGTCGTCGAGCATGTATTCACCAAGGTCAATCCGGACGACTACCGGCCGGTGTTTCGCGACCAGCAGGTGCGCGATGATTTCAATGCCGGCCTGAAGCAGCTCAAGGCCAGCGGCCGCTTCCAGGCGATCTACGATCGGTACCTGAAGGAGTAGGGCAGGCCGGTCAGCCTGCCTGGAACGCGAAATCCACTTCGGGCTCCAGGCCGCTGACGATGCGCGCGATCGACTTGCCCGAGCCGCAGGAATGCGTCCAGCCCAGTGTTCCGTGGCCAGTGTTCAGGTAGAAATTCGGCAGCTTCGTCTT
>DATILI010000269.1:0-9235 GCA_035476635.1 Burkholderiaceae bacterium | reverse complement strand
AATGCGGATGGCTTCGTCGATGTCCTTGAAGCGGATGATGGGAGAAACCGGGCCGAAGGTTTCCTCGTGGGCCACGGTCATCCGTGGCGAGACCTGGTCGAGCACGGTCGGCGCATACAGTGCGCCGCGGCGCTGGTTGCCGACCAGCAGCTTCGCACCCTGCTGTACGGCTTCGTTGACGCGCGCCTCGAACAGCATGGCGGCCGTCTCGTCGATCACGGTGCCCATGTCGTTGGACGGGTCTGTCGGGTCGCCGTGCTTCCAGGCGCGGGTTTTCTCCACCACCTGCTCGACAAAGCGGTTCGCCACGGCTTCGTGCACCAGCATGCGCTTGACCGCGGTGCAGCGCTGGCCCGAGTTCTTGTACGAACCCTGCACCGCCAGGGTGGATGCTTCGTCAAGATCGGCGTCCTCCATCACGATGATGGGATCGTTGCCGCCGAGCTCCAGCACCATGCGGCGGTAGCCGGCCTTGCTGGCGATGGCCTTGCCGATCGCCACGCCGCCGGTGAACGTCACCAGGTCGACCTGCGCGTTGGTGATCAGTTCATCAGCGATCTCGCGCGGGTCGCCCGTGACCACGCTCAAGGCTTCGGGCGGTAGCCCCGCTTCATAAAGAATGTCGGCGAAGAGAATGGCCGAGAACGGTACCTTCTCCGATGGCTTGAGCACCATGCGGTTGTTGGTGGCGATCGACGGCACGACCTTGTGCGCCACCTGGTTCATCGGGTGGTTGAACGGCGTGATGGCGGTGATCACACCCAGCAGCGGCGAGCGCTGCGTGTAGACGCGCCGCTTCTTGCCGTGGTGGGTGAGGTCGCAGCTGAAGATCTGGCCGTCGTCCTTGAGCACTTCGTTGGCGCCGAACAGCAGCACATCGCTGACGCGGCCCGCTTCATAGATCGCGTCCTTGATGCACAAGCCGGCTTCGGCCGTGATGAGCCTGGCGATTTCGTCGATCCGGCTGCGGATGATTTCCGCCGCCTTGTTCAGGATCGCGGCGCGCTCGTAGCGCGTGAGCTTGGGCTGGCAGGCATGGGCCGCGGCAAAGGCTTCGCGCACTTCTTCCAGCGTGGCCTTGGGAATGCTGCCGATGCCTTGCCCGGTGTAGGGGTTGAAGACCTGGATCACCCTCTCGCCGCTGCGCCCGCCTCCGACCTTGCGGCCGGCGATGCGCATCTGGTCGAGCTGGTGGTCGGCGATGAATTCGGTGATGGGGTCGGTCATTGCACTTGCCTCACTGCATGGGCGTTGTTCGCCTTATTGCGCGTAGTTCAGTGCCAGATCAAAGGCATCGAAGTTGCGAAAACGCCTTTGAATGTCCAGGCCCGGCAGCTTGCGGTTCAGGATCAGCGGCACGCGCTGCTCGCTGATGCCGCCGTGCGAGCGCAGCGGCACATCCAGGCCGGAGAGGTCGTGCCTGGACACGCAGGTGCCGATCACGGTGAAGCGCTCGGACACGCACACGATGTCGCCGATGCGGTCTGGCGGGAGTTCGAATCGAGCGGCCGCTTCCTCGCGCGTCAGCACAAGTTCCATGCCTTTGCGCTGGCGCAGTTGCGCGCACATGTCGCGCGCATCAATGTCGGCGGGCAGGTAGACCGTGGCAAACGAGCCGAGCGCACCGTGGTGCACCACATAAGGGTCGGTGATGGGCAGGATCACGCGTGCGCGGCCGGCGCCCAGGCGTGCGTCAAACCAGTCCTGCAGGTAGATCACATCGGGCTTGCCGTCCATTGCCACCTTGGCATTCATGCCGTGGTCCGCCGTGAGGGCGATGACGCAACCCTTGGCCTCCAGCTCGGCGAGGTAGCCGTCCATCATCGTGTAGAACGCATTCGCCCCGGCAGTGCCCGGCGCATGCTTGTGCTGGATGTAGTCGGTGGTGGACAGGTACATCACATCCGGGCGGACCTTCTCCATGAGCTTCACGCCGGCGGCGAACACAAACTCCGAGAGATCGGCGCTGTAGACGCTGGGCACCGGCTTGCCCACCAGGCCGAGCACATCGGCGATGCCGTTTTGTTCCAGCGAGACCTGGTCCGATTTTTCCGACGAGAAGCAGATGCCCTTCATCTGGTGGCCCAGCAGTGTGCGCAGCTTGTCCTTGGCCGTGACCACGGCGACCGATTTGCCGGCGTTGGCCAACGCCGCCAGCAGGGTGGGCGCGCGCAGCCACTTGGGGTCGTTCATCATGACCTCGGTGTTGCTGGCCATGTCGTACAGATAGTTGCCGCAGATGCCGTGCACGCTGGGCGGCACGCCGGTCACGATGGACAGGTTGTTCGGGTTGGTGAAACTGGGCACCACGCAGTCCGCGATCAGGCCCGTGCCCTCGGCCAGCGTGCGCTTGAGCCAGGGCATCTGCCCGGCGGCCACGGCCTGCGCCAGGTAGTCGGGTTCGCAGCCATCGACACACACCACCACCGTGGCCTGCGTCGGGAGTTTGTAGCTTCTCTGGTTAACGTTCAGCACGGTTGGCCTTTCCTGTTTTGCCCTGAGGCTGGCTTTGCGCCCGTGTTTGCCGGCGCAGGTCGTTGTCGATCGTGCGCTCCTTGCTCTCCATCACGTGGTCGAACATGGCGCGGCCGGCTGCGTCGACATCGCCCGATGCAATCGCCTTGACGATCTGGCGGTGCTCGCCCGCGGAGATCGGCAGCAGCCAGCCGTCGGCCAGGTTCAGCCGGCGAAACAGCGAGAGCTCCTTGATCAGCTTGCGGTAGATCGCGGTGAGCTTGCGGTTGCCCGCCATTTCCACGAGGCGGTCGTGAAAGCGCAGGTTCAGCAGGTGGTACTGGCGCGTGTCCTCGGCCTTCACGGCTTTTTCCATAGCGTCGACCAGGCCCTTGATCTCCTTGAGCTGCGCGGGTGTGATGTTCTTCGCGAGCTGGCGGCCGACCAGCTCGTCCATGGCCGCGCGCAGGTCGAAGATTTCCACGGCCTCGTCGATCGGGATGTCGCGCACGAAGACGCCGCGATTCTTCTCGGTGCGCACCAGCCCCGCTTCCTCGAGCATGCGAAAGGCTTCGCGCACCGGGCCGCGCGAGACGCCCATCTTGTCGGCCAGCGCAGCCTCGATCAGCTTGCTGCCGGGCGGGTACTCGCCCACCAGGATGGCCCGCTCGATTTCCTGCTGCACCACGGTGGTGAGGGAGCTGCTCTGCAGCAGTGCAATGGTGGGATGGAACACTGCATTCATATCGGGCATTGAATCACAAATCTACCGATTGTCAACAATTTGCAAAAAACAATTGACAAAGTGGGAAGGCCAGTCGTTAAATCGATTCCAGGGACGTGGGCTGAGGGATGCAGACACGAGCGTCATCACACCGTCACCGTTGGGCCACACCATTGCAACCTTTTTTGCCTTTGAGGAGTTCCCATGCGTTTGTCCTTTCTTGCCAAATCCCTTGTCTTCTCGAGCCTGCTCGCCATCGCGGCGGCGGCCTCGGCGCAGAAGACGCAATTGCTGGTTTACACCGCACTGGAAACCGATCAGCTCAAGGCCTACCAGGAAGGCTTCAACCGCTCCAATCCCGACATCGAGATCAAGTGGGTGCGCGACTCCACCGGCGTGATCACCGCCAAGCTGCTGGCCGAAAAAGGCAACCCGCAGGCCGACGCCGTGATGGGCGTTGCCGCCTCCAGCCTCGCGCTTCTCGACAAGCAGGGCATGCTCGAGCCCTACGCGCCCTTGAATCTTGACGCCATCATGAGTCAGTACCGCGACAAGAAAAAGGTGCCGGCATGGTTCGGCATGGACGTCTGGGGCGCCACGATCTGCTTCAACACGGTGGAAGCGCAGAAGAAGAACATTCCCAAGCCCGAGAGCTGGCAAGACCTGACCAAGCCGATCTACAAGGGCCAGATCGTGATGCCCAACCCGGCCTCCAGCGGTACTGGCTACTTCGATGTGACCGCCTGGCTCACGCTGTTTGGCGACGACAGCGGCAAGGGCGGCGGCTGGAAATACATGGACGGCCTGCACGAGAACATCGCGCAATACACGCACTCGGGTTCCAAGCCTTGCAATATGGCGGCGGCCGGCGAGTTCATCATGGGCATCTCCTTTGAATACCGCGGCAATGCCAACAAGGCCAAGGGCGCGCCGATCGACCTGGTGTTCCCGAAGGAAGGACTGGGCTGGGACCTGGAAGCCTTCGCGATCCACAAAGGCACCAAGAAGATCGACGCGGTGAAGAAGCTGGCCGATTGGGCTTCGAGCAAGGACGCGATGCTGCTGTACGGCAAGAACTTCGCGATCACGGCGCAGCCCGGCGTCGCCGCACCGCTGGCCAACGTGCCCAAGGACTATGAATCGCGCCTGGTGAAGCTCGACTTCAACTGGGCCGCCGACAACCGCGAGCGCATCCTGGCCGAGTGGACCAAGCGCTACAACAGCAAGACCGAAAAACGCTGAGGCGGTCGTTGTTGAATGAGCCAAGACCAATTCCTTGACCTGCGCCGCGTCCGCAAGGAGTTCGGTGGCTTCGTAGCGCTGCACGATATCAACCTGGGCATCCGCAAGGGCGAGTTCGTCTGCTTTCTCGGACCCTCGGGATGCGGCAAGACCACGCTCTTGCGCATCATCGCGGGGCTGGAAGTGCAGACGCGCGGCGAGATGTTCCAGGCCGGCCGCGATATTTCGCGCCTGCCGCCGGCGCAGCGCGACTACGGCATCGTGTTCCAGAGCTATGCGCTGTTTCCGAATCTCAGCGTGGCCGACAACGTGGCCTATGGCCTGGTCAATCGCAAGACGCCGAAAGCCGAGATCGCACGCCGCGTGAAGGAATTGGTCAAGCTGGTCGGCTTGCCCGGCAGCGAGGCCAAGTACCCGGCACAGCTTTCGGGTGGCCAGCAGCAGCGCATCGCCCTGGCGCGGGCCCTGGCCACCGCGCCCAGCCTGCTGCTGCTGGACGAGCCGCTGTCCGCGCTCGACGCGCTGGAGCGCGTGCGGCTGCGCCAGGAAATCCGCGCCCTGCAGCAGAAGCTGGGCGTGACCACCATCATGGTCACGCACGACCAGGAAGAGGCGCTCAGCGTGGCCGATCGTATCGTGGTGATGAACCAGGGCGCGATCGAGCAGGTCGGCACGCCGCTGGAAATTTACCGCGAACCGGCCTCGCCCTTTGTTGCCGATTTTGTCGGCAAGGTCAATGTGCTGCCGGCCTGCATCAAGGCCGGCGAGTTGCAGGTGGGCAGCCTGCGCCTTGCGCACAACGGCGTGGACGGCGACGTCAAGGTCTATCTGCGACCGGAGGATGTGTTGGCGCGGCCGATTGCACCGGGCGATGCGCATGTGTTCGATGCCAGCATCGAGAAGATCGAGTTTCTCGGCTCCTACTGCCATGTGCGTGTGGCTTCGCCGGCATTCGCATCGCACAAGCTCACGGTCTATCTCTCGCTCAATTTCCTGGCCGAGCAATCGCTGCAGATCGGCTCCACGCTCAAGCTCAAGCTGCTGCCCGAACGCATCAAAGTATTCGCGCAACCCGTGGAGGCTTGATATGGCTGTAGCCGTTCCCGCAATTCCCGCAGCGCCGGCCGCCACTGCCTCCGTCAAGCAGAAGGCCCACTGGATCGACTACCTGGCGCACGCCGCGCTGGCCTTCATTGCGATCGTGCTGATCGCCTTCCTGGCCGGGCCGCTGCTGTCCATCCTGTTGCAGGCGCTGCAGGGCAAAGCGGGCGAGCTGGTCTGGCTGGACAATTTCATCGCCTACGCAAAGACACCATCGCTGCTGGAGAGCCTGTGGAACAGCCTGTGGGTGTCGGCCGCGGTGACGCTGGTCACGGTGCCGCTGGCCTTTGGCTTTGCCTATGCATTGGCGCGCTCGTGCATGCCGTACAAGGCGCTGTTTCGCGGCATCACGCTGATTCCGCTGCTCGCGCCCTCGCTGCTCGCGGCCATCTCGCTGATCTACTGGTTCGGCAACCAGGGCGTGCTCAAGGGCTGGATGCAGTCGCTGGGCATCGACCAGATCTACGGTGCCCCGGGCATCGTGGTGGCCGAGTGTTTTGCCGTGTTCCCGCATGCGCTGATGATCCTGGTGACGGCATTGAGCCTGTCCGACGCGCGCCTGTACGAAGCCGCCGATGCCATGGGCACGACAGCGGCGCGCAAGTTCTTCACCATCACGCTGCCGGGTGCCAAGTACGGCGTGATCTCGGCCGCCCTGGTCACCTTCACCCTGGTGATCACCGATTTCGGCATCCCCAAGGTGATCGGCGGCAACTTCAATGTGCTGGCCACCGACATCTTCAAGCTGGTGATCGGCCAGCAGGACTTCTCGCGCGGCGCGGTCGTGGCCATCCTGCTGCTGGCGCCAGCGATCGTGACCTTCGCGGTGGACCACTACGTCAGCCAGCGGCAGACCGCGATGCTGACGGCGCGTGCCGTGCCCTACCGGCCCAAGCCGGTGCGTGGCTACGACATGGTGATGACGGCCTACTGCTGCTTCATTGCCTTTCTCGTGCTGGCCATGCTGGGCATGGCGGTGTTTGCCTCGTTCGCCAGCTTCTGGCCCTATAACCTTCAGCCCAGCCTGCGCCACTACGTGATGGGCCTGGTGGATGCCGAGGTCGGCGTTGGCTTCGTCAACAGCCTCAAGATGGCGGCGGGCACGGCCTTCTTTGGTACCGCCCTGGTGTTCTGCGGCGCGTACCTGCTGGAGAAGACCAAGGGCATGAATGGTCTGCGCAGCCTGGTGCGCCTGTTGGCGATGCTGCCGATGGCCGTGCCGGGGCTGGTGCTGGGCCTGGGCTACATCTTCTTCTTCAACGAACCCGCCAACCCGCTCAACGGCCTGTACCACACGGTGGCCTTGCTGACGCTGTGCACCATCGTGCACTTCTACACCACGGGCCACCTCACGGCGGTGACCGCGCTGAAAAGCCTGGACAGCGAATTCGAGGCCGTCAGTGCCTCGCTCAAGGTGCCGTTCTTCAAGACCTTCTGGCGCGTCACCTTGCCGATCTGCACGCCGGCGCTGATCGACATTGCGCGCTATTTCTTCATCAACGCGATGACCACGATCTCGGCGGTGGTGTTTCTTTACTCGCCCGAGACCAAGGTCGCGTCAATCGCCATCCTGAACCTGGACGAAGCCGGCGAAATCGGCGCGGCTGCCGCCATGGCCGTGCTGATCGGCATCGTCTCCACGGTGGCTACCTTGCTGTTCATGCTGCTGGGCTGGTGGGTGAATAAGCGTACACAGGCGTGGCGGTCAACAGCAAGATAACCAGTAGGGAACCCCCATGGACAGAGACAAGATCCTTTTGACACCAGGCCCGCTGACCACCACCCTGCGCACCAAGCTCGCAATGCTCAAGGACTGGGGCTCGTGGGATGCCGACTTCAACGCCGTCACCGCTTCGATCCGCAAGAGCCTGCTGGACATCATCCATGGGCACGGCAGCCATGTGGTGGTGCCCTTGCAGGGCAGCGGAACCTTCAGCGTCGAGGCCTCGGTGGCGACCCTGGTACCGCGCGAAGGCCATGTGCTGGTGCTGGACAACGGCGCCTACTGCAAGCGCGCGGCCAGGCTCACCTCGCTGATGGGGCGGCGCTGCACGGTGCTGGGGTTCGACGAAGCGGCCCAGGTCGCGCCTGCCGCGGTTCATGAGAAGCTGCGCACCGACCCGAGCATCACCCACGTCGTGCTGATCCACTGCGAAACCGGCGCCGGTGTGCACAACCCGCTGCAGCAGGTGGCCGATGTTTGCGCCGCGCACGGCAAGGGCCTGATCGTGGACGCGATGAGCTCGTTTGCCGCACTCGAAATCGATGCGCGCAAGGTGCATTTCGATGCGCTCGTGGCGGCCAGCGGCAAGTGCCTGGAGGGCGTGCCCGGCATGGGCTTCGTGTTCCTGCGCAAGGCGATCCTGGACGATTGCGCCGGCCGCAGCCAGTCGCTGGCAATGGACCTGCACGACCAGTACGTCTACATGGAGAAGACTTCACAGTGGCGCTTCACGCCGCCCACGCATGTGGTGGTGGCGCTGGCCGAGGCGATTGCGCAGTTCGAAGAGGAAGGCGGCCAGAGTGCGCGCCTGGCCCGCTACACCGGCAACTACCGCACGCTGGTCGACGGCATGGCCCGGCTTGGCTTCAAGCCCTTCCTGGAGCCGGCGATCCAGGCGCCCATCATCGTGACTTTCCACGCGCCGGGCGACCCGAAATACGACTTCAAGACCTTCTACGCGGCAGCGCGGGCACGCGGCTTCATCCTGTACCCGGGCAAGCTCACGCAGGTCGAGACCTTTCGCATCGGCTGCATAGGCGCGATCGGCCCGACTGAAATGGAGCAGGCCGTGCACGCCGTGGCCCTGGCCCTGCAAGACATGGGGATCGCATCCGGCGCGCCCGCGCTTTGACACTGCAAAAGGAGAACAAGAAGATGGCCACACCCAAGGAGCATCCGGCAGTTGCCGCCGTGCGCAAGTCCGGCGCGCCCAAGGTCAAGGTCGCGGTCAGCGACATCGACGGCGTGCTGCGCGGCAAGTACCTGCACAAGGACAAGTTCTTCGGTACAGCCGAGCCCTACCCCAAGGGTGGCTTCGGCTTTTGCGATGTGGTGCTGGGCTGGGACATGACCGACACCTGCTACGACAACGCCCAGGTCACCGGCTGGCAGCATGGCTTTCCCGATGCGCTGGCGCGGCTGGACCTGGACACCGCGCGCCACGTGCCCTGGGATGGCGGCATCCCCTTCTTCCTGGGCGAGTTCGTCAACGCCGATGGCACGCCACATGCCGTGTGCCCGCGCCAGACCTTGAAGCGTGTCTTGAAGCGCGCCGAGAAGATGGGCTTTCAGGTCATGACCGGCATGGAGTTCGAGTGGTTCAATTTCAAGGAAACGCCGCAAAGCTGGAATGCCAAGAAGGGCGTGGCGCCCGAGCCGCTGACGCCGGGCATGTTCGGCTACTCGCTGTTGCGTGTGAACCAGAACCGCGAATTCTTCAACGCGCTGATGGACGAGATGCTGGACTTCAAGGTGCCCATCGAAGGCCTGCACACCGAGACCGGTCCCGGCGTCTATGAGGCCGCGATCGGCTTTTCAGAGGCGCTGGAGCAGGCCGACCGCGCCATCCTGTTCAAGACCGGCGCCAAGGAAATCGGCGCGCGCTTTGACATCATGCCCAGCTTCATGGCCAAGTGGAGCCAGCAGTACCCGGGCTGCTCGGGCCACATCCACCAAAGCCTGTCGGACGGCAAGAACAACCTGTTCTTCGA
>DATILI010000268.1:0-9044 GCA_035476635.1 Burkholderiaceae bacterium | reverse complement strand
GAGGGGCGCGTGGTCATCAGCGGGCTCAACCCGGCCAGCCTCTGGGGCCTGCGCCAGCGCCGCGCGCATCTGTATCGGCGACTGGGCTTTGGCGAACTGTATTTGCCCGATGCCGGCGAGTTCATCGGCTACTGGCGCCTGCGCGACTGGCTTCGGCTATTGAGCTTCGAGGTCGAATCCGGTGGCTTCGGCTGCTACCGGCCGGCTGTGCGCACCGAAAAATGGATCAACCGCTTTGCCTGGATGGACCGGGCGGGCGACCGCTGGTGGCCTATATTCGGCGCGGTGTATTTTCTCGTGGCGGTCAAGCGCGTGCATGGCATGCGCTTGCTCGAACCGGCCTGGAAGCGGCCCAAGGGAATCGCAGCCGCTCCCGTTTCTGTCGCCAACAAAAACCCATTGATCACGGAAAAGACGCTTGAATCACATTGAAATCTATACCGACGGCGCCTGCAAGGGCAATCCCGGCCCCGGCGGCTGGGGCGTATTGCTGAAATCCGGCGCGACGCAGAAGGAGCTGTTTGGCGGCGAGCTGGGCACGACCAACAACCGCATGGAACTGACCGCCGTGATCGAGGCGCTGGCCGCGCTCAAGCGGCCGTGCGAGGTCACGCTCTACCTGGACAGCGAATACGTGCGCAAGGGGATTACCGAATGGATCCATGGCTGGAAGGCCAAGGGTTGGCGCACGGCGGCCAAGCAACCCGTCAAGAATGTTGAGCTCTGGCAGCGGCTGGATGGCCTGGTCGCATCAGGCGGCCACAAGATCGATTGGCGCTGGGTCAAGGGCCACGCCGGCGATCCCGGAAACGAGCGTGCCGATGCCTTGGCCAACAAGGGCGTCGAAGTGGCGCTGGGCCGGCGCTAGGGCCTGTCAACACAGCAACTTTTGCCAGGCCCGCCGCTCGAATGTAAAGAGCGGGTAAAACGGGCCGAAAAATTGCTTGGATTCGCATGCCATGGGGCCAATGCGCGTGGCACCACCGCCGCGTGCTGCTACATTGGGCGATTGGGTTTTGCTTCCCGAACTAGTTCCCGCGAATAATCAGTTTGTCCTTCTTCATGGCATCCAAAGCAATCTACTCCTTCGTTGCCGTCGTTGGCATCGCGGCCGCGTCCGGCGCCGCCTGGTGGTACCAGAACAAACCCAAGGCGGCCGGCACGGCCGAGACCGGGGGCAGCGGCGCTGTCGAGGCGCCGCGAAGCCCGGCGAGCGGTGCAGGCGGGACAGGAGCGCCCAAGCCGGCCGTCGAGGTTGCCAAGGTTGAAGTTGCCCGGTTGACCGACGATGCCCAGGCCGTGGGCAACCTGCGATCGCGCCAGAGCGTGGTGCTGCGTCCCGAGGTCAGTGGCCGCATCACCCAGCTGAATTTCCGCGATGGGGATCGGGTGCGCAAAGGCCAGTTGCTGGTGCAGTTCGACGACCAGCTGCCGCTGGCCCAGGTGCAGCAAAGCCTGGCCGAGCTGTCGATTGCGCAGGCCAACCACAAGCGCAACCAGGAACTGGTGGCGCAAAGTTTCATCAGCCAGCGTTCGGTGGACGAGAGCGCGGCCAACCTCGAAGTGGCGCAGGCCAAGCTTGCCTTGTCGCGCGCCACGGCAGCGCGCCTGAAAATCATTGCGCCGTTCGACGGCATCACCGGCATCCGCACGGTCAACGTGGGCGACTACCTGAAAGACGGCGCCGACATCGTGAACGTCGAGGACCTCGAGGCCATCTACGTGGACTTTCGCCTGCCCGAGCGCTTTCAAACCAAGGTGAAGCGGGGCCAGCGCGCCCTGGTGGAAATCGATGCATTGCCCGGCAGCAAGTTCACGGCCCTGGTGCACGCCATCGATCCGCTACTGGATGCCAACGGGCGCTCGGTCGGTGTGCGCGGCTGCATCGATAACCGGCAGCTGGCGCTGCGCCCCGGCATGTTCGCGCGCATCACCACGGTGTTTGGCGAACGCGACAACGCACGTGTAATCCCCGAGGAGGCGATCGTGCCGCAAGGCGGGCGGCAGTTCGTCATCAAGCTCGTCGATGGCGCGGAAAAAGGCAGTTTCGCCACGCAGCGCGTCGAGGTCAAGGTCGGTATCCGCCAGCCCGGCAAAGTGGAGATTGTGCAAGGCCTGCAGGAGGGCGACACGGTGGTGACGGCCGGCCAGCAGCGCGTGCAGCGCGACGGCACCGACGTGCGCGTGGTTGATCTGAGCCGAGGTGGCGGCAGCGGGAATGGGCGTGCGCCGGCCCCGGCACAAGCTGCTTCGGGCGCCGCTGCGGCAGCACCGGCGGCCGCGCCCCCCGTGCCGCAAGCCGCCGCTCCAGCGAAGCGCGAGGCTGCGTCCCTGAAGCCGCTGGACGGCCCGAATCCCTGCCAGCTCGAACTGGCCGACGCGGCACGCGGCGGCACTGGGCAAGCGGGCGGCCAAGGCGCCGGACGCGGGGCAGCTTCGCCCGAGCGCAAACCGCGCGTGACGCGCCCCGATCCGGCCTGAAGGCCGGTTCATCCTGAAATTCTGCAGAGGCTCGTATGCAACTCGCTGAAGTCTCCATTCGCCGCCCGGTGTTCGCCACGGTGCTGTCGCTGCTGATCGTGCTGGTGGGTGCGGTCAGCTTCAATCGCTTGTCGGTGCGCGAGTACCCCAAGATCGACGAACCGGTGGTCACCGTCAGCGTCAGGTACCCGGGCGCTTCGGCCGAGGTGATCGAGTCGCAGGTGACCAAGCCGCTGGAAGACTCGATCGCCGGCATCGACGCGGTGGACGTCATCACCTCGATCAGCCGCGCCGAGCAGAGCCAGATTTCGGTGCGTTTCCGCCTGGAAAAAGACGCCGACGCCGCCGCCGCCGAGGTGCGCGACCGCACTTCGCGCGTGCGCAACCGCTTGCCGCAGGCGATCGAGGAGCCGGTGATCGCCAAGGTCGAGGCCGATGCCTTCCCGGTGATCTGGCTGGCCTTTACCAGCGACACCCTGAGCCCGCTGCAGATCAACGACCTGGTCAACCGCGTCGTGAAGTCGCGCCTGCAGACGGTGACCGGCGTGGCTGACGTGCGGATCTACGGCGAGCGCAAGTACGCCATGCGCGTCTGGCTCGACCCCGACAAGCTGGCCGGATTCCGGCTGACCACGCAGGATGTGGAGGATGCGATCCGCCGCAGCAACCTGGAGCTGCCGGCCGGGCGCATCGAGTCGCAGCAGCGTGAGTTCAGCGTGACCTCGCAGACCGATCTGGTTCGCCCGGGCCAGTTTGCCGAAATCGTGATCAAGAACGTCAACGGCTTTCCGGTCAAGATCCGCGACGTGGCGCGGGTGCAGGAGGGCGCCGCCGACGAACGCAGCTCGGTGCGCCTGAATGGCCGCCAGGCGATCTCTGCCGGCGTGATCCGCCAGGCCACGGCCAACCCGCTGACGCTGTCGCAGGGCGTGCGCGAAATGATCCCGAAGCTCAAGGCCGACCTGCCCAGCGACATCAGCATCGACATCGCCAACGACAACTCGGTGTTCATCGACCGCTCGGTCAAGAACGTGTTCCGTACCATCGTCGAGGCCATCGTGCTGGTGGCGCTGGTGATCTTCGTGTTCCTGCGCACCTTCCGTGCCTCGATCATTCCCATCGTCACGATTCCCGTGAGCCTGGTCGGCACCTTCGCCCTGATGGCGCTGGCCGGTTTCACCATCAACACCTTGACCTTGCTGGCGCTGGTGCTGGCCATCGGGCTGGTGGTGGATGACGCCATCGTGATGCTGGAAAACATCTTTCGCCACATCGAAGAGGGGCTGGACCCGTTCTCGGCCTCGATCAAGGGGGCGCGCGAGATCGGTTTCGCCATCGTCACCATGACCATGACGCTGGTGGCGGTGTATGCGCCGCTCGCGTTCACGCCGGGGCGCACCGGGCGGCTATTCGTGGAGTTCGCACTGGCGCTGGCCGGCGCCGTGGTGGTGTCGGGCTTCGTGGCATTGACGCTCACGCCCATGATGTGTTCCCAGTTGCTCAAGCACAACCCGAAACCCAACTGGTTCGACCGCTCGATGGAACGCTGGCTGACGGCGCTCTCGGACGGGTATGGCCGCGTGCTGCGCTGGGTGGTGACGGCGCGCGTCGGCGGCGCCAGCGCGCAGGGCCGCTCCGGCGTGGCGGGGCGGCTGCTGCAGGCGCGCTGGATTGTGATCGGCGTGATGCTGGGCAGCGCCTACGCCATTTATCTCGTCTACCCGACGATGAAGCAGGAACTCTCGCCACTGGAAGACCGCGGCACCATCCTGGCCACCGTGAACGCCCCCGACGGTTCGACTCTCGAATACACCAACCGCTACGCCCAGGCGCTGGAACGCATGGGCCAGCCCTACAAGGAGTTCGACCGGATCTTCGCCAATGTGGGCAATCCCACGGTGTCCCAGGCCAGCGTGGTCTACCGCACCGTGGATTGGGAAAACCGCAAGCGCACCACATTGGAGTTGGCGCGCGAGCTGCAACCCAAGTTCAACGGCCTGCCCGGCGTGAATGCCTTCACCATCACGCCGCCTTCGCTGGGCCAGGGCTTTCGCGACCGGCCGCTGAATTTCGTGATCCAGACTTCGGACAGCTACCAGAACCTGAACCAGGTGACGCGCCAGTTCCTCGACGAGATTGCAAAAAATCCCGGCATCGTCTCGCCCGACGTGGACCTGCGCCTGAACAAGCCCGAGTTGCGCATCGACGTGGACCGCGCCAAGGCCGCCGACATGGGCGTGAGCGTCGAGGTCGTGGCCAAGGCGCTGGAGACCATGCTGGGCGGGCGCCAGGTGACCCGCTACAAGCGCGACGCCGAGCAGTACGACGTGATCGTGCAGACTCAGGCCAGTGGGCGCTCCACGCCGGAAGACATCGACGCCATCAACGTGCGTGGCCGCAACGACACCATGATTCCGCTCTCTGCATTGGTGAAGGTGCGCGAAAGCGTTTCGCCGCGCGAGCTCAACCACTTCGGCCAACGCCGCTCGGTATCGATCACCGCCAACCTTGCCCCCGACTATTCGCTGGGCCAGGCGCTGGTGTTCATGAACGACACCGCGGCCAAGGTGCTCAAGCCCGGCTACAGCACCGACCTGAACGGCACCTCGCGCGAGTTCAAGAGCTCGCAGGGTGCGCTGGCCATCGTCTTCGTGCTGGCGCTGGTGTTCATCTTCCTGGTTCTCGCCGCGCAGTTCGAGAGCTTCATCGATCCATTCGTGATCATGCTGTCGGTGCCGTTGTCGATGATCGGCGCCTTGCTTGCACTCAAATGGAGCGGCGGCTCGCTCAATGTGTATTCGCAGATCGGCCTGATCACGCTGGTGGGGCTGATCACCAAGCATGGCATCCTGATCGTCGAATTCACCAACCAGTTGCGCGAGCAGGGCCTGGAGATGATCGATGCGCTGGTCAAGGCATCGTCCC
This sequence comes from Burkholderiaceae bacterium, assembly GCA_035476635.1. Lineage (GTDB taxonomy): Bacteria > Pseudomonadota > Gammaproteobacteria > Burkholderiales > Burkholderiaceae_C > DATILI01. The sequence continues at coordinate 3,638 of DATILI010000268.1, read as the reverse complement.
AGCGCCTGCGCCCGATTCTGATGACGACCGGCGCCATGGTGCTGGGGGCGGTGCCGCTGGCCATGGCCGATGGCGCGGGCGCCGAAAGCCGCCAGCAGATCGGCTGGGTCATCGTGGGCGGCATGTCGCTGGGCACCTTGCTGACGGTGTTTGTCGTGCCGACGATGTACACGCTGTTTGCGCGCAATGAGGTACCCGGCGCCAAGAAGACGGTGGTCAAGGACGAGGCCGAACACCCGCCGGCAGAAGGCATTCCGGCAAAGTAGCTTCGACTGACCTTCTTTTCAAGGGCGCTGCTAGACCACGCCCTCGAACATCATCACATCGACCTGGTCGCCCACGGCCACCGAGCCCTGCGCATGGTGCAGCACGATCAGGCCGTTGGCCTGCACCATGGAACTGAGTACGCCCGAGCCCTGGTTGCCGGTGGTCTTGACGTGCACGGTGCCGTCAGGCCCGGTGCTGACGGTGCCGCGCTGGTACTCGGTACGGCCGGGCTTCTTGCGGATGGCTTCGCTCGCGCGGGCGCGCAAGAATGGCGGCGCAGAAGCACTGCAGCCCATCATCTGCAACAGGGCCGGGCGCACAAAGGCCAGGAAGGTCACCATCACTGCCACCGGATTGCCCGGCAAGCCGAACAGGATGGACTTGCCAATGCGCCCCACAGCCATCGGCCGGCCGGGACGCATGGCGATCCTCCAGAACGCCACGTCGCCTAGCTTTTTCATCATGGCCTTGGTGTAGTCGGCTTCACCCACGCTCACGCCACCACTGGTGATGATGGCATCGGCGCTGTCCGCGGCCTGGCGAAATGCGGCTTCCAGCGCTGGCGGATCATCGCGCACCACGCCCAGGTCGATGATTTCGCAACCCAGCCGCGTGAGCAGGCCGAACACGGTATAGCGGTTGCTGTCGAAGATGGCGCCTTCGCGCGGCGCTTCGCCAAGGCTCAGGATTTCGTTGCCGGTGGAGAAGTAGGCCACCCGCAGTTTGCGCACGACAGGCACGGTTGCGATACCCAGGCTGGCCAGCAGTCCGAGGGCGGCCGGTCCGATCGCCTCGCCCTGTTTCAGGGCTGGTTGGCCCAGGTGCAGATCTTCCCCAAGCAGCCGGCGGTTGTCGCCGCGACGCAGCAACTGCGGCGGGATGGCGATGCGGTCGTCGCCGCAAGCCTCGGTGAACTCCTGGGGCACGACCGTGTCCAGCCCGACGGGCATGATGGCGCCCGTCATGATCTTCACGCACTGGTCCGGTCCCACGCTTGCCTGCCAGGCCTTGCCGGCGAAGGCGGTGCCGACGACTTCCAGCGTCAGCAGCGAATCGGCCTTGAGCTGGGCGCCGTCGAAGGCATAGCCGTCCATGGCCGAGTTGTCGTGCGGCGGTACGTTGATGGGCGAGACGACAGGTGCGGCCAGCACGCGGCCCAGGGCGTCGAAGATGCCGACTTCTTGGGTTTCAGAAACCGGCTCGACCAGGCGCGCGAGAAAGTCGTTGACGTCAGCAGCGCTCAGCGCCTGCGGGTCGTAGCCCTGCAGCTCGGCGGCGATCTGCTCGATGGTTTTCATGGCGATTGTTCGAGGGCGTGCAATTCGGCCAGCGTATTGGCGTTGAAGAACGCGCGGGCGTCGTCGCCCGGCTGGTCGAACGGCACCACCGCCGTTTTGTGCTGCGCGGTCCAGGCGTCGATCTTGCGGCCGCCGGCGTGGGTGAACCTCACCAGGCTTTCCAGCAGGTCCACGCGCAGCAGGCAGAACACGGGCTGGGTGCGCAGTTGCCCGTCTTCTTCGCGCGCGGCCGCCATCGCGATCTCGGCGTCTTCATTCGCCAGCGCCTGGGCGAGGCGTGGCACCAGGTCCAGCGGAAACAGCGGCGTGTCGCAAGGGCTGGTGACGAGGTAGGGCGTTTCGCAGCGCTCAAGGCCCGTGAGAAAGCCCGCGAGCGGCCCGGCATAGTCGGCCAGCACGTCGGGCCAGACCGGTGCGCCAAACGATTCGTAGGCCGAAAGGTTGCGGTTGGCATTGACCATCACGCCGCCGACCTGCAGCTGCAGCCGCAGCAAGGTGTGCAGTGCCAGCGGCATGCCGTTGAAATTCTGCAGGCCCTTGTCCACCCCGCCCATGCGGGAGCCGCGGCCGCCGGCCAGGATCAAGCCGGTGATTTCGTTTGCATTGATCAATCTATCCACCGATGTAGCTCATTTCCACGCGCCTGGCGCCGGTCCCGGTGTCGGGTGCCATACTGCTGCGCAGCTCGGAGTAGCGGTCGTCCCGGCCGTGCCAGATGTGGCCGATGGCCGATGCCAGCTCTTCGTCAGTTGCGCCACCGCGCAGCAGCGCACGCAGGTCATGGCCGTGCGTGGCAAACAGGCAAAGGTAAACCTTGCCTTCGGTGGACAGGCGGGCCCGGTTGCAGTCGTGGCAGAAAGCCTGCGTCACGCTGCTGATGACGCCGACCTCACCGCCCCCATCGGCATAGCCCCAGCGCTCCGCAGTTTCTCCCGGAGCGCTCGGGTCGAGTTGCACCAGCGGCAACTCGGCCTGGATGCGCTGCACGACCTCGGCCGAGGGCAGCACTTCGTCCATGCGCCAACCGTTGGTGGCGCCCACGTCCATGTATTCGATGAAGCGCAGCACGATGCCCGTGCCCTTGAAATGGCGCGCCATCGGCAGGATTTCATGGTCGTTGGTGCCGCGCTTGACGACCATGTTGACCTTGATCGGGCCCAGGCCTGCGGCGCGCGCGGCCTCGATGCCGGCGAGCACCTCGGCCACCGGAAAATCCACGTCGTTCATGCCGCGAAACACGGCGTCGTCCAGTCCGTCCAGGCTCACGGTCACGCGCTGCAAGCCGGCTTTCTTGAGCGCTTGCGCCTTGCGGGCGAGCAGCGAGCCATTGGTGGTCAGCGTGATGTCCAGCGGCTGGCCATCGACGGTGCGCAGCGCGGCGAGCTGTTCGATCAGCACTTCGATGTTCTTGCGCAACAGCGGTTCGCCGCCGGTAAGGCGAATCTTGTGCACGCCATGCGCGACAAACTGCCGCGCCACCCGCGTGATTTCCTCAAAGCTCAGCAGCGAGGAATGGGGCAGGTAGGGGTAGTCCTTGTCGAACACTTCCTTGGGCATGCAGTAGCTGCAGCGAAAGTTGCAGCGGTCGGTGACGCTGATGCGCAGGTCGCGCAGCGGCCGGCCCAGCGTGTCGGACAACAGGCCATTCGCGGCAATCGGTCGCGCAGGCAGCGTCAACGCCAGGCTCGGCTTCGCCTGCGCCGCGGTGCGCTGGTCAATCAGGGGGATGACTCTTTCGGCCATAGACCCGATTGTGAAGCCTCAGACGCAGCGCGCGCCATCCACCTCGATGCATACCCCTGAGATAAAGGCGGCTTCATCGCTGGCGAGATACAGCGCGGCGTTGGCTACGTCCAGCGAGGTCGAGAAACGCCCCAGCGGGATGGTGGCCAGAAATTTGGCGCGGCGGGCGTCGTCCACCGGGCCGCCGGCGAATTCGGCGGACAGGCCGGTGTCGGGGTTGAACACCGGGTTGATGCAGTTCACGCGGATGTTGTCGGGGCCGAACTCCGCGGCCAGCGACTTGGATGTGGTGATGACGGCGCCCTTGGAGCCGTTGTACCAGGTCAGGCC
>DATILI010000267.1:0-3802 GCA_035476635.1 Burkholderiaceae bacterium | reverse complement strand
ATCGTCGGCCCCGCCGGCATGCCGCGCGAGCTCGTCGCCAAGGTCAATGCGCTGCTGGTGCAGGCCTTGTCATCGCCCGACGTGAAGGAGTTCATCGCCCGTGGCGCCTACGAGGCAACGCCCTCCACGCCGGCCGAGCTGTCGTTGGAAATGAAGCTGGCCTACGACCGCTGGGGCGCGATGGTCAAGCAGATCGGGTTCGAGAAGCAATAAGTCCGGGCTTGGCGTCGGCCGTAGCCAAGGGCTTGCCGGCCACACCCCACCAGCCACTCCTGATCTCCTGGATCACGCAGCGGGTCATGGGGCGAAATCCCTCGCCGCCGACGCTCGCGACGGCATCGGTCAGGGCGGCGATCAATGCATGCTTCTTGTCGTCGGGCAGCACCCCTTCGACGATCTTGACTTCGATGAAAGGCATCGTATTTCTCCTGCGCTACAGAATGGAGGCCACCGCTGCAAATGCCAGGCGCGGGCCGCGCGGGCGCAGCGCACTGGCATCGCCATAGCCGAGGTTGATGAGGAAATTGGACTTGCAGCGGCCATCGGGAAAGAAGGCCGCATCCAGCGCCGTGGCATTGAAGCCGCTCATCGGCCCGCAGTCCAGGCCGAGCATGCGTGCCGCCACGATCAGGTAAGCGCCTTGCAGGCTGCTGTTGCGCAGCGCCGCAGCCTGTGCCAGCGCCGCGTTGTCGGCAAACGGGGCCTGCGCACTCGGGTTGTGCGGGAACTGCTCGGGCAGGTGTTCGAAGAAGCGCAGGTCCTGCGCCACGATCACGGTCACCGGAGCCTTCATCGTCTTTTCCAGATTGCCGGCAGACAGGCAAGCCCCAAGCCTTTGCTTGGCCTCGGTGCCGCGCACGAACACGAAACGCGCGGGCTGGCAGTTGAAGGCCGTGGGGCCCCACCTGGCCAGTTCGTAGAGCTGCTCCAGCGTCTCGTCGGACACCGGTTCATCGCGAAACTTCGTGAAGGTGCGTGCCGCCCGGAAGACTTGATCCAGAGCAGAAGATGGCAGAGAGGACATTGGCGATTGCGCAGGATCAGGCCATTGGCCGTCGAGCGAGTTGCGCTTCATTTCGCCCTGCCCGGCCCGCGTTGGCGAAATTGCGCCTGCCACTGTTCCAGCGGCATGAAGCTGGGATCGGCGCGCACCATGTCTTCGGTTTCCTTCAACAGCTGCGCCTCGGTCATTGTCAGGTCAAGCGGCGTGCCGTAGGGCTGGCCGACATAGAACGGCGTGTCCAGGTACACCTCGACCCGATTGCCCTCGGGGTCGAAGTAGTACACCGACCAGGCATTGCCGTGGTTCATCGGGCGGATTTCATAGGCACCGAGCTCCTCGGCCTTGTCGCGGTTCCAGCGCAGTTCGGCCAGGTCAGGCACCAGGAAAGAGGCCTGCATGATGGTGCTGACGGGCGACTTCTCCGAGCGCCCGGCCGACAGCACCAGTTGGTGGTGCTGGTCTTCGGTGGCGCTCATGAACACCAGGCGGTTGCCGAAGTTCTTGCCCAGGCCTTCGTCGGTGATGGTCAGGCGAAACACCGTGGTGTAGAACTCGACCATCTTGTCCAGGTCGTAGACGAAGATGCCGAAATGGGCAGGGGTGGGGCGGGTGACTTTCATGGCTACTCCTTTTGAATCCTGGCGTCTTTCACCAGCTGGGCCCAACGCTTGAGATCGGCATCGATCACGCTTTGCATCTCCTCGGGCGTGCTCGGCCGCACGTCGCCGCCGGTCGCCTCTTCCAGCCGGGTACGCACGCTGTCCTCACGCAACGCGGCGCGCACTTGCGCATTGAGGCGTTCAATCACCGGCTTCGGCGTGCCCGCAGGTGCGAGCAGCGCCGTCCACGAGCGGACCTCGAATTTCGGCACGCCTTGCTCGGCGATGGTCGGGACGTCTGGCAGCCCAGCCCAGCGCGCGCCGCCGGAGTTGGCCAGCGCCCGCAGCTTGCCGGCCTTCACCTGGCTCACCGCGGTGGTCGGCGCGACGATCACGAAGTCGATTTCGTTGCCCAGCAAGCCGGTGATGGCGGCGCTTTCGCCGCGGTAGGGCACATGGGTGACCGAGACACCGGCGCTTCGGCCCAGCAAGGCGCCGGTCATGTGCTGCCCGGTGCCCACACCGGCCGAGCCGAAGTTCATCGTGCCCGGCTTGGCGCGCGCCGCGCTCAGCACATCCTGCAGGCTGTTGTAGGGACTGGTGGCGTTGACCACGACCAGAAACGGAAACGAGGTCAGCGCGGACACGGGCTGGAAGGCCTTGGCCGTGTCGTACGGCAGCTTGTCGTACAGCGCGGCGGAAATGGCGTGGCCACCGGTGGCGATCAGCAGCGTGTAGCCATCGGCCTTGGCCTTGGCCACCGCATCGGCAGCCAAGGTGCCACCGGCGCCCGGCTTGGGCTCCACGACCAGGGGCTGGCCCAGCGGCTTGGCCACTTCCGTCGCCAGGATGCGGGCCACGGTATCGGCGTTGCCTCCGGCCGCAAAGCCGTGCAGCACACGGATCGGCCGGTCAGGATAGCTTTGCGCGTGGGCGGCCGGTGCGAGCGCACCCGCCACAAGACCTGCGCAGGCCACCATCGCAGCGGCCAGGTGATGAGAATATTTCTTCATGTGTCTCCTCCAGAGTGCTCAGTCGGCTTGCGCCACCGGGTTGCGCAACACGCCGATGCCTTCGATCTCGACCTCGACCACATCGCCCGGCACCATGAAGCGCGGCGGCTTCTTGCTCCAGCCGACACCGCCCGGCGTGCCGGTCACGATCACGTCACCCGGCACGAGGGTGAAGATGGTGGAGGCGTAGGCGATCTGCTGGGCCACCGAAAAAATCATGTCGCCCGTGGTGGTCGACTGCATCTGCTCGCCGTTCAGCCGCGTCTTGAGCGCCAGCGCCCGGTCCGGCGCGATCTCGTCGGCGCTCACCATCCAGGGACCGAAGGCGCCGGTCGATTCGAAATTCTTGCCGGCCGCGATGGCCTTGGCGTGGAACTGCCATTCACGGATGCTGGCGTCGTTGTAGATCGAGTAGCCCGCGATGTGCTCGTGCGCGCGATCTTGCGCAATGTTGCGGCCGGGCTTGCCGATGATGACGGCCAACTCGCCCTCCCAATCCAGCGAGTCCGAGCAGTGCGGCCGCACGATGGCTTGCCCGTGCGCCGTCTGCGAGCGCCACACCCGAAGGAAGATCGGCGGAAAAGCAGACAGCTCGCGGTCCAGGCCGGCGGCCACGACTTCCTTGTGGTGGTCGTGGTAGTTGCGGATCGCGCAGATGATTTTTTCGGGCTGCGTGATCACCGGCAGATAGCGGATGGCGGCCAGCGGGATGTCGGCCTCAACCGTCGCGGCATCCGCGGCGGCCTGGGGCACGCGGCCGGCCGCGATGTAGGCCTGCAGGCTGGGGTATTGCGGATAGGCCCGTCCCAGGTCCGCAATGGCATCGCCGATGACGGCGCCCCAGGAGTCACGGCCCTGGTAGTGAAAGGAGAGCAGTTTCATGGTGTGGTGCTTTCAAAAAGAAGTAGAGGTCATCATTGCTGAAACTGTTTCAACACCTGTTCGGTATCGGCGCCGAGTGCGGGAGCGGCGTGGCGGTATTGAACCGGGGTCTTGGACAGGCGCAGCGGGCTGGCCACCGCCGGCGCCGTCCCGGCAACCGGGTGCGGCAAATCAACGCGCAGGCCGCGCGCCACCACATGCGGATCGGCAAACACCTGCGCCAGCGTGTTGATCGGACCGCACGGCACGTTGGCCGCTTCGAGCAAGGCGATCCACTGTGCCGTGGTTTTTTGCACCGTGGCCTG
>DATILI010000266.1:0-6233 GCA_035476635.1 Burkholderiaceae bacterium | reverse complement strand
GATGGCTTCGCGCAGCGTTGCGACCGATTCGATCTCCGCCGTGACCCGCGGCTGCAGGCCGGCTTGCTCGAAGGCCTTGTCGATCAATTGCCGCAGGAAGTGCGTGCGCCCGGGCAGCAGCAATTCGGTGTCGCGCAGGTCTTTGAGCGCGATGGCCTCGTCATTGCCCTGCGGCAGCGCCGTGCCGGCCGGTGCGATGAAGAACAGCTCCTCCAGCAACAGCGGCTGCACCTTGACGCCTTTCGTCGCTGGGGTGCCGTAGATCACCGCCATGTCCATGCCGCCGGACATCACCATTTCGCTCAGCACCAGGCCGAAGTTGTCGTTGATGAACAGGTTGACGTGCGGGTATTCCTGGCGCACTCGCTTGAGCAGCGGCGTGGACAGCACCGACGTGCTGCTGTAGGTCGCCAAGCCCACGGACACCGTGCCGGTGACGATGTTGGCGGTGCGCGGCACTTCGAATTCGGCCTGCTCGAGCTGCTTGAGCATCAGCACCGCGTGGCGGTACAGCTCGCGGCCTGCTTCGGTCGGCGTGACGCCGACGTTGGAGCGGATCAGCAGCTTGCGATTGAAGTGCGCTTCCAGCAGGCTGATCTGCTGGCTGAGGGCAGGCTGGGCGATGTGCAGCAGGCTGGCCGCGGCCGACAGGCTGCGCGAGTCGACGGCCTTGACGAAGCTGTTCAGCGTCTTGAAATTGACCGTCATGGCGCCGGCAAGCCTTCTTCAAGTTCCAGCGATTGCGTGGCGCCGATGTTGAGCGCCAGGTCGGCCGCCAGCTCCATCAGGATGCCCTTGACGGCGAGCGCCGGCTGCGACAGTGGCAGGTTGTCAGAGGTGCACAGCGACAGCGGCACTTCGATCACCGGGTTCACGATGCGGCACAGCCGCGCGTCGCACGCCTTGGCGACCAGGCGCGCGGCCGACATGGGAAGAATGGTGGCGCCCAGCCCGTTGGCCACGGCGGCCACAAGGTTGGAGGTCGATTCGATTTCGGCCACCACGTTGGGCGTGAGCCGCGCGCGCATGAAGGCTTCGTCGACGAGTTTGCGCACGACGTTGTGCGGCCGCAGCAGCAGCAGCTCCAGGCTGCCCAGCGCCGCCAGTTCGACCTGGGCCCCGCTGATGGCCATTTCGCGCGGCCCCACCAGCACCAGCTCTTCGTGCAACAGCGGCAGGAACGACAGGCCCACCATCGCCTGGCCGCCGTACAGCACGGCCATGTCCATGCGGCCGTTGATGATCAGCTCGGTGAGCGTCGTGCCGAAGTTTTCGTTCAGATGCAGCAGCACGTCGGGGTAACGTGACCGCACCGCCTTCAACAGGGGCAGCGACAGCTGCGAAGCCGCGGTGCCAGGTGCCAGGCCGACCGAGACCTTGCCGGTGAGCGTCTGGCCGGCGTTGCGCACCTCGGCTTGGGCCTGTTCGAATTGGCGAAGAATCTGCTGGGCATGGCGATACAGCACTTTGCCCGCTTCGGTGGGTGTGACGCCCTTGCCGCTGCGGATGAGCAATTGCTGGCGAAACTCGCCTTCGAGCGTGGCGAGCTGCTGGCTGAGCGCTGGCTGGGCGATGTGCAGCAGCTCCGCCGCCTGCGTCACGCTGCCGACATCGACGATCTTCAGGAAATATTTCAGCCGGCGCAGGTTCACGGGGGTTCGCGGGAGTGCAGTTGCACCGAATCTAGCAAGGCACGGGCCAGGGTCAATGGGCACTATCCCCAGCCATAAGGCAGCGCTATAGGCGAAGACGAAATCCGTCTTGGCGCACCCCCATATGGCTGCCTACCATCGTTTGATCCGTTTCCCCAAGGACACACCGTGAGTGCTTCCCGAATCTCGGCGCGCATGCGCCGCATCAAGCCTTCGCCGACCAGCGCCGCCCAGGACCGCGCGGCCCAGTTGCGCCGTGAGGGCCGCGACATCGTCAACCTGGTGGTGGGCGAGCCGGACTTTGACACGCCCGAGCACATCCGCCGCGCGGCCTGCGAGGCGATCGAACGTGGCGAGACGCGCTATACGCAGACCGCCGGCACGCCCGCATTGCGCGCCGCCATCGCGCAGAAGCTCGAACGCGAAAACGGCTTGTCGTACCGGCCGAACGACATCATCGTGACCTGCGGCGCCAAGCACGCGATCTTCAACACGCTGGCCGTCACGCTGGAGGAGGGCCATGAGGTCATCATCCCGGCGCCGTATTGGGTCTCTTACCCGGACATGACTCTTGCCTGCGACGGCACACCCGTCGTCGTTTCCTGCCGGGAGGAGGATGACTTCTGCCTCTCCGCCGACGTCCTCGAGGCCGCGATCACGCCGCGCACCCGCTGGCTGATCCTCAATGCACCTACCAACCCCACTGGCGCCACATATAGCGCGCAGCGTCTGCGCGCGTTGGCTGACGTGCTGTTGCGCCATCCGCAGGTGATGGTCCTGACAGACGACATTTACGAGCATATCCGGTTCGACGGCCAACCCAGCCCGCACATTCTGGCCATTGAACCCGCGCTGCGCGATCGCACCGTCATCGTGAATGGCGTCTCCAAGACCTACGCGATGACGGGTTGGCGCATCGGCTACGCGGCCGGGCCTAGCGACATCATCACTGCGCTGGACATGATTCAGTCGCAATCCACCAGCAACGCGTCGTCGGTCAGCCAGGCCGCGGCACTGGCGGCACTACAGGCCGAGCCGACCTTCTTGCGTGGATGGATAGAAATCTACAAGCAGCGCCGTGATCGCGGCCTCGAGTTGCTCAACGCCATTCCCGGCCTGAGTTGCCGTACGCCTGGCGGCGCGTTCTATCTGTACGTCAATTGCCAGGGGCTGATCGGTAAACGAACGCCCGACGGCAAGACACTCGCAACCGACCTGGACTTGGTGCTGTACTTGCTGGACAGCGAAGGCGTCGCGGTCGTCGCCGGAAGCTCGTATGGTTCCTCGCCCTATTTTCGGATTTCGATTGCGACTGCGGTCGAGATCATCGAGCGGGGGTGCGAGCGCATTCGCGTGGCGGTGGAGCGGTTGCGCTGAGGCACTTTTCCTCAATGGGCCGGTGAAGCATTTTTCGAGGCCACCCAGAAAACTGGGGTCGGCATTCGGTGGAAATCAACAGCAACGCTTCAGCAAGTCGAACTGCTGGCGGGCAGGCCTTGTTCGAGAACCAATTGCGCCGTGCGATCGTAATGAGCCGTCAGTAGCGTCAGGGTGCGCTCCAGTTCGTTGCCCAGGATCGCATCGCGAAGCTGCGACGCAGTCCGATGTCCCGGCCGTTGGAAGAAGACATTTACCGTGGCCGGCCGTGACTTCATGCGGGGGGGGGGTCTACCTCTTCAGCAACCATGGGACTCAGTGACTCCCGCAAGAAGTCGATGAGCAACCTGACTCTGGTTGGAATCCGGTCCCGGCTCGGAAAGACGGCTGAGATCGGACGATCATTCGCTTCGTTCCAAGCCGGCAGAATGCGGATCAGGTCGCCCTTGGACAGGTCGCCGTGCACCGCGTAATCAGGCAGCAGGCCCACCCCGGTGCCGCAACGAACGAACTCCCGCGCAGCGATGCCGGAATGAGTCTTGACAGCGCCATGAATGCCAACCGTCAGGCGCTGTGCCGTCTTCTGATGTACGAGATGAAGCTTCTCCGGATGAGGCAGTTGAGTAATGGTGACCCAGGGCACCTTGGCCAGTTCTTCAGGCTTGGTGATCTTCCCGTAGCGCCGCACGAACGACGGCGCTGCACACAGCAGCATTGAGCAGTTGCCAAGCTGGGTGGCAAACAGGCCCGTGTCTGGCAGGCGCCCCACGCGCACCGCGAGATCAAACCTTTCCTCGATGACATGCGATATGGAGTCCTCCAAAACCAGGTCGAATGACACGTCAGGGTACGCATCCTTGAATCGCGCCAGCGCCGCGATCAGGAAGCTCACGCCGACGTTGTAGGAAGAGGTGAGGCGAATCGTTCCGCTGACGCTGACACGCCTGGATTCGACCGTCGTGAACGCATCTTCGCCGGCGGCCACCATGCGCCTGCAGTTCTCGTAGAACGCAATTCCCTCCTGAGTCAGTGAGAGTGCGCGCGTACTGCGCGTGAGCAACTGCGCGCCGATGCGCTTTTCGAGCGCGGCCACATGCGCGCTAACGATCGATTTCCCAAGGCCCAAGGTTGTCGCCGCCTTGGAAAAGGAGCCTTGCTCCACGACCTCGGCGAACACGGCCATCCGGTAAAGCTCCTTGATCATTTCGCCATCTCCTGCATTCCTTGGATTGTCCACTTTAACCGTACTTTGAATCCTCAAGTTTTAGGCTAGTACGTTTTTCATGGCCAACCTACTATTCGATCCAGCCAAACGAAACAAGTCATCCCCACCGGCGAAATTCGCGAGGGGTGACGTAAATGGAGACAAAAATGAGTGGACCTTTAGCCGGCATTCGCATCATCGACATGACGACGATGCTGTCGGGCCCCTGGGCGGCGATGATCCTGGCGGACCAGGGCGCCGATGTGATCAAGGTTGAGGTTCCCGAAGCCGGCGATCACGTCCGCTCGCTCGGCAACCAACGCGCCGGCATGTCGGCGATGTTCCTGAACATCAACCGCAACAAGCGCTCGGTGAGCGTGGACGTGAAGAACCCGCAAGGCCGCCAGATCGTGCTGGACCTGGCCAAAGGAGCGGACGTTTTCATGCAGAACTTCCGCCCGGGCGTCGTGGACCGGCTCGGCGTGGGCGAGGCCGACATTCGCGCTGTTGCGCCCAACATCATCTATGCATCCATCAGCGGCTTTGGCGATGTCGGCCCCTGGGTCGGCAAGCCGGTGTACGACCCTGTCATCCAGGCGATCTCGGGGCTCACCACGGTGCAGGCCGGCTCCGACGGGGAGCGGCCGCGCCTGATTCGCACCGTACTGCCAGACAAGCTCGCAGCCGTGACGGTGGCGCAGTCGCTGTCGGCTGCCTTGGTCTCGCGGCAGCGCACGGGTGAAGGTCAGCACGTTCGCATCTCGATGCTCGACTCCGTGCTCTATTTTCTGTGGGCTTCGGACATGGGTGCACAGACCTACCCGGACAAGCCGATGACGAACCAGGAAGCCGCCAGCTTCATCGATCTGATCTATGAGACCAGCGACGGGCATATGACTGTGGCCGTCATGAGCAACAAGGAATGGGTCGGCCTGACCAAGGCACTCGACAAGCCCGAATGGCTTGCCGATGAGCGTTTCGCCACGCCCAAGGCACGCGACAGCCACGTCAACGAGCGTCTCATCATGACCCAGGAAGTCCTGAAGACGCGCACCACTGCGCAATGGATGGAATGCCTGGAAGCCCATGACGTGCCGTGTGCGCCGGCACTCACGCGCAGCGAAGTGATCCGCCATCCGCAGGTGCTGGCATCGGAAACGATCGTCGAGGTCGATCACCCCGCCGCAGGTCGCCTGCGCCAGGCCCGCTCACCCGCGCGATTCGAGCGCACGCCCTCCGAGATTCGGCGCGGCGCGCCGTTGCTCGGGGAGCACAACGACGAGATACTGGCAGAGCTGGGCTACTCCGAATCGATGCGCAACGAACTGCGCGCGGGCCGCATCATCGGCAGCGAGTCTCTGCGCAACAAAGGCTGAAAGGAAGTTATATGAACAACATACTGGTGGTGGGTGCCGACCGTGGAATCGCCAACGCGATCTGCCGGCAGCTCGAGGCGCGAGGCGAGCACGTCATCGCCGCGTGCATGGGTGAGGGCGAAGGCTTCACCGAAGGTGGCGTCGACACGATCGGTGGCATCGACGTGACATCCCCGCCGGCCGTGGCCAAGCTGGCCGAGGCGCTGCGCTCGCGCGGCGTCCGCCTGGACTGGATCCTTCATGTGGCCGGCGTGCTCGGCCTGGACGAGCTCGGCAAGATCGACTATGACGACATGCGCCGCCAATTCGAGATCAACACATTGGGACCGCTGCGCGTGGTCGAAGCCTGCTTCCCGTTCCTCGGACCCAACGCAAAGGTCGGCATCGTGACCAGCCGCGTCGGATCGTTGGGCGATAACGGTTCGGGTGGCATGTATGCCTACCGCGTATCCAAGGCGGGCGCCAACATGGTCGCCTTGAACTTGCACCACGACCTGATCAAGAAGGGTATATCGGTGGTCGCGCTGCACCCGGGCATGGTCGCTACGGACCTCACCAAAGACTACCCGGGCAACTTCAACTACATCCAGCCGCAAGACGCGGCACGCGGGTTGATCGCCCGCA
>DATILI010000265.1:0-8260 GCA_035476635.1 Burkholderiaceae bacterium | reverse complement strand
AGCCCTTGTTGTCCATCGCCGAACGAATCCCGTCGGAGAGAAGATTGAAAGAAATCGAGGTGATGAAAATCATCGCGCCGGGCAGCGCCGCCACCCAGGGCTGTACATAGATCGCGGTGCGCAGGGTATTGAGCATCAAACCCCATTCGGGTTCGGGCGGCTTCACGCCCAGGCCCAGGAACGACAGGCCCGAGGCCAGGATCATCGACACCGCGATCAGGCTGGTGGCGTAGACGAAGATCGGGCCCAGCACGTTACCCAGCACATGCACGCGCACGATGGTGAAGGCGTTTGCGCCGGAGGCGCGCGCGGCTTCCACGTAGTCGCGCCCACGAACCTGCGTGGTCACGCTCTCGGCCACCCGCGCAATCTGCGGGATGAACACGATGGTCAGCGAGATCAGCGAATTGACGATACCCGCGCCGAGTACGCCCGACAGCGCAATGGCCAGCAGCACCGAGGGAAAGGCGTAGAACACGTCGATGGTGCGCATGATCGATGTGTTGACGAAGCCGCCCGCGTAGCCGGCCAGGATGCCGATGGCGGTGCCGATGAAGAAAGCGCAGATCACCGGCGTGATGCCGATGAACAGCGACAGCCGGGCACCCACAATCAGGCGCGACAGCATGTCCCGGCCCAGCTCGTCGCTGCCCAGCGGCAGGCCCTCGGTGCCGATCGGCTTGAGGCGCTTGAGCATCGACGCCTGGTAGGGGTCGGCCGGCGCCAGCAAGGGGCCGAAGATGGCCAGTGCGATCAGCAGCAGCACCACCAGCGCGGCACCGACAGCGACCGGGTCGCGCGTGAAACGCAGCGCCGCCGAGGCCCAGTAGCCGCGCGAGCGCTGCATCGGCAGCGGCGCCTGATCGACGGAAGGCAAGGTGGAAGATGAGGAGGATGAGGAAGATGCAAGTGTCGCCATGGTCATCCCCTTGTCAGGCACGCGCAATCCGCGGATCAAGCAAGGTCTGAAGCACGTCGACCAGCAGGTTAAGTACCACGAAGAACAGTGCAAGCACGAGAATCGTGCCCTGCAGCAGCGGCAGGTCGCGCTGGAAGATCGCGGAGTTCAGCAGGAAACCCGTGCCCGGCCAGGAGAACACCGTCTCGATCAGGATCGAGCCGCCGAGCAGGTAGCCCAGCTGCAGACCCATCACGGCCAGCGCGGTGGGCGCCGCGTTCTTCACCATGTGGCAGAACACGCCGAAGTGCGTGAGGCCCTTGGCGCGCAGGCCGACGATGAATTCCTGTTCGAGGATGTCGGCCACCAGCGCGCGCACGGTGCGCGCGATGATGCCCATCGGGATCACCGACATCGTGATCGCGGGCAGCACCAGGAACTGCAGGTGCGCCCAGTCCCAGGCCCAGTCGCTTGAGCCACCCGGGCCCGCGCCAGTAGCGGGCAGCCACATGAGCTGCGACGAGAACACGATCACCATCACCATGCCCAGCCAATAGTGCGGCACGCTCACGCCCAGCACCGACAACAGCGAGGCGACGCGGTCCAGCCAGGAGTTGCGAAAGTAGCCCGCGACAAAGCCGAACAGGCAGCCCAGCACGAAGCCGATCACGGTCGCCACCACCGCCAGGCGCAGCGTATTGCCGACGGCCGTCAGCACCTCGCCGGCCACCGCGCGGTTGCTGGCGATCGACACGCCCAAGTCGCCGTGCACCGCGCGCCAAACCCACAGCGCGAACTGCTCGGGCAAGGAGCGGTTGAAGCCATAGAGCTCGCGCAACTGCGCTTGCAGGTCAGCCGAGGCGTCGGGCGGCAAGATGGACACCAGCGGATCGCCCGGTGCCAGGTGGACCAGCGCAAAACACACGAAGGCCACGCCGACCATGATCGGCAAGGCGTACAGGATGCGGCGCAGTAGATAGGCGAGCATGGGCGGCTAGTTCTATTCAGTTGAGGACAGAGCAAAATTGCTTCGCAATTCTTGGTCTATCCCGCAAGGTTTCACTCTATGGTCATCGTTGCGATGTCGATGAACCAGCTCCTGGGCTGCACCACGTTCTTGACCTTGGTCGACAACGCGCGCGGGCCCACGTCATGCGCGATCCAGACGAACGGCGCGTCTTCCACGATGTGCGCGTGCAGCTTGGCAAGCGCCGCATCACGTGCTTTGTCGTCGAAGCTGGTACGCGCATCGGCCACCAGCTTGTCGACCTCGGGGTTGCCGTAGTAGCCCCAGTTGTTGGAGACCGGCGGGAAGGCCTTGGTGCTCACGAAGCGGACCATCGCAAAGAACGGGTCCATCGCCGCGAAGCTGACGTTGACCGCGTTGGCGCCATTGGCCGATGCGTCCTTGGCGCCCTTGCGCCAGTTGGTGAACAGCGTGTTCCACTCGATCACGTCGAACTGCACGTCGAAGTAACAAGCCTTGAGCGACTGCTGCACGAACTCGTTCATCGGCAGCGGCTGCATCTGGCCCGAGCCCGAGGCCGAGATCTGGATCTTGACCTTCACCGGCTTGGCGGCCGAGAAGCCGGCTTGCGTCATCAGCGCCTGCGCGCCCTTCACGTCGTACTTGATGTCGAACTTGGGATTGCCCCACCACGGATGGCCCGCCGGCACCGTTCCCTTGGGCTCGGCCATCATGCCGCCCAGCAGTTGCTTCAAGCCGCCACGGTCGACGCAGAGGTTGGCCGCCTGGCGCACACGCTTGTCCAGCCAGGGCGAGCCCTCGGCGAACGAGAGCTGCCAGGGCCACACGTGCGGTTGCGCATTCGAATAGATCTTGAATCCGCGCTGCGTGATTTGCGGCATGGCGTCGGGCGCGGGCGCCTCGATCCAGTCGACCTGGCCGCCAAGGAGCGCGGCCGTGCGTGCATTGGCCTCGGGCATCGGCAGCATCACGACCTTGTCGATCTTGGGCGTGCGCTTGGGGTCCCAATAGGTCTTGTTGGCCGCCAGCTCCAGACGCTCGCGTGCGACGAAGCGCGTGACCTTGAATGGGCCTGAACCGGCCGGGTCGGCCGCGAAGGCGGTCCAGGCGGCCTTGGAACGCTCGGCCGCCACCGTCACGCTGGCCGGCACGGCCTTGAGCTTGGCATCCCACTGGGCCGGGGAAGCCATGAACAGGTTGGTCAGGTTGATCGGCAGGAAGGCGTCGGGCTCGGCGGTGGTGAGCTCCACCGTCAGGTCGTCGATCTTGCGGGCGCTCTTGAGCGTGGGCATGCGCGAGGCCGTCACGCCGACCTGGCTGGGGTCGAATTGCACCGCCTCCTTGTCGAGCACCTTGGCCACGTTCCAGACGACGGCGTCGGCATTGAAGGCCGAGCCATCATGGAACTTGACGCCGGGGCGCAGCTTGAAAACCCACTTGGTCTTGTCCTTGGCGTCGACCGACCACGCGGTGGCGAGCGAAGGAATCAGCACGCTGGGCGCGTCGGCCTTGGACAGATCCCACTGCGTGAGCGAGTCGTAGATGGGGATGCCCGTGAAGCGGTTGCCTTCAAAGCCCTGGTCGGGCTGGCCCAGCGTGCGCGGAATGTCCGCGGCGGTCATGGCGATGCGCAGCACTTTCTCCTGCGCCTGCACGGCGGTGCCGGCCAGCAAAAGTGCGGCGGCCAATGCCAGCGAAGAGCGGCGCTTGATGGAAGTGGACGGCAGCTTGGTCATGCGCATGGAATCACCTTAGGTCGTTGCGGGGAGGGGTTGAAGGAATGGCAGTTCAGGCAATAGTGAGCAATAGTTATGCCAGATTGAAAATTACAAAATCGATAATCGATACTTTAACTCTCAAAAACAATACTACTAGTCGCAAATAATGATATTCATGGCGTGTTTATTGCACTCTGTGGCAAACCCTGGTCTTCAATCCTTTTTCCACCCTTTATTACTGCGAGCCCTGAATATGGACACTCAAACCACGCCCCGAATTGATGCACGCCGGCTCTGGCAGTCGCTGATGGACCTGGCCCAGGTTGGTGCAACGCCCAAAGGTGGTGTCCGCCGCATTGCCTTGACCGAGGAAGACCGGCAAGGCCGTGATCTGGTTGCGCGCTGGTGCCGCGAGGCCGGGCTTGACGTGCGCGTTGACGAAGTGGGCAACCTATTTGCCCGCCGGGCCGGGCGCGACCCTCACGCGCGAGCCGTGGCCACGGGCAGCCACATCGACACCCAGCCCTCGGGCGGCAAGTTCGATGGCAACTTCGGCGTGCTGGCCGGCCTGGAAGTGATGCGCACGCTCAACGACCTGGGGTTGGAGACGCAGGCGCCGCTTGAAGTGGTGGTCTGGACCAACGAGGAAGGCACGCGCTTCACGCCCGTCATGATGGGCTCCGGCGCATTTGCCGGCGTGTTCAACCCCGAATTCGTGCGCGCGCAGAAAGACCTGGCCGGCATCTCCGTCGGCGATGAACTCCAGCGCATCGGCTACCGCGGCGCGCAGGCCTGCGGCGAGGTGCCGGGCGGCATGTTCGCCGCGTACTTCGAGGCGCACATCGAGCAAGGGCCGGTACTGGAAGCGCGTGGGCTGCCCATCGGCGTGGTCGCGGGTGCGCTGGGGCAGCAGTGGTACGACGTGACGGTAACGGGCATGGACGCGCACGCCGGACCGACGCCCATGGAGTTGCGCCAGGATGCCATGCTGGCCGCGGCGCGCATGGTGCAGGCCGTCAATTGCATCGCGCTTGAAGAGGCGCCGCACGGCCGTGGCACGGTGGGCTTTGTGCAGGTGCTGCCCAACTCACGCAACGTGATTCCGGGGCGCGTGCAGTTCTCGGTTGACTTTCGCCACCTCGCGCAAGCCGGGCTGGACCGCATGGACGCCGCGATGCAGGCGGACTTCGCGCGCATTGCCGAAGACTGCAAGGTCACCGTGCAGAGCCAGCAGGTAGTGAAGTTTGCGCCGTGCCAATTCGATGCCGCCTGCGTGGCCAGCGTGCGCCAGGCCGCCGATGCGCTGCAGTTGCCGCATATGGAAATCGTCAGCGGCGCAGGGCACGACGCCGTCTACGTCGCCGGCGTGGCGCCTGCCGGCATGATCTTCGTTCCGTGCAAGGACGGCATCAGCCACAACGAGATCGAGGACGCACTGCCCGAACACATTGAAGCCGGCGCCAACGTGCTGCTATTGGCCATGCTGGAACGCGCAGGCTGAAAGCGCAGGAAGGTGGCGCTGCGCTTCGGGGGGGCGTCATCTGGATTGGGAGATGGCGCGCGCGCACTCGATCACCATGGGCGACAGTTTTTTCTGCGCTTCTTCCATCGTCCACCGACTCGTCGGAGGCGACAGATGCACCGCGCCCACGGCTTGCCCCTTGCTGTCGAGAATGGGGACGCCGATGCCCATGTCACCGAGGAACAGCTCCTCGCAATTGCTGGCGTAGCCCACCTGCCGACAGGCCGCAATGCGCACCAGGATGGCGTCCACATCGGTCAGCGTGGCGGGCGTGCGTGCTACGCGGGGCGATTCCTCCAGGATGGCGCGGACCTGCGGCTCGGGCAAGGTGCTGAGCCAGGCACGTCCTGAGCTGGTGCAATACATCGGGATGCGCATGCCCACGGGTGTGTGCACGGGGATGAATTTGGAGGTAACCACCTGGGCCACGTACACCATCTCCAGGCCCAGGGGCTCGGTCAGGCTGGCCGTCTCGCCGCTGGCGTTGGCCAGCTGCGAGAGGTAGGGATTTGCCACGCGGATCAGGGGATGCGCGGCCAGGTAGTTGAAACCGATTTCGATCACGCTGGGCAGCAGCTGGAAGCGCCGTGTTTGCGGATGCTTGCCGACATAGCCCAGCTGCTGCAACGTGTGCACCGTGCGTTGTGCGGAGCCTTTGCTCATGCCGGTGAGCGTGGCCAATTCGGCCAGGGTCAGCGTGCGGTGCGCGGCATCAAAGGCACGCAGTACCGCCAGGCCTTTTTCGAGGGATTGGTTGAACAGCGCGCTCGCGGCGCGCGTCTGCCCGGAGCGGGTTGTGGATGTCATGGCGATCAGTGAATGAAAAACGAATGGCTTCTATCGTTTATCGATTCTATTGCCCTGCCTCAAAATACCCGGCGATCTCAGTCGATCAGCCCCTGCAGAACGCCGGGCGCAAAGTGCCGGTCGATGTAGTCGGCCAGCCCGTCGAACACTGCATCCAAGGTCGGCACCGCCGCGCCGAACAGCGCCTGCAACGCAGCAGGGTCTTCGAACAGGCCATGCAGGTACAGGCCCAGCACATTGCCCTGGGTGTTTTGCCAGGCCAGCGGGCCGGCCTGCCCTGGCATGACGGTCTGCGCAATGTCTCCGGCGGCCTGCATGGCGGGATGTTGCGCCGTCTGGCCATGGTGGATTTCATAGCCCTGCACCGCAACGCCCGAGAGCGCGGACCACGGGCCGGCCAGCGTTTCGAAACATGCCTGGGTGCGCTGGACCGTCTTGTCCACCTCGAACACCGTGACCAGCGGCAACAGGCCCAGGCCTGGCGCGTTGCCGTCGATCTGGTGCGGATCGATCAGCGCCTCGCCCAGCATCTGCAGGCCGCCGCAAATGCCCAGCACCGCCCCGCCCCGCGCTGCGTGCGCGGCAACGGCGGCATCAAGCCCCTGCGCGCGCAGCCAGGCCAGGTCGCCGCTGGTGTGCTTGGAGCCGGGCAGCACCACCCAGTCCGAAGGCGCCAGGCCGGCCAACGCGGCCGGGCTGCGCACCCACGCCAGGCGCAGGCCGGGCACGTTCTTCAGCGGCTGGAATTCGTCGAGGTTGCTGATGCGCGGGTAGGCGATGACGGCCACGGTCTTGCGCACCGTGCCCGCCGCTGTACTTCTATCGTCAAAGACACCGTCTTCCTCTGGCAAGCCGTGCTGCCACCACATCGGCAACGTGGCGACGGTGGGCACGCCGGTCAGGTCCTGCAGCATCTGCGGTGCCGGCGCCAAGAGAGCGGCGTCGCCCCTGAATTTATTGAGCACGAAGCCGCGCAACAAGGCGCGCTCATGCGCGGGCAGCAAGGCCCAGGTGCCGTAGAGGTGGGCGAATGCGCCGCCGCGGTCGATGTCGGTGACCAGCAGGCAAGCGGCGTTGGCGTGCAAGGCCACGCGCATGTTGACGATGTCGCTGTCGTGCAGATTGATCTCGGCCGGCGAGCCCGCGCCCTCGATCACCACCACGTCATTCTCGGCACACAGCGCATCCAGCGCGGCAGCGATTTGCGGCCAGACGCTGGCACTTCGGCCGCGCCAGGGCATGCGCGAGAGTTCCGCATTGACCTGGCCCAGCAGCACGACCTGGCTGTGCGTGTCATGCTCGGGCTTGAGCAGCAGCGGGTTCATGCGCACCTCGGGCACGGCGCGCGCGGCCAGCGCCTGGAAGTACTGGGCGCTGCCGATTTCTCCCCCGAGAACCACGCGAGCGTTGTTGCTCATGTTCTGCGCCTTGAACGGCGCAACCTTGAGCCCCTGGCGCGCATACCAGCGGCACAGCGCCGTGGTCAGCCAGCTCTTGCCCGCGCCGCTGGTCGTGCCCAGCACCATCACGCACTTTGCGGTCATGCGTGCAGTTCGCGCTCGGCCTCTTCGATCAATTCAGCAGGCACCCCCAGCCTTTTGAGCGCATCGATCAACCGCGCCTGCTCTACGGCGGCAAACTGCGCCTCATCACGCCGCAGGCACTCGCTCAGGTACGACTTGAGCAAGGCCTGGTATCCGGAAAAACCGCGTTGCGGCGCGATGGTCTTCATCGACTCGACCACATCCACCGGGATGCGCAAGGTGATCGACGTCATGGGACGGTCTTTCTTCAGCCGGGATTTCAAACGATCAGTCAACATAAAGCGCCTCCTCACGGGGCTCCGCACGTCGCGCGGAAATGATGCGAATGCACGAATCCTCGATTTCGATGTGCACCACGAAAAGCAGCCGCGCATTGAGATCGAAGCCTATGACGGCATCGCGCGCTTCATCGTTGCGCGATGCATCCGTAAGGACAAACATGGGATCACTGAACACTGTGGCCGCTTCTTCAAAGCGCACACCATGCTTGCGCCAGTTGAGTTCGGCTTTGTCGAGGTTCCAGGCGAACAGGTCGCCGTTGATCTCGTATTGCACGTCCATGCCGTGGATTGTAGTTTTTGTATGTACGTTGTCAATACTCATTTTGACTCACCGACGACAAACAGTCCACCCACTTTCCAGTGCATCCTGCGCTATCGGCGCCTGCACGGAAAGGCGCGCGTAGCCGGGCAGGCCGAATGAGGCGGTGTCGCGCAGCTTGATGCCGTGGGCACGCAGGGCCTGCACGTCGGCACCGCTCACGCAGAAAAAGTTGGCGTCGCT
>DATILI010000264.1:0-13080 GCA_035476635.1 Burkholderiaceae bacterium | reverse complement strand
GCCGCCCGCGCACTCGGCGTGGGCAACAGCCGGATCATGTGGCGCCACATCCTGCCCAACAGCATGACGCCGGTGGTCACCTTCCTGCCGTTTCGCATGAGCGGATCGATCCTGGCGCTCACTTCGCTGGATTTCCTCGGCCTCGGTGTGCCACCTGGCACGCCTTCGCTGGGCGAACTGCTGGCGCAGGGCAAGAACAACATCGATGCCTGGTGGATTTCGCTGTCCACCTTTGGCGTCCTGGTGGTGACTCTATTGCTTCTGACCTTTATGGGCGACGCGCTGCGTGATGCGCTTGACCCGCGGAAGGCCGACAAATGACCGCATTGCTGGACGTCAAGAACCTGCGCATCTCCTTCGGCGGCCAGCCGGTTGTGCACGACATTGATTTCATGATCCAGCCAGGTGAAAAGCTGGCGCTCGTGGGCGAATCCGGCTCCGGAAAGACGGTCACGGCCTTGAGCCTGCTGCGCCTGGTACAGAACGCCGAGATCGCCGGGTCCGCAACCTTTTCGGGCGACCGGTCCGCCGTGGCAAGCCGTGACCTGCTGTCGATTTCGGAGCACGCACTGCGTGGCATCCGGGGCCAGGAGATCGCCATGATCTTCCAGGAGCCGATGACGGCGCTCAACCCCTTGTTCACCATCGGCGACCAGATCGCCGAAGTGCTGGAGCTCAAGCAGGGGTTGACGCGCCGGCAGGCGGAGCAGGCAGCGGTCGAGTTGCTGGCCAGCACCGGCATTCCCGAACCCGCCCGGCGCGCCGGTTCGTTCCCGCACCAGTTGAGCGGTGGCCAGCGCCAGCGCGCCATGATCTCGATGGCGCTGGCCTGCAAGCCCAGGCTGCTGCTGGCCGATGAGCCCACCACAGCGCTGGATGTCAGCTTGCGCGGGCAAATCCTGGACTTGCTGTCCGATCTGCAGCGGCAAAACGGCATGGCCGTGCTGATGATCACGCACGACCTGAACCTGGTGCGCAAGTTCGCCGACCGTATCGCCGTGATGGAAAACGGCCATATCGTGGAGCGGGGTGCCGTCACCGAAGTCTTTGCGAATCCCCAACATGCCTATACGCGACGGCTGATCGACAGCCGGCCCACGCGCGATGGCCTGGAGCGCCCGGCCGATGCCGCCGCGGCGCCGGTAATGCAGGCCAGTGGCTTGCGCGTGAGCTACCCGATCCCGATCCCGGGCATTCGCGGCTGGTTCGGGCGCAACCGGTTTGTCGCCGTCCAGGGCGCGGACTTCAGCATTCCGGCGGGCCAGACCCTTGGCGTTGTGGGGGAATCCGGTTCGGGCAAGTCCACCTTGGCGCTGGCCGCGCTCGGCCTGCAGCCATTCGAGGGACGGCTGGAGGCGGCCGGTCGGGCCTGGAGCCGCGATGCCGTGGCCAACAAGGCCATCCGCCGCGCGGTGCAGGTGGTGTTCCAGGACCCGTTTTCTTCGCTTTCGCCGCGCATGACCGTGGAGGAAATCGTGGGTGAGGGCCTCTTGGTGCATGCGCCCGAGCTGCCGCTCGCGGGGCGGCGCCAGCGCGTGGAGCAGGCGCTGGCCGACGTGGGCATGGGCGAGGCACAGTTTCCCGGCCTGCTGGCGCGCTATCCCCATGAGTTTTCAGGTGGCCAGCGCCAGCGCCTTGCCATTGCGCGGGCGCTGATCGTCGATCCGCAACTGTTGGTGCTCGATGAGCCCACCAGCGCCCTGGATGTGACCATCCAGAAGCAAGTGCTGCAACTGCTGCAGCGCCTGCAGCGGGAGCGGTCCCTGAGTTTTTTGCTGATTACCCACGATGTGGACGTGATCCGGGCCATGGCACACGAGGTTTTGGTCATGCGCGACGGCGAAATCGTCGAATCCGGGCCGACGACAAGGGTTTTGGATGCACCGCAGCATGCCTATACCCGCGCGCTGGTGGCCGCGAGCGCAATTTCATGGGTCTAATCCCTTAAGAATCAAGGCCCTTGCGCCGCAATTGCGTTACAATCTGAGGCTCACGACCAAACGGGCGGGTACTAACCGCCCTTTTTTTATGGCTGATTGCTTTTGAGGCCGGATTGCTTCGTGGGCAGTCTGGCCACCTACGAGACGGCTTAGTCCTGGTAACAGAGCGCGAATACAGACCGAAGTGGCACTACAAGAAATTGTTGAACAAACCGTAGCCGGCTTGGGCTACGACCTGGTGGAGATCGAACGCTCCGCCGGTGGCCTCTTGCGCGTCACGATCGATCTGCCCTGGGTTCAGGGGAGCGAGCAATTCGTCAACGTGGAGGACTGCGAGAAGGTGAATCGCCAGTTGCAGTTCGCGCTCGAAGTGGATGGGGTGGAATACAGGCGGTTGGAGGTGTCCTCGCCCGGTATCGATCGCCCGTTACGTCACGATAAGGATTTCGAGCGTTTTGTCGGTGAGATGGTCGACATCACGCTCAAGGCGCCGATGGGCGCCGCAGCCGCGGGCCAGGTGAGCCCCACGCGCAAAAAGTTTCGCGGCCGGCTGGAGCGGGCTGAGGCGGGCGGCTGGCAGATCGTCTGGAGCGACGAGCCGGCGCCCAAGCCGGGCCAGAAGGTCAGTAAAAAGAGGATGCCTGCACCGTTGCAGGCCTTGGGGTTTGTGTTGGATGAGCTCAGGGAAGCCCGTCTCGCATCGATTGTGGATTTCAAGGGGCGAAAGCCCAAGGCAGTAGGAGAGTCGTGACATGAATCGCGAAATGTTGATGCTGGTTGAGGCCATCTCACGTGAGAAGAACGTGGAGCGTGACATCGTCTTCGGCGCCGTCGAGGCGGCGCTGGCGCAGGCTACGAAGAAGCTGTACAAAGGCGAGGTGGACATCCGCGTCGCGGTGGACCGCGACAGTGGCAATTACGAGACCTTCCGCCGCTGGCTGGTGGTCCCCGACGAAGCGGGGCTGCAAAACCCCGATGCCGAAGAGCTTCTCATGGATGCGCGCGAGCGCATCGCCGATGTGGAAGAGGGCGAGTTCATCGAAGAGGGTGTCGAGTCCGTGCCGATCGGGCGCATCGGCGCCATGGCGGCCAAGCAGGTCATCCTGCAGAAGATCCGTGATGCCGAGCGCGAGATGCTGTTGAACGACTTCATGTCGCGCGGCGAGAAGATCTTCGTCGGCACCGTCAAGCGCATGGACAAGGGTGACATCATCGTGGAAAGCGGCCGCGTTGAAGGCCGGCTGCGCCGCAACGAGATGATCCCCAAGGAAAATCTGCGCTCCGGCGACCGGGTGCGCGCAATGATCATGGAGGTGGACCTCA
Organism: Burkholderiaceae bacterium; assembly: GCA_035476635.1. Classification (GTDB taxonomy): domain Bacteria; phylum Pseudomonadota; class Gammaproteobacteria; order Burkholderiales; family Burkholderiaceae_C; genus DATILI01. The sequence continues at coordinate 9,817 of DATILI010000264.1, read as the reverse complement.
CGTTGCGCGGCGCCCCCATCATCCTGTCGCGCTCCGCACCCGAATTCATGATCGAGCTGTTCCGCCAGGAAGTTCCGGAAATCGAGCAGGGCCTGCTGGAGATCAAGTCCTGCGCCCGCGACTCCGGCTCGCGCGCCAAGATCGCGGTGCTCTCGCATGACAAGCGGGTCGACCCGATCGGTACCTGCGTCGGCGTGCGCGGCACCCGTGTCAACGCGGTGACCAACGAGCTCGCTGGCGAGCGCGTGGACATCGTGCTGTGGAGCGAAGACCCGGCGCAATTCGTGATCGGCGCGCTGGCTCCGGCCAATGTGTCTTCAATCGTGGTGGATGAGGAGCGGCATGCCATGGACGTGGTGGTCGACGAGGAAAACCTCGCCATCGCCATCGGCCGCGGTGGCCAGAACGTGCGCCTCGCGTCCGACCTCACGGGCTGGAAGATCAACATCATGGATGCGGCCGAGTCGGCGCAGAAGCAGGCGACCGAGACCGACACCAGTCGCAAGCTGTTCATGGAAAAGCTCGATGTGGACGAGGAAATCGCCGACATCCTGATCTCCGAAGGTTTCACCAGCCTGGAAGAGGTGGCCTACGTGCCGCTGCAGGAAATGCTGGAAATTGAAAGCTTCGACGAAGACACCGTCAACGAGCTGCGCTCACGCGCCAAGGATGCACTGTTGACGATGGAAATCGCCAAGGAAGAAAGTGTCGAAGAGGTGTCGCAGGATCTGCGCGACCTCGATGGCCTGACGCCTGATCTGATCGCCAAGCTGGCCGAAAGCGCCGTTCACACGCGCGACGACCTGGCCGACCTGGCCGTTGACGAACTCACTGAAATCACCGGCCAATCTGCGGATGAGGCCACGGCTTTGATCATGAAGGCGCGCGAGCATTGGTTTGCCAATGACGCCGCTTCTCAAGAGTAACGGTCATGAAAGGTTGCATAACACATGTCCAGTACAACAGTTGCCGAGTTTGCCAACGAACTCAAGAAATCCACGAGCACGCTGCTTGAGCAGCTGCGCAGTGCGGGTGTCGCAAAGAGTGCCACGACGGACACTCTGTCCGAATCCGACAAGCAAAAGCTGCTGGGATACTTGCAGGCCAGTCATGGCACGAGCACGGTCGAACGCAAGAAGATCACCTTGGTGAAGAAGTCGACCAGCGAGATCAAGCAGGCCGATGCCACGGGGCGCGCCCGCACTATCCAGGTTGAAGTGCGCAAGAAGCGCACCTTTGTCAAACGTGAAGACGGCGCCGACGCGCCGGGGGAGACGTCTGTGGCCGAGGTTGAGGCGCCATCTGCTGCGCCGGTGCTGGACGATGCCGAACTGGCACGCCGCGAGGAAGAAGCGCGCCGCCAGGCCGAACTGATCCGCCGCCAGGAAGAAGAACTCGCCGAGAAGCGCCGCCTGCGTGAAGAGCAGGAAGCGCAAGCGCGCGAGCGTGCGGCCGCCGAAGAGGCCGCCGCAGCCGTGGCGCTGGCCCAGCAGAAGCAGGCCCCGGCCGAGCCGCCGCCGTCGCCCGAGCGCCCTGCGGCCAAGGACACGGCAGCCGAAGAGGCCGCCGCACGTGCCGAAGCGCAGGCCAAGGAGCAGCAAGCCAAGGCGCAGACCGAAGCACGTGAGAAGGCGGCTGCGGAGTCCAAGGCCCGTGCCGATGAGGAAACCGCGCGCGCAGCCGACCTGGGCGAGCGTCGGCGCAAGGCCGAAGCGGAGGCTGCGGCCATCCGCTCGATGATGGCCGCGCCGAAGAAGGTTCTGGTGGCGCACAAGCCGCCGGAGCCGGTCAAGCCCGTTGCCAAAGCCGTTGCCGCCGATGCCAAGGGCGTCAAGGGCACGCTGCACAAACCCGCCACGGGCTCGACCGTGGCGCGCCCGGGCGCCCCTGCGGCACCCGGCAGCACCGCGCCTGGCGCGGGCAAAGAGGTCAAATCGGCCAAGCTGTCTTCCAGCTGGGCTGGGGATCCCGCCAAGAAGAAGGAAATCAAGACGCGCGGCGATTCCAGCGGCGGCGTGGGCCGCAACAGCTGGCGCGCCGGCCCCCGGGGCCGCCGTGGCAACGACCGCGACCGCGAAGAGCATGTGCAAGCCGCCCCGGTGGAAGCACGCATCATCGAAGTGCATGTGCCGGAAACGATCACCGTTGCCGAGCTTGCGCACAAGATGGCGGTCAAGGCCTCCGAGGTCATCAAGCACCTGATGAAGCTGGGCCAGATGGTCACCATCAACCAGCCGCTGGACCAGGACACGGCGATGATCGTGGTCGAGGAAATGGGCCACAAGGCAGTCACCGCTGCGCTGGACGATCCGGAAGCGTTCACCGAAGAAGAAGTGATGCAGCAGGACGCCGTAGCCCTGCCGCGCGCCCCGGTGGTCACCGTCATGGGTCACGTTGACCATGGCAAGACCTCGCTGCTGGATTACATCCGCCGCGCCAAGGTGGCAGCTGGCGAAGCCGGCGGCATTACCCAGCACATCGGTGCCTACCATGTGGAAACGCCGCGCGGCATGATCTCGTTCCTGGATACCCCGGGCCACGAAGCGTTCACCGCCATGCGAGCCCGCGGCGCGCAAGCCACCGACATCGTGATCCTGGTGGTGGCGGCTGACGACGGCGTGATGCCGCAGACCAAGGAAGCCATCAAGCACGCGAAAGCGGCTGGCGTTCCGATCGTCGTGGCAATCAACAAGATCGACAAGCCGGATGCCAACACCGAGCGCGTGAAGAACGAGCTGGTGGTCGAGGAAGTCGTGCCTGAAGAGTTTGGCGGCGAGTCGCCGTTCGTGTCTGTGTCGGCCAAGACCGGCCAAGGCATCGATGACCTGCTCGAGCAGGTGCTGCTGCAGGCCGAAGTGCTGGAGTTGAAGGCGCCGGTCGATGCCATGGCCAAGGGCCTGGTCATCGAAGCGCAACTGGACAAGGGCCGCGGCCCGGTGGCGACTGTACTGATTCAATCCGGTACGCTGAAGACCGGCGACGTGGTGCTGGCAGGCCAGACCTATGGCCGCGTGCGCGCCATGCTCGATGAAAACGGCAAGAGCATCAAGTCGGCCGGCCCCTCGATCCCCGTGGAAATCCAGGGCCTGACCGAAGTGCCGCAAGCCGGCGATGAATTCATGGTGATGACCGACGAGCGCCGTGCGCGCGAAATCGCGACCTACCGCGCCGGCAGGTTCCGCAACACCAAGCTGGCCAAGCAGCAAGCCGCCAAGCTGGAGAACATGTTCACCGACATGACCGCCGGCGAAGTCAAGATGGTGCCGATCATCGTCAAGGCCGACGTGCAGGGCTCCCAGGAAGCGCTGGCGCAATCGCTGCTCAAGCTCTCGACCGACGAGGTCAAGGTGCAGTTGGTGTACGCGGCCGTGGGCGGCATCAGCGAGTCCGACATCAACCTGGCGATTGCTTCGAAGGCGCTGGTGATCGGCTTCAACGTGCGTGCCGACGCAGGCGCGCGCAAGCTGGCCGAAGGCAACGGCGTCGACATCAACTACTACAGCATCATCTATGACGCGGTGGACGAGTTGAAGGCCGCCATGTCGGGCATGCTGACACCGGACAAGAAGGAAGAAGTCATCGGTACCGCGGAAATCCGCCAGGTGTTCAAGGTCAGCAAGATCGGCTCCATCGCCGGCTGTATGGTGACCTCGGGCCTGGTGCGCCGCACGGCACGACTGCGCCTGCTGCGCGAGAACGCGGTGATCTACACCGGCGAACTCGACTCGCTCAAGCGCTTCAAGGACGATGTCAAGGAAGTCAAGGAAAGCTTCGAGTGCGGCCTGAACATCAAGAACTACAACGACATCCAGGTGGGTGACGTGCTGGAGTTCTTCGAGATCAAGGAAATCGCGCGTACGCTGGCCTGAAGCCCAAGTCCGCAAGACCGAAACCATGCCTGCCAAGAAGTCCTCCACGCCCAACCGCGGTTTCAAAGTGGCCGATCAGATCCAACGCGATCTGACGGAGCTGATCGCGCGCGAGCTCAAGGACCCGCGCGTGGGCATGGTGACGATCCAGGCGGTGGAGGTGACGCCGGACTACGCGCACGCCAAGGTCTTCTTCAGCTTGCTCATCGGAGACCCGCAGGAATCGCAGGACGCGCTGAACCAGGCGGCCGGCTTCCTGCGCAACGGCCTGTTCAAGCGCCTGCACATCCATACGGTGCCGACACTGCACTTCCAGTTCGACCGCACGACCGAGCGCGCCGCCGACATGAACGCGCTGATTGCGCGTGCTGTCGCGTCGCGCTCCAAAGACGACCAGTAGCCGATGAGCGCACCACGAGTACGGGTCGTGAGGCGCCCCGTGCATGGGGTGCTGTTGCTGGACAAGCCGCTGGGCCTGTCGAGCAACGACGCCCTGCAAAAATGCAAATGGCTGTTGCGCGCCGAAAAGGCCGGGCACACCGGCACGCTGGACCCGTTGGCCACCGGCGTGTTGCCGCTGTGCTTTGGCGCGGCCACCAAGTTCAGCCAGCTGCAGCTGGATGCCGACAAGACCTACGAAGCCATCGCACGGCTGGGCGTCAAGACCAGCACCGGCGACGCCGAGGGCGAGGTCATCGAACAGCGACCGGTTCAGGTGACGCCAGCGCAATTGGCTGAAGCTGCGCAAAAGTTCACCGGCCCCATTCGCCAGGTGCCGCCCATGTACAGCGCGCTCAAGAAAGATGGCAAGGCCTTGTACGAATACGCCCGCGCCGGGGTAGAGGTCGAGCGGCAGGCGCGCGATGTGACGATTTTCGAACTGGCGTTGTCATTCGTTCCCGCCGAAGAAGGCCAGGTCGCCATAAGAATCGTCGCCAAGTGCAGCAAGGGTACCTACATCCGCACACTCGGCGAAGACATCGGCGAGGCCCTGGGTTGCGGTGCGCATCTGACGGCGCTGCGCCGCATTGAAACCGGCCACTTCGACGTGTCGCAAAGCGTGACCCTGCAAGCGCTTGAAGCGATGAGCGAGGCCGAGCGCCTGGCCTGCGTGCAGCCGGTCGAGGCGCTTTTACCCGGCCACAGCCGTGTCATGCTGGACAGCGAGAATGCGGGGCGTTTCCTGAGCGGCCTGCGCCGTCGCGGCAACTGGCAAGACAACGACCACGTGGCCGTCTTCGGCACCCAACCTGCAGCCTTGCTCGGAACGGCTCACATCAAGGCAGGCGAATTGATCCCGGGGCGGCTTTTGAGCCCGCCAGAAATAGAACAGATTTTGGAAAGCGAATCATGACCAACAAACAAATCCGCAACATCGCCATCATTGCCCACGTGGACCATGGCAAGACCACCATGGTGGACCAGCTGCTGCGCCAGTCCGGCACCTTTGCCGAGCATGAGAAGGTGGTCGACACCGTGATGGACAACAATGCCATCGAACGCGAGCGCGGCATCACCATCCTGGCCAAGAACTGCGCCGTCAGCTGGAAGGGCATGCACATCAACATCGTGGACACCCCCGGCCACGCCGACTTCGGCGGCGAGGTGGAGCGCGCGCTGTCGATGGTGGATGGCGTGGTGCTGTTGATCGACGCGCAGGAAGGCCCGATGCCGCAGACGCGCTTCGTCACCAAGAAGGCGCTGGCCCTGGGCCTGCGCCCCATCCTGGTGGTGAACAAGGTGGACAAGCCCGGTTCGCGCCCCGACTACGTCGTCAACGCCGCCTTCGACCTGTTCGACAAACTCGGCGCCACCGATGAGCAACTGGACTTCCCCGTGGTCTACGCCTCCGGCATCAACGGCTGGAGCTCACTGGAAGAAGGCGGGCAGGGCGAGCAGTGGGGCCCGGACATGTCGGCGCTGTTCGACACCATCCTGAAGCACGTGCCGCCGCACGAAGGCGAGTCCGACGCGCCACTGCAACTGCAGATTTCCGCGATCGATTTCTCCACCTTCGTCGGCCGCATCGGTGTGGGCCGCATCAATGCGGGCACTGTCAAAGCGGGCATGGACGTGGTCGTGATGGAAGGTGAGGACGGCACATCCGTCAAGGGCCGCATCAACCAGGTGCTGACCTTCCAGGGCCTGGAGCGTGTGCAGGTGACTGAGGCCGGCCCCGGTGACATCGTGCTGATCAACGGCATTGCCGACATCGGCATCGGCGTGACCATCACCGACCCGGTGAATCCGGCGCCGCTGCCCATGCTCAAGGTCGACGAGCCGACGCTGACCATGAATTTCTGCGTCAACACCAGCCCACTGGCCGGTCGTGAAGGCAAGTTCGTGACCAGCCGTCAGATCTGGGACCGGCTGCAAAAGGAACTGCAGCACAACGTCGCCCTGCGTGTCAGCGAAACCGACGAAGAAGGCATCTTCGAGGTCATGGGCCGCGGCGAACTACACCTGACCATCCTGCTCGAAAACATGCGCCGCGAAGGCTATGAGCTGGCCGTGTCCAAGCCGCGCGTGGTGTTCCGCGACGTCAATGGCGAGCGCCACGAGCCGATCGAGATGGTCACGGCCGACATCGAGGAGCAGCACCAGGGCGGCGTGATGCAGGCCCTGGGCGAGCGCAAAGGCGACCTGATCAACATGGAACCCGACGGCCGCGGCCGCGTGCGGCTGGAATACCGCATCCCGGCGCGCGGGCTGATCGGCTTCACCAATGAATTCCTGAACCTGACGCGCGGCTCCGGCCTGATCTCCAACATCTTCGACAGCTACGAGCCGCACAAGGGCGACATCGGCGGCCGCAAGAACGGCGTTCTGATTTCCATGGACGATGGCGAGATCTTTAACTACGCCCTGGGCAAGCTGGACGACCGCGGCCGCATGTTCGTGCGCGCCAACGACCCGGTGTATGAAGGCATGATCGTCGGCATCCACAGCCGCGACAACGACCTGGTGGTCAACGCGACGCGTACCAAGCAGCTGACCAACTTCCGTGTCAGCGGCAAGGAAGACGCGATCAAGATCACACCGCCCATCACGCTCACATTGGAGTACGGCGTGGAATTCATCGAGGACGACGAGCTCGTGGAAATCACGCCGAAGTCGATCCGCCTGCGCAAGCGCCACCTGAAAGAGCATGAGCGCAAGCGCGCCAGCCGCGAATAAGGCGGTGCCGCCTGCTGGGCAATGAAGCTCACCCACACCAGAGCGGTGTTCCTGATGGTCGCGGTGACCCTGATGTGGTCGACCGCGGGCGTGGTCACACGCCATCTGGAGCATGCGCGAAGCTTTGAGGTGACGTTCTGGCGCAGCTTCTTCACGCTGCTCTCGCTCGCCGTGATCCTGCCGTTTTTCAAGGGCCGGCAGGTGTTCACGCAGATTCGCCAGGGCGGCACGGCCTTGTGGATTTCGGGTGTCTGCTGGAGCGTGATGTTCACCGCCTTCATGGTGGCATTGACCTTGACCAGCGTGGCGAATGTGCTGGTCACGATGTCGCTGGGCCCCTTCTTCACGGCCGTGCTCGCGCGCATTTTCATCGGCCACCGGATTCCCGCCCGCACCTGGGCCGCGATTGCCCTGGCCGGTGCCGGCATTGCCTACATGTATGGTGCCCAGGTCTCGGGCGGCCAGATTGCGGGAACCCTGGTGGCCCTGTGCGTGCCGATTGCGGGCGCGATCAACTGGACCGTGGTGCAGCGCTCGCATGCCCACGGCCATGACATCGACCTGGTGCCGGCGGTGCTGGTCGGCGCGGTGATTTCTTCCTTGACCACACTGCCGCTGGCCATGCCTTTCCAGGCCACGGCGCATGACATCGGCCTGCTGGCGATGCTGGGTCTGGTGCAGCTGGCGATCCCCTGCGCGCTGTCCGTCATGTGCGCGCGCGTGCTCAAGGCACCCGAGATTGCCTTGCTGGCATTGCTGGAAGTGATTTTCGGAATCTTGCTGGCCTGGCTTGGTGCCGATGAGGTGCCCAGCCATGCGGTGCTGGCAGGCGGCGCGATGGTGATCGGCGCGCTGGTGGTCAATGAACTGATCGGATGGAGGCAGAGAGCATGATGGATGTTGTGGCTGAGTTGCGTGGTGGTGTTGGCTTCATTACCCTGAACCGGCCCAAGGCCATGAATGCGCTGTCGCTGGCCATGATTCGCGACCTGACGGCCACACTTCTGGTCTGGCGTGACGATGCCGCCGTCAAGGCGGTGGCGATCCGCGGCCAAGGAAAAGAAGGTGCATTCGGCGCCTTCTGCGCCGGCGGCGACATCCGCTTCTTTCACCAGGCGGCACTGGCCGGCAACCCCGCGCTGGAAGACTTCTTCACAGAGGAATACACGCTCAACCACCTGATCCACAGCTACCCCAAGCCCTACATCGCCTTCATGGACGGCATCGTGATGGGCGGCGGCATGGGGATCAGCCAGGGCGCCAGCCTGCGCATCGTGACCGAGCGCACGAAGATGGCCATGCCCGAAACCAACATCGGCCTGTTTCCCGACGTCGGCGGTGGCTATTTCCTGAGCCGTTGTCCGGGCCGCATGGGCGAGTACCTCGCGCTGACGGGCCACATGCTGGTCGGCGTCGATGCGCTGGCGCTGGGCCTGGCGGACAGTCTGGTGAACTCGGCCGACTTGCCCGCGCTGTGGGAAAGCCTGGGCCAGGGTGGCTTTGAATCGCTGGCGGGTTTCAAGCAACAACTCGCTGCGAAGCCAGTCGCAAGCAACGCCGAAGTTGCCCAAGCCCAGCCGCAGGTGGACCTGCATTTCTCCCACGCAACGGTGCTAGGCATCGCCGCTTCGCTTGAGGCCGATGGCTCGACGTGGGCACAGGAAACGGCCGCGGCGCTGCGCAAGCGTTCACCGCTGATGCTGCACGTGGTGCTGGAGCAGATCCGCCGCGCGCGCGACATGAGTTTGGCCGACGACCTGCGCATGGAGCGCAACCTGGTGCGCCACTGTTTTCATCTCAGGCCAGGAGCGCAGAGCGAAACCGTCGAAGGGATCCGTGCGTTGGCGGTGGACAAGGACCATAGCCCGAAGTGGCATCCGGCGCGCATCGAAGATGTGACCCCCGAGATGGTGGCGCCGTTCTTCGAAAGCCCGTGGCCCGCGCACGCGCATCCCCTGCGCGCGCTGCCTTAAGCGTCAGCGGCTGCGGCTCTTCATTGCGCGCTCCACTTCGCGCTTGCCTTCGCGGTCCTTGATGGTGTCGCGCTTGTCGTGCTCCGCCTTGCCCTTGGCCAGCGCAATCTCGCATTTGACCTTGCCGGACTTCCAATGCAGGTTGAGCGGTACCAGCGTATAGCCCTTTTGCTCGACTTTCCCGATCAGGCGACGGATCTCTTCCTTGTTCAACAGGAGCTTCTTGGTGCGCACGGCATCGGGGTTGATGTGGGTGGACGCGGTATTCAGCGGATTGATCTGACAGCCGATGACGAACAGCTCGCCACTGCGAATCACAACGTAGCCATCGGTCAGCTGGACCTTGCCTTCGCGCAAGGCCTTCACTTCCCAGCCTTCGAGCACCATGCCGGCTTCGAAGCGCTCTTCGAAAAAGTAGTTGTACGCGGCCTTTTTGTTATCGGCGATGCGGGAGGAGGTATCGGGTTTCTTGGCCATGAAGTGCAAAAGGTGGGGGCGTCTGGAAGGCGTTCAAGCCTTGTCTACAATCCCGCGCAGCCCCGCATTGTCTATGAAAACCGTTCATAAATCCGTCCTCATCTGGTACAGCGCCGAAGAGATGTTTGCCTTGATCACGCGGGTCGAGGACTACCCCCGGTTTTTGCCCTGGTGCGACCATGCCAGGATCATTGCGGCGGACGATGCGGGCATGACGGCGGAAATCGGCATTTCCTTCAGCGGGATCAGCCAGACCTTCACCACGCGCAATGCGCATGTGCCGGGACGCAAGGTCAGCATGCATCTGGTCGATGGGCCGTT
>DATILI010000263.1:0-6438 GCA_035476635.1 Burkholderiaceae bacterium | reverse complement strand
GCGGCGTCGGCATCCTGGTCAATCATCGACTGCCAAAACTTGGTTTCACGATCCACGAGACTCTTGCTTGATGTCAACATTTTTGATTCCCCGGGTTAAAGTTGAATGACTTCCTAGATATGGATTTCCGCCGCCAGCGGTGCGTGGTCCGACAAATGCGACCACGGCTTGCGCGGCAGCACCACGGGCGAGTGGACCACCGCGTTGCGCACGTAGATCCGGTCCAGCGCCAATAGCGGAAAGCGCGCCGGAAACGTTCGCGCCGCCCGGCCCCTGGCCTGCACAAAGACCTCGCGCAGGCCGACTTCGCGCTCCAGGATTGCGTTGGCAAGGCAGTGCCAATCGTTGAAATCCCCCGCGACCACCAAAGGCGCGTCGTCAGGCACCTCGCCGCGCACCATCAGGCACAGCAACTCCAGCTGCTGTCGACGATGCGCCTCCTGCAGCCCCAGATGCACGCAGATGACGTGCACATCGCGCGCCCGCGCCGGCAGGTGCAAGACGCAATGCAGCATGCCGCGCCGCTCCGGCCCGGCAACCGAGACATCATGGTTCTGGTCATGCACGATGGGGAACTTGGACATCACGGCATTGCCGTGGTGTCCCTTGGGATACACCACATTGCGGCCATAGGCGTATTGCGGCCAGATGCTGTCGGCCAGGAATTCGTAGTGCGGCTGCTCGGGAAAATCGTGCCGATCTTGGTGCTTGTGCGCGCCCAGCACCTCCTGCAGGAACACGACATCCGCACCCACGCTGCGAACGGCTTCGCGCAAGTCGTGCAGGATGAACCTGCGGTTGAACACCGTAAACCCCTTGTGGATATTGACGGTCATCACCGTCAGCGGCGGCACGGAGTCGGTTGTGGTCATGGGCGCTTGCGTGTTCGGGGTTCTTTTGTACTGCCGCGCGCTGCCGTGGTGTGTAGGACAGCGGGCTGTCTCGCTGTCTGCGCCGGACCAATAGTCCGACCCGGCAATGCGACTGCTGGCATGATGACGACTTTGCTCCAGACATTTCTTTTCACGACATGACCGATTCCGCGCCCCAAACCGTTTCGACCCAGCCGCGCCGGGACAACAAACCTGCACGCCGGCACGCTGCACCAAAGGGCGCAGCGCAACGCCCGACCCGGACCCATCCGTTGCTGGACCAACTCGCCGGCTTCTACCCTCACCTCTTTGGCGAGACCTTTCTTCCGCTCAAGCGCGGCATCTTCCAGGACCTGCAGACAGCCCACCCCGAGATTTTCGAACGCGAGGCCCTCAAGGCCGCGCTGGCCCTGCACACCCGCTCCACGCGCTACCTCACCGCCGTGGCCGCCGGGCAAAAGCGGCATGACCTGCAAGGCGATGCGGTAGAAGACATGGCGCCCGAGCATGTGCACCACGCCCTGCTCGAAGTGTTTCGCCGCCGGCAAAGCCGCACCGAGGAAGACTTGAAACCCAAGCTGCGCAACCGCCTCATCCAGGCCTTTGAGTCTTCGGGCCTGGCGCGCGCGGATTACGCAGAACTTGTGCGCAGCCACGACGAGGCGACCAACGCCCTGCTGGACGAAGCCCTGGCCGAGGCCGCTGCACGTGCTGCCAAGGACGAGGCGCTATTGCGCGCCTTCACGGCCAGCGGCCAGACGGTGGAGGCCTTCGCCGGAACCTATGGAATGGACCCGCAAGCAGCGGCGCGGACTCTGGAACGCGCCCGGCAGCGGACGACGGGCACGTGAGCGTGACAGGCCTGTCAGGCCTGACACGCCGACAGCTCACTCCGCCTGGTCGGCAAATTCAAGGCGGATCGAGAGAACCCAGACCTCGTCCTCGTCTCCGTCCGCATCCATCTCCAGTTCATAGGCCATGTCATCGACCGCTGCCGCCATCCGCGTGGGAAGGGGAAGAGTGCCGATATCGCCGTCGGGCCGGGGGGTGGGTATGGACATGATGTTCTCCTTTTCGTAGTGCAATCATGGTCGAGGATCGGCGCCTTGGCCGTAGGCGCGTACCGATTCGACTGTCGGTTGCTGCGACGCGGATGGCGCCATGGAACGCCCTACACGCTGTAGGAGATGGCCGCGCTCACTCGCCCAGGGCCTTCATCGCCGAGGCAATCGACCTGGCGGCTGCCGCATAGCCATGCCATGCATCGTTGCCAATTTGCAGACGCTGGTCCACGGTCTTCACTGTCCAGTGCGCGCCCGAGGTCAGCGTTTGCAGCTCCGGCCATCTAACCGGCACCGAGATGCCCATGCCGGGCCGTGCCCTTGCAGTCCATGCGGCCGCCGTGGTGGCGCCGCGCCCGTTGCGCAGATAGTCGACGAAGACCTTGCCGATGCGGTTGCGCGGCCCACTCTTGGCGACGAAACGCTGCGGAATGGTCTGCGCCAGATACCGCACCACGGCTTCGGAGAAGCCCTTCACCGTTTCCCATTCATGCAGCCGCTTGATCGGCACCACCACGTGCAGCCCCTTGCCGCCGCTGGTCTTCAGGAACGCTGGCAGTGCCAGTTCGTCCAGCAGGCTGTGCACAAGCATTGCCGCCTCCTGAATTTGCTCCCAGGCCACGCCCTCGCCCGGGTCGATGTCGAACGTCATGCGGTCCGGCCGGTCGATCTTGTCCTTGCGGGCGTTCCAGGTGTGGAACTCAATGACGTTCATCTGCGCGGCCGACAACAGGCCTTCGACCTTCAACACCTCCAGCAGCGGCGGGTGTCCCGGGTCCAATGCCACATCAAGCTGCGCAATGCCGGCCAGGCTGGCGCCCTCCTGGTGCTTCTGGAAGAACGTCTCCTTGCCGATTCCCGCCGGCGCGCGCACCAAGGCAACCGGCCTGCCCTTCAGGTGCTCCAGCAACAGCGGCGCGACGCTCGCGTAGTACCGCACCAGGTCAATCTTGGTCAAGCCGGTGGTCGCGTCGATCACACGCTCGGGATGCGTCACGCGCAGCGCGCCCAATGACACAGCCTTCGCCGCAGCGACCTGCTGCGGCGCTTCGCGCACGATGGCACTGGCCGGTTTGTCGGCACGCAGCCCGTGGAAGACCGCGTGGCGGATGCGATGCGTGCCGGTCCATTCGGCAAACGAAACCTGGGCCAGCAACTTCGGCTTGACCCAGTGCGCCTTCTTTGCGATCTCTCGCGGCTGGGCGAAAGGGCAGGTGCCGGTATGCAGCTTTTCCAGTTGCTCCGTGAGGCGCGCCAGCATCTGTTCGCTGAAACCCGCACCCACGTTGCCGGCGTACTGCAGCTTGCCGTGCGCGTCATGCACGCCCAGGAGCAGCGAGCCGAAACCCGAGCGCGAGTTCCTGGGGTCGGTGTAGCCGCCAATGACAAACTCTTGGGCGTTGCTGCACTTGAGCTTGATCCAATCCGCCGTGCGGCGCGAAACATACGGGGCGGACTCGCGCTTGCCGATCACGCCTTCAAACCCGATCTTGCAGGCCGACGCGAGGAGATCGCGCGGATTCGCGTCGAACGCTTCGCTGAAAAGAAGTTGGTCCGATGCATGGCTCGCCAGTACCTTGCGCAACTTTTCGCGCCGCTGCGCCAGCGGCAACGGCCGCAGGTCACGGCCGTCACAGAACGGCAGGTCGAACAGGTAGTACACGATGTCGGCCGTGCCGCCGCCGTCAAACGCGTTTTGCAGCGACTGGAAGTCAGGCACGCCGTTGTTCATGACGAGAATCTCGCCGTCCAGCCAGCCGGATTTGATCGGCAAGCGCCTGATCTGCGCAACCAGCCCTGGCATCTTCGCAGTCCAATCGTTGCCGTTGCGCGTGAAAAGCCTGACCTGCTTGCCCTGGATGCGCGTCAACAGGCGGTAGCCATCGAACTTGAGCTCGAACATCCAGCCCGACAAGTCCGCAGGTGGGCGGTCTGCCAGCGTCGCCAGCTGCGGCGAAAGCGTTTTTGGCAATGCGGCCTTTTTCCCTGCGGGGGCGGGACTGATCTTGAGATTCTTGACGCTGTCCGGCATGGCCTGCAGCACGTCGAATTCCGCCGCCGGCCTCGCGAAGCTGTCGTGCTCCTTGATCAACAGCCAGGGCGGCTGCTTTTCGTTTTCCTTGCCATGCATGCGCACCAGGGTCCAGTTGCCCCGCAGCTTGTGGCCGTCCAGCCGGAACTTGAGTTTGCCCGCCTTGTAGTCCTTGGCCGGATGGCCCATGGCCGTCCAGGTGCCCTTGTCCCAGATGATGACCTTGCCGGCGCCGTACTGCCCCGCGGGTATCTGGCCTTCGAAGCGGTTGTAGGCCATGGGATGGTCCTCCACCTGCACCGCCATGCGCTTGTCATGCGGGTCGAAGCTGGGGCCCTTGGGCACTGCCCAGCTTTTCATTGTTCCATTGAGTTCGAGGCGAAAGTCGTAGTGCAGGTGGCTGGCCCAGTGCTTTTGAATCACAAACTGGCGCGCCTTGCCCGTTGGCGTGCCGCCCTCGGAGGGTTCCGGCGTGACGGCAAAGTTGCGTTTTCGCTGGTAGGCTTTCAGCGCATCGCGCGCCTTCGGGCCAGTGCTGCGCTTGGTTTCTCGTGCGGGCGCGGCCATGGCTCAGTCACGCAACGCGCCGCAGTTTGGGCTTGCTCGGCGCCACCTTCTTTGCCACCGTCCTTTTTGCCGGGGTTTTGGCCGAAGGCCTGGGCTGTGCGCGGTCACTGGCCTTGCGGCCCAGGCTGCGCTTGAGCAACTCCGTCAGGTCGAGGACATTGGCCCCTCTGGGCGCCTCTTCAGGGCTTTCAAGTTTCTGCACCACCTTGGTTTCGCCGGCCTTGGCCTTGGCCTGTGCAAGCTTCATGATCTCGTCCCGGAACGAGTCGCGAAACTGGTCTGCGCTCCATTTGGCGGTCATGCCCTTGACCAGCTCGCGGGCCATGGCCATCTCGCTTGCCTTCAAGCCCGCCGCCTTGGCGCCCACGGGCGGCAGCTTGAGCTCTTCCCACGAACGGATTTCACCGCCCCAGCGCAACAGGTTCAAGACCAGCGCGGGCCCGCAGGGAATCAGCACGGCCAGATGCTGCTTGGTCTGGATGACGACCTTGGCCACCGCCACCAGGTCGGCCTCGCGCAGGGTCTCGCGCAGCAGCGCGTAGACCTTCTCGCCGCGGTTGACGGGCGCCACGTAGTACGGCCGCTCCAGGTACACGAACGGTATGTCGTCGGCCGGGATGAATGCTTCGATTTCGATGGTCTGGGTCGACTTGGGGTAGGCCGCGGCAATTTCCTCGGGCGAAATGATGACGTACTCCCCGTCTTCCCATTCAATGCCCTTGACGATGTCTTCCTTGTTGATTTCCTTGCCCGTGCGCTTGTTCACGCGTTTGTAGCCCACCGGGTCCATCGAGCGCTTGTCGATCCAGTCGAAGTTGATGCCGCTTTCGGCCGTTGCCGAATACAGCGCGATGGGGATGTGCACCAGGCCAAAGGTGATGGCACCTTTCCACAAGGTGCGAGTCGAGGTCTTGGCCATGCCGGCCTGATCCGCTTTTTCGGTTTTTGCAGCGCGCATAGGATTCTCCGATCAACGCACAACGGTGGCGCGGCCATCGCGCGAGGTGTCGGCGTTCGACGAGCCCGAGGGCATCGTGGCGCCCTCCGGTGCCACCACCGTGGCACGGCCGTCGGGCGTGGTCAGTGGCGCATCGACGGCAGGCGTGCCGCGTACGCGATCCAGCCGCGTTCCTGCGATGCGGATGCAGGCTTCGCGGTCGGGTGCTGCCATGGCGCCGTTGTTGCAACTGGCAACTTCGCGCTCATAGCGTTGTTGCGCCGGCACGGCCGCGTCGCTCGTGGTCTGGGCGCTGACGGGTGATCCAATGGTCACTGTGCCGAAGACAATGACCAAGGCGATAAAGCAGTGGCGATTCATGGGCAGGCCTCGCTGGGTCGAATAGGCCCCATGTTGATGCCACGCCGTTTCGGCATGCGTGAGAAACAGCCGTATTGGCAAGTAGGCGAACTGCCCACATCGGCTAGGGCTTGGGCGCTCCCGCGTCCACAAAGTCCGGCCCGAAGACCATGCGCGCCACCTGGGCCTGCGCCGCCGCGGCTTCGCAAAGACGGCATGGCCGCGAGGTGGAATAAAGAACACTGCCTGCAAGCGACTTCCTTCCCAACCTGCGCTGCGCGTCACGAATAGCCTCGCGCTCGGCGTGGGCATCGGGGTCCTGGTTCTTGACGACGCGGCTCGGGCCTTCGCCGACAAGTTCTCCGTTCGCCACGAGCACCGCGCCATAGGGCTGGTCGCCCCAAGTCTCTGCCAGGCGCTTCATCGAAAGTGCGGCCTGGTACCAGCGCGCTTCGGGCGAGGTCGCACCACCCGCTGCAAAAGCAGGCGATGCGGCCAACGCCAGTGCGCCCTTGGCCGTTTGCGCCAGCACATCGCGGCGGATGGGATCGACTGGGGGTGTGGCCATGGCACGCTTGTACTCCTTTCGCGGCTACCGCGCCGAGATCA
>DATILI010000262.1:0-3939 GCA_035476635.1 Burkholderiaceae bacterium | reverse complement strand
GTTCTCTTCTCGGGCGGACAAGACTCCGCGACTTGCCTTGCCTGGGCGCTGGACCGCTACGAGCAGGTGGAAACCATCGGCTTCGACTACGGCCAGCGCCACCGCGTGGAGCTGGCATGCCGCCAGACCGTGCTGGACAACTTGCGCAGCCGCTTCCCATCCTGGGCCGCGAAACTGGGCCAGGACCACCTGCTCGACCTCGGCCTGCTCGGCCAGGTGAGCGACACCGCGCTGACGCAGGACAAGGCCATCGAATTCGAAAAAAGCGGCCTGCCCAACACTTTCGTGCCCGGCCGCAACCTGATCTTCTTCACCTTCGCCGCCGCCGTGGCCTACCGCCGCGGCATCAGCGTGCTGGTGGGCGGCATGTGCGAGACCGACTATTCCGGCTACCCCGACTGCCGCGACGACACGCTCAAATCCCTGCAGGTGACGCTGGGCCTGGGCCTGGACCAGCGCTTCGTGATCGAGACGCCCCTGATGTGGATCGACAAGGCGCGGACCTGGGCGATGGCGGAGGGGCTGGGTGGCGAGGCGCTGGTGGAGATCATTCGCAGGGACACCCACAGCTGCTACCTGGGGGATCACAGCACGTTGCATGCGTGGGGGTATGGGTGTGGGGGATGCCCGGCTTGTGAGTTGAGGGCCAACGGGTACGCGAAATACAGCGGCACGTCGCCTTGATTTCCCGCCGACCGCCTCACCCAAAGGGGCAGGGGGCAAGCAGCCGCGCGCACCTGCGCGGTCGGCCCACCGCCGAACAACAGTGCTGCACGATCACGTTGGCGTCGAGCACCACGCGCCGCGGCGCCTTCATGTCCCTCGCGCCGCTTTGTTCTTTGCCGGCGCTTTTCGCGCGCCACCGGCGCCCTGACCGTAGCCGGGACCGGGCTCGGCCACGCCATGGCCGGCAGCCCCGGCGCGCGCCCAGCGCACCGCATCCACCACGTCCGCGCCGGCCAATCCAAGCGCCGCGAGCTTGGCGCGTACGGCATCCCCGCGCTGGATGCGTACCGGCGTCAACACGATGCGCCCTTGGTGCACCTCGACATCAAAAAACTCCGCCGCGCCGACGGCGGTCATCACAGCTTTGGGCAGGGTCAGCTGGTTCTTGGAAGTGATCTTTGCCAGCACGTTGGAATCCAAGGAAGAAAGGACCCCTCACTTTAGTACTTTCGCCGCGCCTGAAAGCTGGTGCCAGTTGCCGCTGGCGTGATGCCTCCACGCAGGGAGACTGAAGCCACTGAGTCCAAAAGGCTTACGAAATTGCCGCACCCGCACTTCTCCCTTTCCCTACTGAACACTTCGTCGCATGCGGTGTACTCGTTCCATCACCCCGTGGAACCAGGAGCAGATCATGCAAGCCGCTACACAAGACCTTCAGTGGGCCGACAACGACCTCTCCGGGATGGTCGTGCTCGAAGGGGAACTGGCGGCCGTGACGGGCGATGACAGTGACACGCCGCAGCTCAGCGCGCTGGTGCCGGTGCTGAACCGTCTTCGCAACGCCTTCGGCATGGAGATGGTGTTCATCGGGCAGCTGAGAAACGGCAGGCTCAATGGCCGCGAAGCGGTGCCCGACGACTGCTGCAACCCCTTCGAGGCGGCCTACGGACGCGGATTGCTGGAGGCGCGCTGCGGCACCTCGCTCTTCGATGCCGTGGCGGTGTGCAGCACCGAAGGGATCGAATCGGGCACGCTGGTTTGCGGCGTCGCGGCCGGCGACGGCTATCAGCCGCCGCCCGATTCACTCAAGTCGGTGTCGCGGCTGCTGGCGACGTCGATGCGGCGCATGACGTGCGCGTGACCCGGCATTTACTCCCGCCCTCAAGCCAGATGGTCGTACCGCCCCAGCTGCTGTAACTCCACCGGCGCCGGCGCCGCGTCTTTGCAGCAAAGTTGTCATGCCGGGCTCGACCCGGCATCCATGTCACTGCGCCGCCTCGCGCACATCCCAAAGCCAGGCCCGTGGATCACGCTGCATACACCACTTCGCGCGCGCTATTGACGCCCGCCAGCAGGTAGGGATTGCGCAGCGTCGCCGGCTCCACCAGGTCGACCCCACGCTGCAGCAATGCATCGAGATCGGCCTTGAAAGCAAAGTAGCTGTCCAGCCTATGCTTGGCCTCAGGCGCAAATTCCACCAGAAAATCCGCATCGCTGGTCGCGGGGTCGAAGTCCGTGGCGCGCGCGGCCGAGCCGAACACCTCCAACCGGCGAATGTGATGCCGGCGGCAAATGCGCGAAATGTCGGCGCGTTTCTGCTCTATCAATGCGTGCATGGCGGTGAGCTGCCAGCTAGGATGCTGGCGCCCTCATGTTACCAGCGCCATCCTCGCTGCGAGGCGTCCCCTGGACGCGGGGAGTTTCTTGCTCACGTCGTGTTGCTCTCGAGATAGGGCCGCATAACGTTGGCAACGCGGTCGATGGTGGCGTAGCGCCAGAGATCGTCCATCCGAAACTTCTTTTGCGACCAGCCTTCACGGAGCGCTTCGAGCGCCACGTCGATGCCGATCTTGTTGCGGTACTTGAAGCAATCAGCGACTGTCTTGGCGGCATCGAAGACCCGCACCGTTACCCCTTCGATCTTGTGCTCCTCGATTCCCTCGGTCAGGGCAGGGCCAGACATGCGGACCGCGCGCAGTGCCGGCTGGTCGAAGCGAGGCGGTGGCAGGTTCTTTGGAATTGCCAGCCACACCTCAAAGGGCGCTTGGGTCCCGATGCCGTGAACGCGCAGCGCCGACAGCAGGCAGATCACGCCCTGCGGCGCCCGCAGGGCCACCTCGGCGAGGGACCGGAATTCGGTGATCGGGCGGCCGGGCAGGCTGTAGACGCCGCGCCCCACTCTTTCCAGCTTGCCGGCACTGACCAGTCGGCCGAGGACGGCAGTGGGTATCGATTGGCTGCCGAGGTCGCGCGCTCTAAGGAGCGGACGCTGTCGCGCCAGCTTGAGGATGGCTTGTTCGTGGGTGCGCGACTGGCCGGTCATGCAATGAAGTGTGTTGCATTTTCTATGCCTTTGTCAATAAAGGCATAGAAAACGAAACACGCAGCGCGGCCCGGGAAAAGCTCGCCGGTGTGACCCGGCATCCATCCCCGCCCTCAAGCCAGATGGTCGTACCGCCCCAGCTGCTGTAACTCCACCGGCGCCGGCGGCTCCACGCACCGCTCCTTGATTCCCGCCGTGAACGCCTTGAACGACTCCAGCTTCGTCAGCGGATTGCCATCCGGGTTGTCGAACGCCGACAGGTGCACAAAGCTCACGCCATCGGCCTGCTTGAATGCCTGGTAGCGCATGCCAGATGGCTTGTCGCGCGCGAGCTGCACGAACACCTGCTTGATCAGGGCCTCGTTCTCAGCGACGCATTCGGGCTTGAGCTTGTAGCGGACCATCACGGTTTTCATGGGTGGGCTCCTTGGGTGGGGACCACTGTACTCCCGTGACGACTGCGGCAGGGCGCGCGAACTGCGCATGGCGTTGATGAGCACGGAGTGCGCCACGCCCTCTACGGGCGCGTCGTTCCCGCAAGGCTGTTATGCCGGGGTTGACCCGGCATCCATGTCACTGCGCTGCCTGCGCCGCCTCGCGCACATCCCACAACCAAGCCCGTGGATCATGCTGCATACACCACTTCGCGCGCGCTATTGACGCCCGCCAGCAGGTAGGGATTGCGCAGCGTCGCCGGCTCCACCAGGTCAACCCCGCGTTGAAGCAACGCCTCGAGATCCGCCTTGAAAGCAAAGTAGCGGTCCAGCCCATGCTTGGCCTCAGGCGCAAACTCCACCAGAAAATCCGCATCGCTGGTTGCGGGGTCGAAGTCCGTGGCGCGCGCGGCCGAGCCAAACACTTCCAGCCGGCGAATGTGGTGCCGGCGGCAAATGCGCGAGATGTCGGCGCGCTTCTGCTCAATGAATACGTGCAGGCGGTGGACGGCCAGC
>DATILI010000261.1:0-3625 GCA_035476635.1 Burkholderiaceae bacterium | reverse complement strand
GTGGGCTGCGCCATGCGTTGCGCCGCGCACTGGCACTGGCGCATGCGCCGCCATGCGCGAGGCAGCCATCACGGGTACCGGCGCATGCCCTGTCAGCGCCACTGTGCGGGCACGCTGGTATTGCTGGCCTGCTCGCGGCTCAGGCGGGGGCGCGTTGCCGGGATCCATGCGCGCGCCACCACGCCGGCTCACGTCCACCGTGATCACGGGGATGGGCGGCGGCTTCTCGGCCTTTCGCACGGTGGATGGTTTGGCGCTCTTTTCCTTTTCCAGGATGGCGCGTATCTGATCGGCCAGCGATTCCTTGGGCGCCGCCGCTGGCGCGGGCGCGTCTCCTGGCTGGGCCAAGACCTTGCCGCCGGCCAGCAACAATGCCAGGCCAGCAGCCAACAGCTTGAGGCGCAGATTCATATTCACCCAGGTTTTATCGCATGCCATTGGAAATGGTATCGGCAGAAACACCATGGTTCTTGAACCGGCGCCCGGCCTGCGCGCGGGGGCGCTATAGTCACATGCTCCTTCGCCCAGCCTGCTCTGCGACACCCACCGTGACCATCCAAACCGACGATTTTTCCGCGACAGGCCCCGCGCCGAAGAGCAATCGCGTCGTCTCCGCCGCACCTGTTTCGCCCAACGAGGAAGCCATCGAGCGGGCCCTGCGGCCCAAGCTGCTGGATGAATACGTGGGCCAGGCCAAGGTGCGCGAGCAACTTGAAATCTTCATCGGGGCGGCCAAGAAGCGCAACGAGGCGCTGGACCACGTGCTGCTGTTCGGCCCGCCCGGCCTGGGCAAAACCACGCTCTCGCACATCATTGCGCATGAACTCGGCGTCAACCTGCGCCAGACCAGCGGGCCGGTGCTCGAAAAGCCCAAGGACCTGGCCGCGCTGTTGACCAATCTTGAAAAGAACGACGTTCTCTTCATCGATGAGATCCATCGCCTGAGCCCGGTGGTGGAGGAAATCCTGTACCCGGCGCTGGAGGATTACCAGATCGACATCATGATCGGCGAAGGCCCGGCGGCGCGCAGCATCAAGCTGGACCTGCAGCCGTTCACCCTGGTCGGCGCCACCACCCGCGCCGGCATGCTGACCAACCCGCTGCGCGACCGCTTCGGCATCGTCTCGCGCCTGGAGTTCTACACGCCCGAGGAATTGGCGCGCATCGTCAGGCGCAGCGCCGGGCTGCTCAACGTCCCGACGGACGAGCCTGGCGGCTTCGAGATCGCGCGGCGCTCGCGCGGCACGCCGCGCATCGCCAACCGGCTGCTGCGCCGCGTGCGCGACTATGCCGAGGTCAAGGGCGCGGGCCGGATCACGCTGGAGATCGCCAACAAGGCGCTGGCCATGCTGGACGTGGACCCGCAAGGCTTCGACGTGATGGACCGCAAGCTGCTGGAAGCCGTGATCCACCGCTTCGACGGCGGCCCGGTCGGCCTGGACAACATCGCGGCCAGCATCGGTGAAGAGTCGGGCACTATCGAGGACGTGATCGAGCCCTATCTGATCCAGCAGGGCTACCTGCAGCGAACGCCGCGTGGGCGCATTGCGACCTTGGCCGCGTTCAGGCACCTCGGCGTAACGCCGCCGACGAACCGCGAAGGCGGGTTGTTCTCCGAATAGTTGCCACGCAAATAGGGCTTCTCGTGCCCGTTCAATGCCGAGGCTGACGTGCGCTCATGGCGTTTGATCTACCGCCCGATACGCCTGCTGCGGATCGTTCGGCTCCCGGGTCATCGCAATCGCACCGCATTTGATCAGCGGCTGCACATACTGCTGGCGCACGTACTCCGCATTGCGCTGCAAAAGCTGGCTCAGTTCCTCCAAGCGCCACTCGCGCTGCCGAAGCAGGTCCAGCACCACGGCGCGCACCGCGTCCGGAGGGCTACGGCGACCCAAGGCACCCAATCGGGCTGCCAATTCGCCGGGCACTGCCGCGAGGAGAACGTTCCGTGCGGCTTGGCGGGCGGCATTTTTCTCCCTAGCCAGGCCGTCAGAGTCCCTAGATAGGGAGTCGGAGTCCCTAGACAAGCGCTCCAACTCCCTAGACAAGCCGCCCAGGCCGTCTGTTGCGCCTTTCTCCGTGCTGTTGCCCAACAGGTTTTCGGTAGGGATGTAGTAAGTTGCCGAGCCGCGTCCCTTCTGGGCCAGCAGTCCTGCATCGCGCAGGCGACGCAAGCTTTGGCTGGCGGACAGGGCATCCAGCCGGGTCAGCTCTCGGTAACTGGCGTTGTCGATGGCGCCCGCCTCGCGCACAACGATCAGCGCCTTGGCTTCGTCCTCCGACAAATGCAGATCCTTGAACTGGGCGAGCCAGGCAATGTCGTCGTCGCCCAAAAAGTGATGGAAAAAGTAGCGCGCCACAAACTGATCGTTGCCGCGATCGGACTCGAACAGGGGCGGCGTGAGGCCGGCCTGTTCCATGCTCTCGCGCATGACCCGGATGCCACTGCCCTTGGTTTCGGCCAGACGCGTGTCGTACAGCGCAGCGGCAATTTTGGGGTTGCGCAGTTGCGAGCCAGGCTCACCCAGGTGGTCCTGCGACTTGAGCGAAAAGCCGGGGTTGCGGATTTCAAGCCGGTTGGCGTAGCGGATGATTTGCACTGGGCTGTGGCTTCGGTAGCTGCGGTGCATCAACGCGTTGACCAGCGCCTCACGGATTACGCGCAGCGGAATGGCGGGTTTGTCCTGTCGTTGCAGGTCGCCTTCCTCCAATGCGAAGCCCTTGGGCAGGTCGTCCAGGATGGCGGCTTGCGCGCGGCGGACCAGGCGCAGCAAAGGGTCGCGCAGGTCAATCGTGTCAAAACGCCTGTCCGGATGGGGCACCCATTCACGGCCAGGTACGCGGATGTAGTCCGCCCGCATCATGGGGAAGCAACGGCGCAAGGCCACTGGTTTTCCAAATAGCATGAGGCCGGCCACCGTGGGTTGCCAAGCGCCTTGTGGATTGCGGCGGATGCAGCCCAGAGACTGCAGCAGATCTTCGTCGCTCCATCGCAGCTCTTCTGCGTCGGGATTGGCTTCAGTACGAGACTGGCGGTAGTCGGCAATGGCCTCGGGCAGCAGGTCGTCCAGCGTTGCGTCAGCCACAAGCGTGCTGTCAAAACTCTCGTGCTGGCGACCCTGGTAAAACACTGCCAGATCGTCGTCGGTGCAGTGTTGGTCTGTGCTGCTGATGCGACGGAACGCTCCTCTGGGCAGGCCCTGCGCCTTGAAGAAGATGGGCTTGTCTTGCGGCTGGGCCTCGGGCACACGCACCACCATCACGGACTTGCCGTTGATGAGCTCAGTGGCAATGTCCACGCGCACCGGCTGGTTGAAGGTGTTGCGGCATTGGGTAGCGATGTCAGCACCCAGCTTCTCGGGCTGCTCAATGCCTTCGACGTCATAAGCCGGAAACAGAGCCTGGTCTTCGCGCACCACGCCCAGCAGTAGCCAGCCACCGCCCAGGCCCGGCTCATTGGCAAAGGCACAGACAGTTTCGAGCAGGGACTTGCCTACATCTCCGGCGCGCTTGGCTTCGATGCTTTCCTGCTCATCCAGCAGGTTCAGGCTTTCCAACAGTTCCAGCGCGGTCACGCGTTGGCTCCTCCCTGCTCACGCGCGTCAACGATGCTCCAGATGAA
>DATILI010000260.1:0-18971 GCA_035476635.1 Burkholderiaceae bacterium | reverse complement strand
CCGGCGCGAGCCAGCACGGCCAAGGCACCCACTGTCGCGGTTGCCGTACCCAAGGCGGAGCCTGCGCCAAGCAAACCGCGCCTGAAGCTGGAATCCGTGGAGGTGGTTGCCGAGCGCGAGGCGGCACTCAAGCCTTCACAGGAACTCATTTCTGCCCCTGCCGCAGACAACAATGCTGCTCAGCGCAGCGAAGCGGCAGCGATGTGGCGCGCCCTGAACGCCCAGCCCGAAGAACTGGTGGCGCAAGCCAAGAAGCTGGAAGAGGCGGAAAAGGCCAACAAGGCGTTGCGCGACCAGACCTCCCGCAACGAAGCCAAGCTGGCCGAGCTCCAGATCCGCTTGCAGAAGGTGGAAGACGGGCGCTACGCCAACGGCGTGACCTATGGCCTGGTGGCGCTGCTGCTCGCCGTGGCGGCATTGGCGGCCTACCTGTGGGTCAAGCGCCGCGAGGCGGAGTCCATGGCGCCGGAGTGGTGGCGCAACCGGGACGCAGCAGACGAGGTGCATTCGGACGGTCTTGGCGTCGTCAGCACGGGTTCGGCTTCGGTGGGGCCGCCCAGTGTTGGTGGGCACCGCGTGAGCAAGGTGGATGTCGACCTGGACCGGGTTGAATCTACGCTGGACAGCCTGCGCCAAAGCTTGCCCGGAGCAGCGCCGGTTGTGGCGGCCGTGGTGGCAAGCCCGCCTGCGCGTGTGCAGCAACAGGCGGCGCCGCGCGTGCAGCGCGCGGTCAACCCCGAGGAGTTGTTCGACGTCCAGCAGCATGCGGAGTTCTTTGTGTCGCTGGGCCAGTACGACCAGGCCATTGCGGTGCTGAAGAAACACATCGGCGAGAACCCCGAGTCCAGCCCGCTGGCTTACCTGGATCTTTTGAAGATTTACCACACCTTGAGCCGCATCGAGGATTTCAATCAGCTGCGCGGGGAGTTCAACCAGATATTCAACGGGCGCGTTCCGGGGTTCACCGGCTTCAACAACGAAGGCAAGTTGCTTGAGGAGTACCCCGAGGTCATGGCCGACATTGAGGCGCTGTGGCCGTCGCCTCAGGCACTTGCGCTGATCGAGGAGTACTTGTACCCCCAGCCCGGCGGGCAGAGCGCGGAGATTTTCGACTTGGCGGCTTTCCGTGAGCTGTTGATGCTGCACGCGATGGGCAAGGGCGGCATCGTGGCGTCGCTGGACAACCAGGACGCTGCGGAGCGGGTTGCGCAAGCGCGCAGGAGCCGCGTGGCGCCGCTGGCGCCGCCGGAGGAGCCTGGTCTCGGGGACGGTCCCAGCGAGTTGTCTTCGGTGTCGGCGGTCCTGTCATCGCAGACCATGGAGATGTACTCTCCCGCAGGCGAGCCCTTGTCCGATCTGCCGGTGATTCCCCGTTCCGACCGATTGCGGCTGGATCTGGATCTGAGCGATGACGTGCCCGGCGCCAGCGATCTTCCGGAAGTACTGCTGCCGGAAGAGGATTTGCCGGAGATTCCATCAGGAGATGCGCCCGCAGGCGCCAAATCGGACAAGCAAAAGCTGGTCGATTTCAATCTGTTCGACCCTGACGTGGAGGCGGACATCGCCCCCAAGGGGAGCCGGCACTGAGCCGGCACTTGGGAGGCTGAATCAGGAGCCGTGCCGGCGCGCGCGGCTCGCCAGCCAACTGACCGCCATGGCCATTGCGAGGCCGGCGAAGCCAACCCAATGCAACAGGTCCATGCGGTCCTGTGCTATCAGCCAGCCACCGCTGCCGGCCCCCAGGGCCTGGCCTGCATACATGGCCGAACTGTTGAGCGCGATCGAGCCGGCGGCGAGACCTGGCGCAAGGCCGACCAACCGCGCCTGCTGGGCCGAATTGGAAGAAAAGCAGCCCAGCGCCCATGGCACCGACACCAAAGCAGCAAGAGCCAGGTTGGTGCCCAAGGGCCAGATCAACAGGCTCATCGCCATGCAGGCGATGCCGATCATGACCGCGCGCGATGCGCCGATGCGATCGATATGGCGCGACATCAACATGTTGCCCAGGAAGCCAAAGGCGCCAAACCACGCAAACAGCAGGCTGAGTTCCAGCGCTGTGATGCCGATGCTGGCTTTGTAGTAGGGCGCAAAGTAGGAGAACAGCACGAACTGGCCGGCCGAGTACAGCACGGTGACGGCAACGCAAAGCATCAGTGGCCAGGACTGCAGGGTTTCGCGCCAGGCTGCCATCGACAATGCGGGTGGCTTCACGCCATCGGGCATGGCGCGCCAGACCCACCAGGCGCTGACCAGGCTCAACAGCCCGATCAGCATGAAGGCGCTTTGCCAGCCCCAGGTGCCGCCGATGAGCGCGCTCAAGGGCATGCCGAGTACGGAAGCAACCGACCAGCCCAGGAACACAAAAGTGATGGCGCGGCCCCGTTGTTCAGGCGGCACCAGCAGGCCGACGCAGGCGGCGGCCTGCGGTGTGAAGATGGCCGGCGCAATGACCGCGAGCACGCGCATCGGCAGCAGGGCGGCGAAACTCGGCATGGCAGCACAAGCCATGTGCAGCGCGCCGAACCAGAGCATGGACAAGGCCAGCAACCGGCGCCGGTCCCAGCCTGCGACGACCGCTGCGCACAGCGGCGCTCCAAGGCACATGCATAGTGCGGCGGCCGTGATCAGCTGGCCTGCGGTAGCCACCGATACCTGGAGCGAGGCACTGATTTCGTTCAGCGTTCCCGGCACGACCATCACGCCGGTGCCGATCACGAAGTTGCCGAACAGCAAAGCCCAAAGAACGGCAGGCATGGCTGGCTCAGCGGCTTTGATGCCAATAGCGCTCATCGGGCAGGCCTCTTCAACGAGGAATGAACCATGGCAAGGTGCGTTCAGCGCCGCACTTGCAAGGCGCCAGGATTGACGATGTTGGTCGGCGTGCCCTTGATGAAGTTGACCACATTATCGAAAGCCGCGCCGAAGTACAGCTCATAGCTGTCCAGCTCGACATAGCCGATGTGCGGCGTGCAGATGCAGTTTTCCAGGCGCAACAAGGCATGGCCCTGGAGAATCGGCTCGCTCTCGAATACGTCGACCGCAGCCATGCCGGGACGCCCGCGGTTCAGCGCCGCGATCAAGGCGTCAGGCTCGAGCAGTTCGGCGCGCGAGGTGTTGACCAGCAAGGACGTGGGCTTCATGCGCGACAAGTCTTCCAGCGTCACGATGCCGCGGGTCTCTTCATTCAGGCGCAGGTGCAGCGTAATCACGTCGCAGGCGCTGAAAAAGGCTTCGCGGCTGGGGGCCACATTCAGGCCATCTTGCGTTGCGTTTGCGCGCGACGCTTCACGGCCCCAAACGACCACGTTCATGCCGAACGCCTGCCCGTAACCCGCCAGGATCTGGCCGATCTTGCCGTAGCCCCAGATGCCCAGCGTCTTGCCCTTGAGCACGGTGCCCAGGCCGAAATTGGCCGGCATGGAGGCGGTCTTGAGCCCGGACTGCTGCCATGCACCGTGCTTCAGGTTGGAGATGTACTGGGGCAGGCGGCGCGTGGCGGCCATGATCAGCGCCCAGGCAAGTTCCGCCGCCGCAACCGGCGAGCCCACGCCCTCTGCCACGACGATGCCGCGCTCGGTACACGCCGGCACATCGACATGCGCGCCGACCTTGCCGGTCTGCACAATCAGCTTGAGCTTGGGCAGCTTTTCGATCAACTGGCGATTGATATGGGTGCGTTCACGGATCAGGACGACGACGTCGGCGTCCTTCAGGCGGACAGACAGCTGTCCCAGGCCCTTGACGGTATTGGTATAAACCTTGGCGGAGTAGGCTTCGAGCTTGGCGGCGCAGGGGAGTTTGCGCACTGCGTCCTGGTAGTCATCTAGGATCACGATGTTCATGCCTCGCATTGTGCCTTGGCAAGTTTTGCCGCGTGCCCTGCAAGCCATGGACAGCCCGGTTAGCATGTCGCACTTTCAACAGCTTCCCCAGGAGATTCCCATGTCCATCACCATGTCCTCAGCCAGCTTGCCGGTCTTCAAGGCCATGCTCGGCAACCTGAGCCACTTTCTGGACAAGGCGCAGGCCTTTGTGGACGCCAAAAAATGCGATCCGCTGGCCTTGACGCAGTTCCGGCTGGCACCGGACATGCTGCCCTTTGCCAGGCAGATCCAGATTGCTTGCGACGGGCCGAAAAACGGCGTGGCGCGCATGACCGGCATGGAGGCGCCGAAATTCGAGGACACTGAAACAACCCTGCCCGAACTCAAGGCACGCATCCAGAAAACGCTGGACTTCCTGGCGACAGTACCGGCCAGCCAGCTGGACGGCACGGAAGACAAGGAGATCACTTTTCCGATTGGCCGCGAGAAGACGCGAACCATGACGTGCGAGGCCTATCTCAAGCACTGGGTGCTGCCCAATCTCTTCTTCCATGTCACGACGGCCTACGCCATCCTGCGCCACAACGGCGTGGAATTGGGCAAGAGCGATTACTTGGCCGGCGCCAACAAGGCCTGAACGGTTCTCTTTAAGCTGAGTCCTTCAAGCGCAGTGCTGCGCCGCCTCCTTGGCGGCGAGCCTGTCCAGCTCGGCGCACACATCGGCCATGCGGCCGGAGATCAGCATCCGGCCCGCACTGGCCGGCGCCGCGTTGCTTTCCACGACGCGCAGTACGCGCAACGGCCGACGCACCGCGGACACCGCAGGGGCAGCGCAATTTCGTGCGGCCATTCTTTGCTGGGCTTGCGCCGCTCTTGAATGGGGCTCCGAGTGGTCAACGTCCGGCACTTGTCTCGCGGCCACATTGCGGCGCGCGCAAGTGGCTTGCGAGGCAAGGGGAACCAGCCAGCCCACCAGCGCCTGCAACGGAGAAAACAGCCGTGATGCCGTAAACAATGCGATTCCCATGTGACACCTTTCAACAACGCCAGAGATTGGGCCCCGGGTCTTTCTTCGGGGGCCGACTAGTTTCACCAAGCTGGTTTCGCTCGAGCCGCAAGCCGGGCTACATCAGCATGGTGTTGCGGATCAAGCCCACGGCCAGGCCCTCGATTTCGAACGGCTCTCCTGGCTCGACGATGATGGTCTGGTAGTCGGGGTTTTCGGCATGCAGCTCGATCAGGTGCTTGTTGCGCCGAAAGCGCTTGACCGTGACTTCGTCACCGAGCCGCGCCACCACGATCTGGCCGTTCTTTGCATCCTTGGTGGCCTGCACGGCGAGCAGATCTCCGTCCATGATGCCGGCGTCGCGCATGGACATGCCGCGCACTTTCAGCAGGTAGTCGGGCCGGCGCTGGAACAGGCTGCTTTCCACATAGTAGGTCTGGTCCACATGCTCCTGCGCGAGAATCGGGGAGCCTGCGGCAACCCGGCCAATCAATGGCAGCGCGAGCTGGGCCAGGCTGGGCAGGGGCAAGGAGAACTGTTTGATCCGCGATTCATGGATGGAGCGCAGCGTTTCACTCTTCAGGCGGATGCCGCGCGAGGTGCCACTGACCAGTTCGATCACGCCCTTGCGCGCCAGCGCCTGCAAATGCTCTTCGGCCGCGTTGGCGGATTTGAAACCGAGCTCGGCGGCGATTTCGGCGCGGGTCGGCGGTGCGCCAGTGCTCGCAATGGCGCTCTGGATCAAATCCAGAATCTGTTGCTGGCGGGCGGTGAGTTTGGGGCTCTCAAGCATGGCGACTCCTGTCTGTGCAAGGGGTACTGTCTCGATATCCAGTAACTGTATTTTTAACCAGTTTTTGAAAGTTTGCAAGTGACGTCACAAAAGATCGTGGTTTTGGGTACCGGCGGCACGATCGCGGGCACCGCCGCTGCGGCCGGCGACAACATTGGCTACACCGCAGCACAGGTCGGCGTGGCGCAACTGCTCTCGGCCATTCCGCAATTGCAATCACAACTTCAAGGCCGCGACCTGGTTTCCGAGCAGGTGGCGCAGATCGACAGCAAGGACATGAGTTTTGCCGTCTGGGCCAAGTTGGCACAGCGCTGCACCCATTGGCTGGCACAGCCCGACGTGCAGGGTATCGTGATTACCCACGGCACTGACACGCTGGAGGAGACCGCGTACTTTCTGCAGACTGTCTTGCAAGCCAACAAGCCGGTGGTATTGACCTGTGCCATGCGGCCAGCCACGGCCATCGCGCCTGATGGCCCGCAAAACCTGCTGGATGCCGTGGCCCTGGCCTGCACGTCAGGGCTGCAAGGCGTGGTGGCGGTGTGCGCCGGCTCTGTGCACAGCGCGCTCGACGTGCAAAAAGTCCACACTTATCGGCTCGATGCCTTCAGTTCCGGTGACGCCGGCCCGCTGGGGCTGGTGGAAGAAGGTGTTGTCCGCTGGTTCCGTGGCGCGCCCCAAGCCGCAATCGAGTCGGTGCCATTCGACATTGCCAGGCTGGCCGGCCGCAGCGCCTGGCCACGCGTGGAAATCGTGATGAACTACGCCGGAGCGCGCGGCGCTGTGGTCGATGCCCTGGTGAACGATGGCGTGCAAGGCCTGGTGGTAGCCGCAACCGGCAACGGCACCATGCATCACGACCTGGAGGCGGCGTTGCTGCGTGCCCAGGCTGCGGGCGTGAAGGTGCTGCGCGCCACCCGTTGCGCCACGGGGCGCGTGCTGCCCAAGCCCGGCGACGAGTTGCCGGATTCGCAGGGCCTGTCGCCCGTGAAAGCCAGGGTGGCGTTATTGCTGGGCTTGCTGAACTGATCGCTCGCATGTTCAGCGCACTCCAGTCCCATGCCTGGGCCTACCCGGCGCTGGAGATTGTTCACATCGTTGGCATTGCCTTGCTGCTGGGCAACCTGGCGCTCCTGGAACTTCGGGTGTTTGGCAAGGGTGCGGCCCTGCCCGTGCGGGACCTGGCGCGGCTGTCGCTCGCGCTGGCATTCACGGGGTTTTCGCTGGCGGCGGCGTCGGGTTTGACGATGTTTGCAACGCAGCCGGCCGAACTGCTGGCCAACCGCGCATTCACCCTGAAGATGTTGCTGCTATTTGCGGCGGCGTGTAATGCGGGCTGGTTTCACGGCCGTGCTTCGTTGGAAAAGCTAGATACGACGGCACGCGTGCAGATGGTGGTTTCTTCCCTGATCTGGCTGGCTATCGTCATCTGCGGCCGCTGGATCGCCTACCTGTAGGAGATTGACGATGAAACGACGCAACCTGATGCTTGCCGCATTGGTCTCGCCGGCGCTGGCCCATGCCCATCATGGCTGGAGCAGCTTTGACCAGGACCGGCCGATCTACCTCGAAGGCAAGGTGCTCAAAGTCAAATGGCAGAACCCGCATGCCGAGTTCGACCTTGAGGTGCCGGCCGGCCTGAAGGTGCCCGCCGATCTGGCGCAGCGGGCATTGCCGGCGCAAACCGCGCCGGTGGACGGCAAGGCACTGCTCGCCAAGGCCGTGGTGCCCAACCGCAAGGACCGCAAGTGGGAGATCGAGCTGGCGCCGCTGACCCGAATGGAATCCTGGAACGTGGCGCAGCTCAAACCCGGCACGCAGGTGTCGGTGGTCGGCTTCATCTTCAAGGAAGAGAAGGGCGAAGCGGTGTTGCGGGTCGAGTACCTGTTTGTCGACGGCAAGTCCTATGGACTGCGTTCTGGCCCCGCATGAGTGGCGCAAACTGAAAAAGCCCCGCATTGCGGGGCTTTCGTCGAGGGAGCGCGGCTCAGCTTGACAAGGCGGCGAGCGCCCGCGCCGTGATTTCCTCGACGCCGCCGGTGCCGCTGATGGCCCGGTACTTTGGGGCGTCAGCGGGGTCGGCCTTGGCCCAGTTGGAGTAATAGTCGACCAGCGGGCGGGTCTGGGCGCTGTAGACGTCCAGGCGTTTTTTCACGGTTTCTTCGCGATCATCGTCGCGCTGCATCAGCGCTTCGCCGGTCACGTCGTCCAGGCCTTCGACCTTGGGCGGATTGAACTTGATGTGGTAGGTGCGACCGGAGGCGGCGTGCGAGCGGCGTCCGCTCATGCGTTCGATGATGGCGTCAAACGGCACGTCGATTTCCAGCACATAGTCCAGCTTCACGCCGGCGGTCTTCATGGCATCGGCTTGGGGAATGGTGCGCGGAAACCCATCGAACAGAAAGCCGCGGGCGCAATCAGGCTGGGTGATGCGCTCTTTCACGAGGCCGATGATGATGTCGTCGCTGACCAGGGCACCCGAATCCATCACCGCCTTGGCCTGCTGGCCCAAGGGCGTGCCGGCCTTGACGGCGGCGCGGAGCATGTCGCCAGTGGAGATTTGGGGGATGCCGTACTTCTGGCAGATGAAGGCGGCCTGCGTGCCTTTGCCCGCGCCGGGCGCGCCCAACAAAATCAGTCTCATGGATGTCCTCGGATAGTGTGAAATCGCGCGGCACCACGGGCCAGCGTCATGGACCTAAGCCCCGCCGTGGTGCGCCATTGCCGTAAAGGATAGCATGCGCTGCCTTGGGCCGAGCTTACTGGCGCCCCTGAAAGGCGGTCAAAACAGCTTGCGCACGCGTTCCAGATCTTCGGCCGTATCGACCCCGGGCGACGGCGCGTCGTCGGTTACATGCACGGCGATCCGGTGGCCATGCCAGAGTGCGCGCAATTGTTCCAGCGCCTCGGCTACTTCGACAGGCGCCTGCGCGAGCTTGGGGAATTGGCGCAAGAAGCCAACACGATAGCCATAGATGCCGATGTGACGCAATGGTTGGGGTGCTACGGGCAAGGCGGTTATGCCTTGGGCGAAGCCATCGCGCCACCAGCTGATCGGGGCGCGGCTGAAATAAAGAGCCAGGCCCTGGGCGTCCAGCACCACCTTGACGACGTTCGGGTTGGTGAATTCTGCAACCGAATCGATGGCATGTGCGGCCGTGCTCATGCTCGCCTGCGGCCGGCTTTTGAGCAGATCTGCCACCGCGACAACGAGTGACGGTGCCAGCAGCGGCTCGTCGCCCTGGACGTTGACCACGATCGCGTCGTCGGCCAAGCCGAGCAGGTCGCAGGCCTCGGCCAGGCGGTCGCTACCTGAGGGGTGGTCGGTACGAGTGAGCAGGGCGTCCACCCCATGGGCCTGGCACGCCGCGATGATTTCGACGCTATCGCCTGCCACCACGACCCGCAACGCGCCGGACTTCATGGCTTGCTGCGCCACGCGCACCACCATCGGCAGCCCGCCGAGATCGGCCAACGGCTTGTTCGGCAGGCGTGTGGAGGCCAGCCGCGCGGGAATCAGTACCGTGAAACTCAAATCCCAAGCTCCTCATCCGTCAGGGTTCGGGCCTCGTTCTCCAGCAGGACGGGAATGCCGTCGCGCACGGGATAGGCCAGCCGCGCGCTGCGCGAAACAAGCTCCTGCTTCTCGCGGTCGTACTGCAGCGGGCCCTTGGTCACAGGGCAGACCAGCAGCTCAAGAAGTTTGATGTCCATGGGGTGATGATAGCTTTGCGTCCAGCAGCGCATCGAGCGCGGCGACGAACTCGGATTGCAGTGTCACGTCCAGCGCAACGGCCCAGGCCTCGGGGTGCCGTGGCCACAGCTTGACTGCGTCTTTTTCGGTGCAGACCAACGGGTAGGCCTGGCCTGCTGGACGCGAAAAACTGTCGAAATCGTAGTGGTCGGGCAGCGCCAGTGCCTGCGCAAGCTGCAAGCCCTGGGCGCGCAGCATGTCAAAAAAGGCTTCGGGCCGGGCGATGGCCGCGAGCGCGGTCACGGGCTGGCCGCGCAACGCGGCCAGCGCGCAGCGGCTGCCATCCGCGCGCTGTGCATGCGCACTGAGCGAGCGCTGTGCGGTGTAGCCGGCAAACGCGGGGTGCCTGCCCGTGTGCAACACCAGGTCCACCGGACGCGGCCACGCTTCGCGAAGCGGCCCCGCGGGTAGCAGCAGGCCGTTTCCAACGCCGCGGTCGTCGAATACGCAGACCTCGATGTCGCGCTTCATGGCGTAGTGCTGCAAGCCGTCGTCGCAGAGAATGACGCGCGTTTGCGGATGCCGCTGCAGCAGCGCCGTCGCGGCGTCGGCGCGCTTGCGCGCCACAAACACCGGGGCGCCGGTCGCGCGTTTGATCAATGCAGGCTCATCGCCGACTTGCGCTGCCGGGCTCTCTGCCAACACTTCGCGGCAGTCCTGCCCGTCGTCGGTGCTGCGCCCATGGCCGCGCGACACGACGCCCGGACTCAGGCCGCGTTGCTGCAGGTGGCGCACCAGCGCCATGACGACCGGTGTCTTCCCCGCGCCGCCCGCTACCACATTGCCCACGACGACGACGGGCACGGCGACGCGTTCGCTCTTGAGGATTCCGGCACGGTAGAGCAGGCGTCGCAGGGAGCTCAGCAAAGAGAAAACCAGCGATATCGGCCACAGCAGCCAGGCGATCGCGCCGCGCTGGCCCCAAGCCTGCACAAGTGCGCTCTCCCACGCCTGGCGCCAGGGCGCTTGCATGCGCTAGCGCGCTCCCTGGGCCGCAGTCTGCGTGGCGAAGGTGATTTGGGTGAGCCCCGAGCGGCGCGCCGCTTCCATCACGGTGACCACCGCCTGGTGCGCAGCCGTGGCATCGGCGCTGATGATCACGACCGTGTCCTTGCCGGCCTTGGAAGCGTCCAGCAGGCCGGCCGAGAGCGCTTCAACGCTGCGACCCAGCACGATGGTCTTGTTGATGGCGTAACGGCCATCGGCGCTGACGGCGACCACCACTTCCCTTGGGTAGTCGCGCTGCGCATCGGCGTCGGCCACAGGCAGTTTGAGTTGCAATTCGCTGAACTTGCTGTAGGTGGTGGAGAGCATCAGGAAGATCAGCACTACCAGCAGCACATCGATGAACGGGATCAGGTTGATCTCCGGCTCTTCCCTGGGCCTGGAACGGAAATTCATGGCAGATTCTCCACGCCCGTCATCCCTTGCGCAGGCGGTTCAGATGCCGCGCAAAGCGTTCCGATGCGAGTTCGAGGGTGAGCAGGTATTCGTCAACCCGGGCCCGGAAGTAGCGCCAGAAAATCAGTGAAGGAATCGCCACGATCAGTCCGAAAGCGGTGTTGTACAGGGCCACCGAGATGCCGTGCGCAAGCTGCGCCGGGTTGCCGCCGGTGGCGCCGCCCGAAGACTGCGAACCGAAGATCTCGATCATTCCGATGACCGTTCCAAGCAAGCCCAGGAGCGGCGCAGCCGATGCGATGGTGGCCAGTGCGCTCAAGTATTTTTCCAGCCGGTGCGCCACGGTGCGGCCGGCGCTTTCCATCGTGGCGCGCAAGTCTTCTTCGCTGCAGCGCGGGTTGGAGTTCAGCGCCCGAAAGCCGCTTGCCAGGATTTCACCGAGGGCCGAGTTCTGCTCCAGTTGCGTCACGACATCAGGCGTGGGCACCGAGGCGACCGAAACCGTCAGCGCTTCATCGAGCAATTTGGGAGGCGCAATCTTCGCAGTCTTGAGGCTGGCAAAACGTTCAAAAACCAGGGCCAGCGCCACGATGGAGCAGGCAACCAAAGGCCAAATCGGCCAGCCTGCAGCTTGTATGATCGAAAGCAATGTGGAGTCTCCGCGCAGATGGGCAACGCCAGGGATTATGGCCCAGCTCCCATGACACATTCAGGGCTTGACCCTGCGCTCGCCCGCGCTTCAACCAAAACCCGCAACAACCCACAGAAGTTGTGGATAACTTTGTGAGGAACTGGCATGTACCGCGCTGCAAACCGGCGCCAGTGCGTCAATGTGACAGTTCGATGAAAATTTAATCAGAAAAAAATCCTTTGAAATCAAGCGACTATCACAGAGATACGATGTCTTCCGGGGTATCCGGCCCGTTTGCCCATGGCACAGCCGGCTCTGTGGAGTATTCCCCCTCCGCGCGCCGCGCCAACGCGCGAATTTCCTGATGTTCGAGTCCCCAAGCCCAGCAATAGCGCCGCGAATCTGGCAGGTTGGCGCGCTATGCCGCGCCGTGGCTGACGCGCTGGACGCGCGCTTCAATCCTGTTGCGGTCTGCGGGGAGATTTCGGGCTTTTCGCGCGCGGCCAGCGGGCATTGCTATTTCTCGATCAAGGATGGGCAAGGCCAGATCCGTTGCGCCATGTTCAGGCGTGCTGCCAGCCTGCTGGACTTCGCCCCGCGCGATGGCGAGCAGGTGGAGTTGCGCGGCCGGCTCGGCGTCTACGAAGCGCGCGGCGACTTGCAATTGATTGTGGAAAGCATGCGCCGGGCAGGACAGGGCGCCTTGTTCGAGCAGTTCCTGCGGCTCAAGGCCCAGCTGGAAGCAGAAGGCCTGTTCGACGCGGCCCGCAAGCGGCCCGTTCCCGCCATGCCGCGCGCCATCGGCCTGGTGACCTCGCTGGGCGCGGCGGCGCTGCACGATGTGGTGAGCGCGCTGCAGCGGCGTGTGCCGCACATTCCGGTGCTGCTTGCGCCGGCCGCGGTGCAGGGCGCGGGTGCGCCCGGGGAGTTGATCCAGGCACTTTCGCGCCTGTACAAACATTCGAAGCCGCACGTGGACGTGATCCTGTTGGTGCGCGGC
The DNA here is from genome assembly GCA_035476635.1 of Burkholderiaceae bacterium. GTDB lineage: Bacteria > Pseudomonadota > Gammaproteobacteria > Burkholderiales > Burkholderiaceae_C > DATILI01. The sequence continues at coordinate 6,562 of DATILI010000260.1, read as the reverse complement.
GGCGGCGCGATTGAAGACCTCTGGGCGTTCAACGACGAACAGGTGGCCCGCACCATCGTCGCCAGCCCGGTACCCGTGATCAGCGGCGTGGGGCATGAGACCGACTTCACCATCGCCGACTTCGTGGCCGACCTGCGCGCGCCAACCCCCACAGCCGCTGCCGAAATGGTGGCGCAACCGCGCGACACGTGGCTGGGCGCACTGGCATTGGTCGGCGAGCGCTTGAGCGATGCGGCCTTGCGCCACATCGATACGCAGGGCCAGCGGCTGGACCTCGCCGGCTCGCGCCTGGGCCGACCCTCCGGGCTGGTGGCACGCCAGCAACTGCGCCTGAGCCAGCAGGCACAGCGCCTGCGCTATGGCGTGCTGTCGAACCTGCAGCGCGAGCACAACGCCGTGCGGACGCTTCAAGCGGCATTTGCGCAAGGCGCCGCCCAGGGGCGGGCTGCAAGCCGCGAGCGACTGGACAGATTGCACCTGCGCCTGGGCCTGCTCGACCCGCGACTGGTGCTGCAACGCGGCTACGCATGGCTGGCCGATGCGCAGGGCCATGCCATCACCAGCGCCCGCAACACACATCCGGGCCAGGCTGTCCGAGCCACCCTTGCTGATGGCGAGGTTGATCTCACCGTGTTACAGCCGCGCCAAATTTAGTTTCTACAATCCACGACTCACGCCAACAACTCACGAGGAAAAACCATGGAACATACCCTGCCCCCGTTGCCCTACGCGATTGACGCACTGGCACCGAACTACTCCAAGGAAACGCTGGAGTATCACCACGGCAAGCACCACAACGCCTATGTGGTGAACCTCAACAACTTGCAAAAAGGCACTGAATTCGAGTCCATGACGCTCGAGGAAATCATCAAGAAATCCAGCGGCGGCATCTACAACAACTCCGCCCAGATCTGGAACCACACCTTCTTCTGGAACTGCATGAAGCCCAGCGGCGGCGGCGAGCCTTCAGGCGCGCTGGCTGCGGCCATCACTGCGAAGTGGGGCAGCTATACGGCCTTCAAGGAAGCTTTCGTCAAGAGCGCAGTCGGCAACTTCGGCTCCGGCTGGACCTGGCTGGTGAAGAAGGCTGACGGCTCCGTGGACATCGTGAACACCGGCGCTGCCGGCACGCCGCTGACCACCGCCGACAAGGCCCTGCTCACGGTCGACGTCTGGGAGCATGCCTACTACATCGACTACCGCAACCTGCGCCCGAAGTTCGTCGAGACCTTCCTGGACAAGCTGGTGAATTGGGAGTTCGCGCAGGCCAACTTCGCCTGATTGCCAACCGCTTCGCCCCGGCTCCGACCGGGCGCGATGAACCCTGGGCCCGGAGCCACGCTTCGGGCCTTTGCTTTTGGTGCGGCTGCGCAGAACCACCAGCGCAAAAATATTTCGCGTCTTGAGGTTCAAATTTTGCATTGCGGGAAATCGGCATAAAAAACCGTATCCTGCACGGGGCGCTGACCGCAAAATCCGCAATGGCTCCTGGTTTGGACCGGCCGCAGCGGAGACCTGCGGTTTTTACCTCTTGAACACCAACGGACACATGCGATGAGCTCCCAGCAATCGACCATCATCTACACCCTGACCGACGAAGCGCCGCTGCTTGCGACCAGCGCGTTCCTGCCCATCATCCGCAGCTTCGCGGCGCCCGCGGGCATCAACATCAAGACCAGCGACATCTCGGTGGCCGGCCGCATCCTGGGCCAGTTTCCCGAAGCGCTGACCGAGGCACAGCGCGCGCCCGACAACCTGACCGAACTGGGCAAGCTCACACTCAAGCCCGACGCCAACATCATCAAGCTGCCCAACATCAGCGCCTCGGTGTCCCAACTCAAGTCGGCGATCAAGGAACTGCAGGACAAGGGCTACAAGATTCCCGACTACCCCGAGAACCCGACCACGGACGAGGACAAGGACATCCGCGCGCGCTACAACAAGTGCACCGGCAGCGCGGTGAACCCGGTGCTGCGCGAGGGCAACTCCGACCGCCGCGCGCCCAATGCAGTGAAGGAATACGCGCGCAAGAATCCGCACAGCATGGCCGACTGGAGCCAAGCCTCGCGCTCGCACGTCTCGCACATGCACGGCGGCGACTTCTACCACGGCGAGAAGTCCATGACCCTGGACCGCGCGCGCAACGTCAAGATGGAACTGCTCACCAAGAGCGGCAAGACCGTCGTGCTCAAGCCCAAGGTCGCGCTGCTGGACCGCGAGGTCATCGACTCCATGTTCATGAGCAAGAAGGCGCTCTTGGACTTCTATGAAAAGGAGATCGAGGACGCGCGCAAGACCGGCGTGATGTTCTCGCTGCACGTCAAGGCAACGATGATGAAGGTCTCGCACCCCATCGTGTTCGGCCACTGCGTGAAGATCTTCTACAAGGAAGCCTTCGAGAAGCACGGCAAGCTGTTCGACGAGCTGGGCATCAACGTCAACAACGGCATGGTCGATCTCTACAACAAGATCGCTACGCTGCCCCAGAGCACGCAGGACGAGATCAAGCGCGACCTGCACGCCTGCCACGAGCACCGCCCCGAACTGGCCATGGTCGACTCGGCCAAGGGCATCACCAACTTCCATTCGCCCAACGACGTCATCGTGGATGCCTCCATGCCCGCGATGATCCGCAACGGCGGCAAGATGTGGGGCGCCGACGGCCGCCTGAAGGACGTCAAGGCCGTGATGCCCGAATCGACCTTCGCCCGCATCTACCAGGAGATCATCAACTTCTGCAAGTGGCACGGCGCCTTCGATCCCAAGACCATGGGCACCGTGCCCAACGTCGGCCTCATGGCCCAGCAGGCCGAGGAGTACGGCTCGCATGACAAGACCTTCGAGATCTCGGAGGATGGTGTCGCCAACATCACCGACCTGGACACCGGCGAAGTACTGATGAGCGAGGACGTGGAGCAGGGCGACATCTGGCGCATGTGCCAGGTCAAGGACGCCGCGATCCGCGACTGGGTGAAGCTGGCCGTCAACCGCGCGCGAAATTCCGGCATGCCGGTGGTGTTCTGGCTCGATGCCTACCGCCCGCATGAGGCGCAGCTGATCACCAAGGTCAAGATGTACCTGCACGAGCACAACACCTCGGGCCTGGACATCCAGATCATGAGCCAGGTGCGCGCCATGCGCTACACGCTGGAGCGTGTCGTGCGCGGGCAGGACACCATCAGTGCCACCGGCAACATCCTGCGCGACTACCTGACCGACCTGTTCCCCATCATGGAGCTGGGCACCTCGGCCAAGATGCTGTCCATCGTGCCCCTGATGGCCGGCGGCGGCATGTACGAGACCGGCGCAGGCGGCTCGGCCCCCAAGCATGTGCAGCAGCTGGTTGAAGAGAACCACCTGCGCTGGGATTCGCTGGGCGAGTTCCTGGCGTTGGCGGTTTCGTTCGAAGACTTGGGGCTCAAGACCAACAATCCCCGCGCCAAGCTGCTGGCCAAGACGCTGGACGCTGCCACAGGCCAATTGCTGGACAACAACAAGAACCCCCGGGCCAAGACCGGCGAGCTCGACAACCGCGGCAGCCAGTTCTACCTGGCCATGTACTGGGCACAAGCCCTGGCCGCGCAGACCGAAGACGCCGAGCTGGCGGCCAAGTTCGCGCCGCTGGCCAAGGAGTTGACCGCCAAGGAATCCATCATCGTGGCCGAGTTGGCCGCGGTGCAGGGCAAGCCGGTGGACATCGGCGGCTACTACCAGCCCGACTTCGCCAAGCTGGAAGCCGTGATGCGCCCCAGCGCAACCTTCAACGCCGCTCTGGCGTCGGTAAAAGCCTGAGCGTTCGGGCCGGGAACCGGCCTGTCCAACGCACATGCCAGTCGGCTAGTGCCGGCTGTTTTTTAGCGGGCGCGGAAAGGCTCGCCTTGGAGCTTGCTGCCGGCCGCCAGGCGGCGCTTGGCGAACCAGCCCTGGTTCATCTCCAACACGAAACGCACGGGCTTGGCCGAGCAGTGCGAATCGGTGGTCTGCGGCTTCATGTCGGCCAGGTTTACGATCGTGCCGTCGTCGCCCACGAAGGCCGCGGTCAGTGGCAGCAGGGTGTTCTTCATCCAGAAGCACTGGGTCGTGGGCTGCTCGAACACGAACAGCATGCCTTCATGGGGCGGCATTTCCTTGCGGAACATGAGCCCGGTGGCGCGCTCGCCCGGCGTGCTGGCGACCTGGGTGTCGATCTGGTGCATGCCGGCGGTGAGTTTCACGCGCGGCAGGTTCAGCTGCGGTGCATCGGACTGGGCTTGCGCCGCCAGCACGTGGCCGGCAAAGAGGAGGGTCAGGGCGAATCGCTGCATCATGGTCGAAGGGTTGAATGTGGACGCCGGAAAAACAAAATGCCCGCGCAAGCGGGCATTTTGACGGAAGTCCGAAGGTAAAACTCAGGCGGCCTTTTTGGCCTTCTTCGCGCCCTTCTTGGCAACCTTCTTCTTGGCTGCGGGCTTGGTTTCAGCCTTGGCTGCGGCGGGAGCGGCGGCGGTCGGGGCGGCCGGCGCAGCAGGTGCTGCGGGGGCAGCGGTTTGGGCGAATGCGCCAGCAGCAAACAGGCCGGCGATGAGGGCTGCGAGGATCTTGTTCATTTGGTATTTCCTTGAATATTGAACGGTGAAGAGTATCCTCCCAACTAGCGGAAGGCCAGTCCACAACGAGGGGCCGCTGCACGGCGTTGACATCAGTCGCGACGATATTTGTCGATAGAATCAACCAACTCGCCGTGCCCTGCCGACCAGCCGGGCATTTTCGTTTTCAACGGAGCCGTTCTTCCATGTACCAGCACATCAAGGTGCCCGCCGAGGGCCAGAAAATCACCGTCAATGCCGACATGTCGCTCAATGTGCCGGACCAGCCCATCATTCCCTACATTGAAGGTGACGGCACCGGTCTTGACATTACGCCGGTGATGCTCAAGGTGGTCGACGCGGCCGTGGCCAAGGCCTATGGCGGTAAGAAGAAGATCCACTGGATGGAGGTCTTCGCCGGTGAGAAGTCCACCAAGGTCTACGGCCCCGATGTATGGCTGCCGGAAGAAACGCTGCACGCCGTGCGCGACTACGTGGTGTCCATCAAGGGCCCGTTGACCACCCCCGTGGGTGGCGGCATCCGTTCGCTGAACGTGGCCCTGCGCCAGGAACTGGACCTGTATGTCTGCCTGCGCCCGATCCAGTACTTCGAAGGTGTGCCTTCGCCGGTGAAAGAACCCCACAAGACCAACATGGTGATCTTCCGCGAGAACTCGGAAGACATCTACGCCGGCATCGAGTTCGAAGCCGAGTCCGACAAGGCCAAGAAGATCATCAAGTTCCTGCAGGACGAGATGGGCGTCAAGAAAATCCGCTTCCCCAACACCTCGGGTATCGGCATCAAGCCCGTGTCGCGCGAAGGCACGGAGCGCCTGGTGCGCAAGGCCATCCAGTACGCCATCGACAACAACAAGCCCAGCGTGACCATCGTGCACAAGGGCAACATCATGAAGTTCACCGAAGGTGGCTTCCGTGACTGGGCCTACAACCTGGCGCAAAAGGAGTTCGGCGCCGAGCTCATCGACGGCGGCCCGTGGTGCAAGTTGAAGAACCCGAAGACCGGCAAGGAAATCACCATCAAGGACAGCATTGCCGACGCCTTCCTGCAGCAGATCCTGCTGCGCCCCGCCGAGTACAGCGTGATTGCCACGCTGAACCTGAACGGCGACTACGTGTCCGACGCACTGGCCGCACAAGTGGGCGGCATCGGCATTGCCCCCGGCGCGAACCTGAGCGACACCGTCGCCATGTTCGAAGCCACGCACGGCACGGCGCCCAAGTACGCAGGCAAGGACTACGTGAACCCCGGTTCCGAAATCCTGTCGGCCGAAATGATGCTGCGCCACATGGGCTGGACGGAAGCCGCTGACCTCATCATCAGCTCGATGGAAAAGTCCATCGCGAGCAAGAAGGTCACCTACGACTTCGCGCGCCTGATGGACGGCGCAACCCAGGTGAGCTGCTCGGGCTTCGGCCAGGTCATGATCGACCACATGTAATCTTGTTTTACCCGACTTCTCATCCGGCGAACTGAAGTCTGCTTTCGCGCCAGAACTCGTAGAAGTGCCGGCCTTGCGGATCAGCAAGATGCGCCGATGGACGCACCCCCGTCGATCACGATCTGCTCGCCGGTGATGAAGCTCGACGCGTCCGACGCAAGCAGCAGCGCAAGTCCGCGGATCTCTTCGGGAGACGCCACCCGGCCGAGCGGAACGCCCGCGACCTGGGCCGCACGGAACGCGGAGGCGTCGGCACGGTCGGCCGCGATGCTGGTGGCGAACGGCCCAGGTGCGATCGCATTGACGCGCACGCCGTAACGCGCGAGTTCGAGGGCGGACGTGCGCACCAGGTGCGCCGCGCCGGCCTTTGCCGCCATGTAGGCCATGCCGATCGCTGGAGCAGGCCGCACCGCGGAGATGGACGTCGTCACAATGATCGACCCGCGGCCCGCCGGTTTCATGATCCGTGCTGCCGCGCGGATCGAATAGAACGTCGCATCCAGGCTGATGCCGATGACCTTGTGCCAGCGCTCGTCG
>DATILI010000259.1:0-40229 GCA_035476635.1 Burkholderiaceae bacterium | reverse complement strand
GCAACTGCACATCGAATCGGGCTGGGTGCCGTCTGGCACGCGGGTGGATGAGCTGGAAGCGGCCGTGCGCTCGGTATGCGAACCCTATTTCGACCGGCCATTGAAGGAGATCTCGCTGGGCATGGTGCTGATGCGCCTGTTCCAGACCTCGCGCCGCTTTCATGTGGAAATCCAGCCGCAGCTCGTGTTGCTGCAGAAAACCCTGCTCAACATCGAAGGCCTGGGCCGCGAGCTGGACCCCGAGCTCGACCTTTGGGCCACGGCCAAGCCCTTCTTGGAAAAATGGATGATCGAGCAGATCGGCCCGCAAAAACTCGTGGACCAGCTCAAGGACCAGGCCCCGCGCTATGCCAAGCTGCTGCCCGAGCTGCCGGCAATGCTGCACGAGTACCTGCGCCACCGCCCCGCTGACCACCGGCGCGACCTGCAGGAACTGCTGGCCGAGCAAAAACGCACCAATCGGTTGCTGCAGGGGCTGATCTACGGTGGCATAGGATTTGCGCTGGGCCTGCTTGCCATGCAGTTGATGGTGCGGGTACGACTTTTTTAGTGCCGCCTTTTTTCAGATAATGCCGTCCATTCCGAGGAGCGCGCCGTGCTGTTGACCCTGGTCTTTGTCTATTTGCTGATCACCATCGCCATCGGCTTGTACGCGGCCAAGCGCGTGAAGAACACGACCGATTTCGCGATCGCTGGGCGGAATCTTCCGCTGATCATGATCGTGACCACCACGTTCGCCACCTGGTTCGGCTCGGAAACCGTGCTCGGCATTCCCGCCAAGTTCATCAACAGCGGGCTCAACGGTGTGGTGGAAGACCCGTTCGGTGCGGGCACCTGCCTGATCTTCGTCGGCCTGTTCTTCGCCGCCAAGCTGTACCGGATGACCTTGCTGACCATCAGCGACTATTACCGGGAGCGCTATGGCCGCACGGTGGAAATCGCCTGCTCGCTGATCATCATGCTGAGCTACCTGGGCTGGGTATCGGCGCAGGTCACGGCGCTCGGCCTGGTCTTCAATGTGCTTTCGGCGGGCAGCATCAGTATCCCGGCGGGCATGGTCATCGGCGTGGTGTCGATCCTGGCGTACACGCTGTTCGGCGGCATGTGGTCGGTGGCCATCACCGATTTCATCCAGATGATCATTCTGGTGGTCGGCCTGAGCGTGCTGGCGGTGTTTGCCGGCAACATGGCCGGGGGCGCGGACAAGGTGATTGCGTTCGCCGCGAGCAAGGATCTGTTCAAGTTCTGGCCCGAGCCAAGTTTCAAGGACATCCTATTTTTCTTTGCCGCGGCCATCACCATGATGTTGGGCTCCATTCCGCAGCAGGACGTGTTCCAGCGCGTGATGTCGGCCAACAGCGTGTCCGCCGCGACCAAGGGGCCGGTGATCGGCGGCGTCTGCTACATCCTGTTTGCCTTTGTCCCCATGTTTCTTGTCGCCAGCGCGCTGATCATCATGCCCGAGCAGGTGAGCGGGCTGTTGAAGGACGATCCGCAGAAAGTGCTGCCGACCCTGGTGCTGGAGAAAATGCCGTTCGCCATGCAGGTGCTCTTCTTCGGGGCGCTGCTCTCGGCCATCAAGTCGACCGCCTCGGCAACCTTGCTCGCACCGAGCGTGACATTCACCGAAAACATCTGGCGCCAGTTCCGCCCGCGCACCAGCGACAAAGCGGAGCTGCGCACCATGCGGATCACCGTGCTGGTCTTCAGCTGCTTCGTCCTGGGCTATGCAATCTACATGCAGGGCACCTCGATCTATGAACTCGTCTCCGGTGCCTACCAGGTCACGCTGGTCGGGGCCTTCGTGCCGCTGGTGTTCGGCCTGTACTGGCGCAAGGCCAGCACCCAGGGTGCGATCTTCTCCATCGTTCTGGGCATCCTGACCTGGATTCTTTTTCTGGCCACACCGGCGGGCGTTGAATTTCCAGCCCAGCTGGCCGGCGTCCTGGCGGCGCTGGTGGGCATGCTGGTCGGTTCGCTGGGACCCCAGGCCATCAAAAACAGCCACGCATCGCACCACAAGCTCGCCGGCGCGACCTGAACGGCCGTTTCAGGGGGCCTCCCAGCGCTCAGCGCTTAATTCCACCCTGCCATAGGGCTTGTGTTCTGGTCGTCGGCCTATAATTGAGGGTTTTGCGACTTTCACCAAAGCCTTCATAGCCATGCCAATCTACGCTTATAAATGCGGGTCCTGCGGGCACAGCAAGGACGTTTTGCAGAAAATTTCCGATGCGCCACTGACCGATTGCCCCGCTTGCGGCGCGTCGGCGTTCACCAAGCAAGTCACGGCCGCGGGTTTTCAGCTCAAGGGTTCGGGCTGGTATGCCACGGACTTCAAGGGCGGCAGCTCCGCGCCGGCTACCGACTCCAAGAGCGATGCCAAAACCGATGGCGGCAGCGCGACCAAGACCGACACGAAGCCGGCAGACAGCACGGCTTCTTCGTCCAAGTCCGAAGCTGCACCGGCACCTGCCACTGAATGATTCCCATGGCTGCCGTGCGCAAATGGTTGTTGGCCGGATTGCTGGTGATCGTCCCTGTGGGCATTACGGTCTGGGTGCTCGAGTGGATCATCAGTTCGCTCGACAAGACTCTTTTGATCCTGCCGCGCGACTGGCATCCCGACCAACTGCTCGGAGTGCACATCCCGGGCTTCGGCGTCCTGCTGGCACTGGCCATCCTGCTCCTCGTCGGGGCGACGGCCAGCAATTTCTTCGGACGCAAGCTGGTCAATTGGTGGCACGCGCTGTTGCACCGGATCCCTGTCGTCCGCTCCATCTATTCCGGCGTCAAGCAGGTATCGGACACCTTGTTCTCAGAAACCGGCAATGCGTTTCGCACGGCGGTGCTGATCCAGTGGCCGCGTGAAGGCGTCTGGACCATCGCCTTCGTCACCGGTGTTCCCGGCGGCGATGCGGCCAACCATCTGACCGGCGACTACCTGAGCGTCTATGTCCCGACGACGCCGAATCCGACCGGCGGCTACTTCGTGATGCTCAGGAAGACCGATTGCATCGAGCTCAGGATGAGCGTGGACGAAGCGCTCAAATACATCGTGTCCATGGGTGTGGTGGTTCCTGCTCCGGCACTGCCCAACGGCAAACACCCCTATTAATTGCGTCTCCCAAGACGCTGACAATCCAGCTGGAAGTTCCCTATGGCTATGCGTTCCCACTATTGCGGTCTCGTGACCGATGCCCTGATGGGCCAAACCGTAACCCTGTGCGGCTGGGTCAACCGCCGCCGCGACCATGGCGGCGTCATCTTCGTCGACCTGCGCGACCGCGAAGGCTATGTGCAAGTGGTGTGCGACCCCGACCGGGCCGACATGTTCAAGACCGCCGAAGGCTTGCGCAACGAGTTCTGCGTGCAGATCAAGGGCCTGGTGCGTGCGCGCCCCGAAGGCACCATCAACGAAAACCTGAAAAGCGGCAAGATCGAAGTGCTGTGCCATGAACTGACGGTGCTCAACCCGTCGGTCACACCGCCGTTCCAACTGGACGACGACAACCTCTCGGAGACCACGCGCCTCACGCACCGGGTGCTCGACCTGCGCCGCCCCTACATGCAGAACAACCTGATGCTGCGCTACCGCGTGGCCATGGAAGTGCGCAAGTTCCTGGACGCCAACGGCTTCATCGACATCGAGACCCCGATGCTGGGCAAGTCCACGCCCGAAGGCGCGCGTGACTACCTGGTGCCCAGCCGCGTGCACGAGGGCATGTTCTTCGCGCTGCCGCAGTCGCCGCAGCTGTTCAAGCAGTTGCTGATGGTGGCCGGCTACGACCGCTACTACCAGATCACCAAGTGCTTCCGCGACGAAGACCTGCGCGCCGACCGCCAGCCCGAGTTCACGCAAATCGATATTGAAACCTCGTTCCTGACCGAGGAAGAAATCCGCGACATGTTCCAGGGCATGATCAAGACCGTATTCAAGAACACGCTGGGCGTGGACCTGGGTGAATTCCCGGTCATGGCGTACTCCGAAGCCATGCACCGCTATGGCTCGGACAAGCCCGACCTGCGCGTCAAGCTCGAATTCACCGAATTGACCGACGTCATGGCCGACGTGGACTTCAAGGTGTTCTCCGCCCCCGCCACGATGAAGGGCGGCCGCGTGGTGGCATTGCGCGTGCCCGGCGGCGCGCGCGAGGGCAGCGGCATGAGCCGCGGCGAGATCGACGGCTACACCGAGTTCGTCAAGATCTACGGCGCCAAGGGCCTGGCCTGGATCAAGGTCAACGAAGTTGCCAAAGGCCCGGTCCTGGAAGGGCCCTCACGGTGGCCGGGCCTGCAGTCTCCCATCGTCAAAAACCTGCACGACAAGGCCATCAGCGACATCCTCACGCGCACCGGCGCGCAGGACGGTGACTTGCTGTTCTTCGGTGCCGACAAGGCCAAGATCGTCAACGACGCCATCGGCGCGTTGCGCATCAAGGTCGGCCACAGCGAGTTCGGCAAGAAGAACGGCTTGTTCGAGAAGGGCTGGCGCCCGATGTGGGTGGTCGACTTCCCGATGTTCGAGTTCGACGAGGAAGCCCAGCGCTTTACCGCCGTGCACCACCCCTTCACGGCGCCCAAGGACGGCCATGAGGACTGGATGGAGACCGATCCGGAGAAGTGCATTTCCAAGGGCTACGACATGGTGCTCAACGGCTGGGAGATGGGTGGCGGCTCGGTCCGTATCCATCGTGCCGACGTGCAGCAAAAGGTGTTCGACGCGCTCAAGATCAGCCCGGAAGATGCGCATGAAAAGTTCGGCTTCCTGCTCGACGCGCTGCAATACGGGGCCCCCCCGCATGGTGGCCTCGCGTTCGGCCTGGACCGCATCGTCACGCTGATGACCGGTGCCGAGTCGATCCGCGACGTGATCGCCTTCCCCAAGACGCAGCGCGCCCAGGACTTGCTTACGCAAGCCCCGTCCGCCGTGGACGAGAAACAACTGCGCGAGCTCCATATCAAGCTGCGCAACGTGACTGCGGCCTGATTCCCGAGGCCTTGCGGCAGAATTGAAGGGCGCCTCGACGGCGCCCTTTTTTATGGCCAAGCCCTACAAGATTCCTGAATCCGTGCTGGTGGTGATCCACACCCCGGCGCTGGATGTGCTGCTCATCGAGCGCGTCGGCACGTCAGGCCATTGGCAATCGGTCACAGGCAGCAAGGACAGCGTGGATGAGGATTTCCGGGACACCGCGGTGCGCGAAGTGCGGGAAGAAACCGGTATCGATTGCGCAAGTGGCAGCCCGCTGGCCAACAACTTGTGCGACTGGGCGCTGGAAAACGTCTACGACATTTACCCCCAGTGGCTGCACCGCTACGCTCCTGGCGTGACGCGCAATACCGAACACCTGTTCGGCCTGCAAGTCCCCGCGGGAACCTCTGTGACCTTGCATCCGCATGAGCATACGGCCTGGCGCTGGCTACCCTGGCGCGAGGCAGCCGACCAGTGCTTTTCGCCGTCGAACGCCGAGGCGATCTTGATGTTGCCGCAGTTTTTGGGGTAACGTGCTCTAAATGAGCGTTCTGCGCGTCGCCACCTACAACATCCACAAAGGAGTGCAGGGCTTCGGCCCCGCCCGGCGGCTGGAGATCCACAACCTGGGCCAGGCGGTGGAACAACTCGACGCCGACATCGTCTGCCTGCAGGAGGTGCGCAAGCTGCACCGCCGCGAGGAGCAGTACTTCACGCGCTGGCCCGAGTTGCCGCAGGCCGAATTCCTTGCGCCCGAGGGTTACCAGTCGGTGTACCAGACCAACGCGGTCACGCGGCACGGAGAGCACGGCAATGCGGTGCTTTCGCGCTGGCCCGTGGTCTCGCATCGCCACGAGGACATGTCCGACCATCGCTTCGAGCAGCGCGGCCTGCTGCACGTGCACGTGCTGGCGCACGGGCGCCCGGTGCACGTCATCGTGTTGCACCTGGGGCTGATTCCGGCCAGCCGTGCCCGGCAGGTGGCGCAACTGCAGCAATACGTCGAGCGCGAAGTGCCGCGCCGCGATGCCCTGCTGGTGGGCGGTGATTTCAACGACTGGGGCGGCAAGCTGCGCCAGGCCATGAATGCCATGCGCCTGAAGGACTTCGAAGGCGAGCGGCAGTCGACCTATCCCGCGCGCTTGCCGCTGGCTCAGCTGGATTACGTCTACGCGCGCGGCCTCAAGCCGACAGGCGTGACGGTGCCGCGCGGACGTGTCTGGTGGCGCATGTCCGACCATCTGCCGCTGATCGCGGAATTCAAGATCTGAGTTGGCGCCATGTCGCACGCGGCACCCCCCTTGCGCGACGGCCACCAGATTGCGTTGCTGCAGGGTAGCCAGGAATTCTTCGATGCCTTGATCAAGGCGATGGACCGCGCCAAGCACGAAGTGCGGCTGGAGACCTACATCTTCGACTTCACAGCCTCCGGTGCCGATGTGGCACACGCGCTGATGCGCGCGGCCCGGCGCGGCGTGGCCACGCTGATCATCGTCGACGGCCTGGGCACCGGCAAATTGCCCGCGCAATGGGAGCAGCGCTTTGTCGAGGCCGGCGTGCAATGGCGCGTCTATGCCCCTTCAAGCACCTTGGGGCTTTTGATCCCCGGGCGCTGGCGGCGCCTGCACCGCAAGCTCTGCGTGATCGACGGCCAGGTCGCCTTTTGCGGCGGCATCAACATCCTCGATGATTTTCACGACCCCAACCACGGCGTACTGAAGTCCCCGCGCTTTGACTTCGCCATGCGCGTCTGCGGGCCACTCGCCGCGGATGCGCAGAACACCATGGCGCAGCTCTGGCTGCGCATGGCGGCCGTGCGCAGCCTGAAGAAGCGCCAGTTGTCCGCGGCGGTGGACTCGTTTCGCGCGGCGGGCCGGGAACCGCCGCCGACCGCCCCGATGCCATTGGAGCGGGCCGAGCGGCCGCACTTCGTGCGCGCCGCCCTGGTGCTGCGCGACAACATCCGCCACCGCGCGCGCATCGAGCGCGCCTACCGCAAAGCCATCAGCACGGCCCGCCACGAGATCATCATCGCCAATGCCTACTTCGTGCCCGGCCGCAAAATGCGCCGTGCACTGGAGAAAGCGGCCCAGGGAGGTGTCCGCGTGCTGTTGCTGCTGCAGGGCCGGTACGAATATTTCATGCAGTACTACGCCTCGCGCCCGGTCTATGGAGCGCTGTTGCGCGCCGGTGTGGAAATCCACGAGTACTCGCCAAGCTTCCTGCACGCCAAGGTGGCCGTGGTAGACGGGCGCTGGGCGACAGTCGGCTCGTCCAACCTCGACCCTTTGAGCATGCTGCTGGCGCGCGAGGCGAATGTCATGGTGGAGGACGCCGCGTTCGCGGCCGACCTGCGCGAGCGGCTGATGCGGGCCATCCACGAGGGCGGCCAGCAAATGGACGCCGCCCAGTTCGAAAACCGGTCGCTGGGCGAACGCTTCAAGGAGCGGGTCGCGCTCATCCTCATGCGCCTGGCGCTGATGCTGCATGGCAAGGAATACCTCTAGGCGAAATGGCCGCGATCCGGTCGCGCCAGCGTGCTGATGTGCTACAGCTTTGGCAAGGTGCAGCCCATCCTGTCAGGCCCTCGCTGGTGTTCGAGCTGGGCTTTGAAGGCATCAACCGCAGCCCGCGCTACAAGAGCGGCATTGCCGTGCGGTTCCCGCGCATGCTGCGCATTCGCCATGACAAACCGCTGCATGAGGCGAACACCTTGGTAGACCTTGATGCGCTACTGAATTGATAGCATCTGTCGCCCGCCTGACATGAAAGGATAGGCAAAAACCTTGCAAAGAACGTCAAATCGGTGCAGTGTTAGCATCTCAGAATGCTGATGAAAGCCCAATCTTCCATGAACGCAGCCGACGACGACGAGGCTGGCACGCCGGTGTCGGTCAAGATCCGCGAGCGCATCCAGGCCGCACGCAAACGCTTCCACTCCAACGACAACATCGCCGACTTCATCCAGCCGGGCGAGCTTGAGAAATTGCTTGACGAAGTCGAGGGCAAGATGAAGGGGGTGCTGGAAAGCATGGTGATCGACACCACGGGCGATCACAACACCAACAACACCGCGCGGCGTGTTGCCAAGATGTATTTGAACGAAGTGTTCCGCGGCCGCTATGTTGCCCCGCCCGCGATCACCGAGTTTCCCAACGCCGAGCACCTGAATGAGCTGATGATCGTCGGCCCGATCACGGTGCGCAGCGCCTGCAGCCACCACTTCTGCCCGGTCATCGGCAAAATCTGGATCGGCGTCATGCCCAACGAACACACCAACGTGATCGGCCTGAGCAAATATGCGCGGCTGGCCGAATGGGTCATGGGCCGCCCGCAGATCCAGGAAGAAGCCGTGGTGCAACTGGCCGACCTGATCATGGAAAAAACCCAGCCCGACGGCCTGGCCATCGTGATGGAAGCGAGCCACTACTGCATGGCCTGGCGCGGCGTGAAGGACATGGACAGCAAGATGATCAACTCGGTCATGCGCGGCGTGTTCTTGAAGGATTCCGCCCTGCGCCGCGAGTTTCTGGCCCTGATTCCGCGAAAGGGGTAGCCTGTTATGTTGGTCCGCCTGCTCTACGCTAGCCGCGCCGTCGACCCCAGTCCCGACGCGATCGAAGCCATCCTGACGCAGTCGCGCCAGCACAACCCGAGTTGCGGCATCACAGGCATCCTGTGCTATGGCGCCGGTATTTTCCTGCAGGCCATCGAAGGCGGGCGCATGCCGGTTAGCGCGCTCTTCGGCCACATCCAGAAGGATGTGCGCCACAAGGACGTGGCGCTGCTGCACTACGAAGAAATCTACGAGCGCCGTTTTGGCGGCTGGACCATGGGCCAGGTCAACCTGTCCAAGCTCAACCACTCGATCCTGCTCAAATACTCCGAGAAACCGGAGCTTGACCCCTATGCCGTCTCCGGCAAGGTGTCGCTGGCCCTGCTCGAAGAGCTGATGGCCACTGCTTCCATCATCGGCCGGGCCTGAAAAGGCGCCAGTCCGGCCCTCAACGGCCTATCGGCGCCCAGAATGGCTGTGGCCCTGACCTCGGCTCCGTTGCTGCTGGGTTGTGATTTCTCAAGCAGCCCAACCCGTCGCAAGCCGATTGTCCTGGCCTTTGGTGCGCTGTCGGGCGAACGCATGCTCCTGTCGCACCTGGAGCACTTGATTTCACTCGACGATTTCGGCGCCTGGCTGTCGCAACCCAAGGCCTGGGTGGGCGGCTTCGATTTCCCCTTCGGCCTGCCGCGCGAACTTGTGGCGCATCTGGGCTGGCCGGCGCAATGGCGCGATTGCATGGCGCACTATGCGGCATTGAGCCGTCCGCAGATTCGCGGTTTGTTCGCGGCGTTCTGCGACGCGCGGCCGGCTGGCGCCAAGTTCGCGCATCGGGCCACCGACAAGCCTGCCGGCTCCAGCCCTTCGATGAAATGGGTGAACCCGCCTGTGGCCTACATGCTGCACGCGGGCGTACCCTTGCTGCTGGCCGCTGGCGCGCATTTGCCCGGCCTGCACGCGGGTGACCCGGCGCGCGTGGCGCTGGAGGCCTACCCCGGCATGCTGGCGCGCGAAATCCTGGGACACAGAAGCTACAAGAGTGACGATCGGGCCAAGCAGACCCCCGAGCGCCTGATCGCGCGCAAGGACTTGTTGACGGCGCTGGAGCTCGGCCGCACGCGCCTGGGACTGCATCTCAGATTGCGGTCCCAGCAGCGTGAAGCGCTGATTTCCGATGCCAGTGGCGACGCGCTGGACGCCGTGCTGTGCCTGCTCCAGGCTGCGTGGGCCCAGCGTCAGCATGCGCAGGGCGCGCCGTGCTACGGACTGCCGCCTGCCATGGATCCGCTCGAAGGATGGATCGTCACGGCGTGAATAGTTCACAAAGAATGTGCATAGTTGGCACGCTATAGTCGTTCCGGTGAAGGACTCCGAAACGCTTGCCACCTCTTTTGCCCATGTTTGATCTGTTCAGAATGCTGTGGATCGCCGCACTGCTGGCCGTTGTGTCCGGCACCGGCGCGGCGGCCGAAGGGCCGGACTGCACCCGCCCGATGACCCTGGCCTTGCACCATCACGGCCTGTTGTACTCGGCCACGACGGGCACGGGCATCGATCGGGACTTTGCCGACGAACTGGTCCGGCGCAGCGGCTGCAAGATCACCGTGACGGTGCTGCCGCGTGCGCGCATCTGGCAATTGATTGAGTCGGGCGCCCTGGACTTCAGCTTGTCGGGCATCGCCAACCCGGAACGTGACCGGTTCGCGGCATTCGCCTGGTACTTCTCCAACAAGTACTACCTGCTGGTGCGCAAGGATGCGAATGCGCAACGCCTGGAGGATTTCGAACGCAATCCCGAACTGCAACTCGGCGTGATCCGCAGCTTTCGCTACAGCCGCACCGCCAACCGCATGGTCGACACGCTGCAGGAGGCGCGGCGGGTCAGCTATGCGGCCGGGCTTGAGCCGCTGTACGACGTATTGCTGAGCAACCGTGTCCAGGCGATGATCATCGAGCCATTCGACTATCCCGAGATCGAGAGCGCGCGGATCAAGGAGGTGACGAAGATCATCGAGTTCAACGACGACCCGGTTCCGCATGGGCTGATCATGTCCAGAAGATCGGTTTCACCGGTCGAGCAGGAAAAATGGCGTGCCCTGGTCAACGCCATGCGTGCCGATGGCACCGTGCTGCGCATTTTCCTGAAGTACTTTCCGCGCGAGCTGGCGCAGACCATGGTGAACTTTTGAGCGTGAGCCTCCCCCCGCTACGTCAATGGCTGCTGGTGGCCGTTGTCTTTGCCGCGGCGATGGGTGCGACCTTCCTGCTGTGGCGGCACGAACAGCACAATGCCGCGCTGGACCGGCGCACCAGCGCCGAGTTCAGCTTGCGTGAAATCGTCAGCCGGATCGAGCAGCGCATGCTCGCCCACGAACAGGTGCTGCGGGGGGTGCAGGGCCTGTACGCCGCCTCGGAGCAAGTGGGGCGTGACGAATTCCAGACCTATGTCGACGCGCTGCAGCTGAGTGCTGACTTTGCCGGCATGGAGGGCGTTGGCCCGCTGCCCCTGGTGACCGCCGCGCAAAAGGAGGCGCACGAGGCGCTCGTGCGCAAGGAAGGCTTTCCCGACTACGTCATTCAGCCCGCGGGCGAACGCCCGATCTACGCGCCGCTGGTCCAGCTCGAACCGTCGGTGCGGCGTAACCAGCGGGCCTACGGCTTTGATGCCTATGCCGATCCCGTGCGCCGCGCGGCGCTGGACCAGGCCCGTGATTCGGGCAGCGCGGTCGTGACGGCAAAGCTCACGCGGCTGCTCGAGACCGGGGCCGATGTGCCCGCGGGCTTTGTGATGTACCTGCCGGTGTACCGGCCCGGCATGGCGGCCGATACCGTGGCAAACCGGCGTGCCAGCATCAATGGCTGGGTGGTGGCGCCGTTTCGCATGCACGACCTGATGGCCAGCTTGTATGGCGAGCGCCTGGCCGGCGTCGACGTGCGGATTTTCGATGGCGTCGAGATGTCCGAAAAATCCCTGATGTACGACTCCGCGGGCAAGCGCGGCGTGGGTGTCGACGGGCCGCCGGAGATTGTCGAATACCTGGTGGTGGCCGGCCGCAGCTGGACCATGGCCTTGCATTTCCAACCGGGTTTTGGCGTGCAGGGTACCAAGGACAAGTCGCAGATGATCGCCTTGGGCGGCCTGGGCCTCAGCACCTTGCTGGCGCTGCTGACCTGGGTGCTCCTGACCGAGCGCACGCGCGCGGTCGCCACGGCGACCAGCATGACCGAGGAACTGCGCGAAGCGAAGAACCATTTCGAACTGATCTTCGACGCCAGCCCCGACGGCGTGGTGATCAGCTGGCTCGAAGACAACCGGATCATCGACGTGAACGGCGGATTCACCGCGCTGACCGGCTATACGCGCGCCGACGTCATCGGCAAGTCCCTGCTGGACCTGCACCTGTGGAGCGACCCGCAAGACCGCGAGCACTATCTCAACGAGTTGCTGGACAAAGGCTCGTGCGAAAACCTCGAAGTGCTGTTGCAGCGCAAGGACGGGCAGCAGGTGGTGGGCATCGTGTCGGCCAAGATCGTGAGCTTCAAGGGCTACCCCGGTGTCGTGGGCGTGATCCGCGACATCACTGGCCGCAAGGCGGCCGAGCAGCGCATTGCCCACATGGCGCAGCACGACACCCTGACCAACCTGCCCAACCGCGTCCTGCTGGGCGATCGGCTGCGCCAGGCGATTGCCCATGCGCGCCGGCACAGCACGCGCATGGCGCTGATGTACATCGACCTGGACCGCTTCAAGCCGGTCAACGACTCACTGGGTCACCATGTCGGCGACCTGCTGCTCAAGGCCGTGGCCAAACGCATGCAGGACAGTGTGCGCGCATCGGACACCGTGGCGCGCATTGGCGGCGACGAATTCGTGGTGCTGCTGCCGGCCATCGGGGACGACCGCGACGCCATGCAGGTCGCCGAGAAAGTACGCGTCGCGCTCAACGAGCCTTTTGAGCTGGCCGGGGGCCACTCGATCCGGATTTCATCGAGCACCGGCATTGCGATCTACCCGGACCACGCCAGCGATGAAATCCAGCTGGCCAAATGCGCGGACGATGCCATGTACCTGTCCAAGGCGCGCGGGCGCGACCGGGTGGAGCTCTTCCGGCCTGCCTGAGGCCTCAGGAACGAACGCCTGGTGGAGGCATGGAGGGCCGCCGCGCGGCATTTCGTGTCGCCTCCAGGTAGGCGCGGCCATGGCGTGTGTCCGGCTCCAGGTGATTGCCCTCCGCCCATTCGTTCCAGGCATTGATGAAGACGATCCTGTGGTCGCCCTGGTGGTTGCGGCACGTCCACTCGATCATTTGCGCAAGCCAGGCGCCATAGTTTTCCGGCGTGTTGTTCAAGAGGATCGTCGCGTTGTGTGGCCGCCTTGGGCTGTTGTCGAAGCCCGGCGTCACGCAGCGCAGGAACGGATAAGGTGGCGGTGGCTTGGAATTCGCGTTGGCAACCAGGTTCCGGTAGTCGCAGACACGATGCTGCGCATAGGCGCGCGGCAGGATGCCCAGGGCCATGGCCAGGCGCGCCTTCGGTGTGGCGTAGTATTGCCCGCCCATGCGACGCCAGTCGGGCGCAAATTCGATCGAGAGGTCCAGCCCGATGGACCGCGGATCGGCAGCGGTTGTGTGCCCTGCGGCTTCGAATTGGGCCAGGCACAGTTCGCCCAGGCCCGCGCGCAGTGCTTCGGTGCGCCAGCAATCAAACGTTCTGGCGGGCTCGGGCAGGTTGGTTGCCCGGTAGATGATGAACAGGGGCTTGTTGTCGATGCGGATATGGCGCTTGTCGGCCAATACCGGCAGCAGGCTGCGAATATGCGCCAGGTCGTCTTCGCTGCTGTAGCGCTGTTCGATCAGGACGTCTTTCTCCCCACCAGCCCAGGAGCGTGTCCAGCTTTCGTTGGCCCAGCACAGGCAGAACGGGAAATACGGTGTGCCGCTGCGGACGATCTCATCCACGGGCCGCCCCAGGAGCCGGTGGCCGCTGAACCAGTAGTGGTAGTAGCAAAAGCCACCGATCCCATGCTCGCGCGCAAGCTCGGCCTGTTGCAGTCGGGCTTCAGGCAGGCGCAGGTCGTAGAAGCCCAGCTCGGAAGGCAGGTGCGGCTGGTAGTGGCCTTTGAACAGGGGGCGCGCCCGGGCCACATTGGTCCACTCGGTGAAGCCCTTTCCCCACCATTGGTCGTTTTCAGGGATGGGATGGAACTGCGGCAAGACCACGGAGAGCAACCGGCAGTTCGCATCGCCTGCCATTCATTTCCCCTCTGGTTCGGGGAGCGCTTCGGCAACGCAGGCGAACTGAACGTACCGGGTGTCATCCAATGCGCCCAGGGTCAGCCGGTTCAGCAAGCCGAACTTCCAGGGAAAGCGGATGCCGTTGATGCCCTGGAGGGCGTTGACCCGGTATCCCGACTGGGAAAACAGCGCGCGAATTCCGCTTTGCGTGAAAAATCGCAGGTGTGTGCGGTCCAGCACGCCCGCGTCCTGGTACTCCCATCCACCTTGCAGCACCAGGCTCTTGAGTACCGGCATGTAGCGAACGTTGGGAATGGACGCGACCACGGTGCCACCCGGACGAAGCAGAGCGCGCAGCTTGCGCAGCACCTCCCAAGGGTCCACGAGGTGCTCCAGCACGTCGTTGCAGACCACGCAGTCGAATGCCTCGCCGTGAAGTTTGGCCAAGCCTTGCTCGATCTCGACGCAATGCACCTGGTCGATGCGGGTGGCGGCTTCTCGTGCGGCCTCGGCAAAGGGCTCGATGCCGATGATCTCCACTGGGCGTTGCCGCTTGAGCGCGGCCGCAAACAACCCTTCGCCGCAGCCTATTTCCAGGATCCGGCAGGCGGTACCAGGCACGAACGGCAGCATTTCACCGCGTTCGCGATTGAAGTAGAAGTCCGGCTTTTCTTCGTAGGAACTGCCCGGCATGTGTGCTCCCTTTCGCGAGAATGGATGTTAGGGCCTAGCCCAGAAGCTTCTGCAGGCGGTACGGAAAAAAGAAGGAAGCGAGGACAAGCCAACGGGGGGCTTGTTCCGCCAACCGGGGCGGTCCCGATCTTCCGCGCAGGCCGTCCCATGCACCCAGCAGGCAGGCGTTGCATTTCTCCGGAAAACCGCGTTCCCTGAGCTTGGCGGCGATCAGCAGCGATCGGCTGAGCAGCCGCAGCCGGATCAGCCTGCGGTGCGGCCGCGCGGTGTGCCGCAGCCAGAACCGGAAACCGTTGCGCGCCATCAAATAGAAAAAGTGCGAAGGCCGCTCATCGAGGAGGGCAGCGCTTCGGTCGTGGCGGATGACCGTGTCGAAGACGACCTGGCTGGACCAGCCGAGGCTGGACAGGCGCACACCCAGGTCGTCGTCCTCGTAGTACGCGAACATGCCCTCGTCGAATACGCCGGCCTCGGCCAGCGAGCTCAGCCGATAGAGGACGGCCGTTCCGTGGACCCACATGTCCTGTGGAAAACTCGATTGCAATGACGCGGCATGCTCGGGCGTGCCCGGGCGGACGGATTCGAGTCGGCGCCAGTCGTGCATGGCGCCGCAGAAATCGACCAGGGTTTCGTCGTGCGACGCAAAGATGACAGGGGACACCGCGCCGCATGCGGCGTCGGCGGCCATGCGCTGCAGGAGCTTGCTCAAGGTGTCGGGCGAAACGACGGCATCGTTGTTCAGAAGCCAGGCATAGTCCGCGGCATCGGCCATGGCGCGGCGAATCACCAGGTTGTGGCCGCCGGCGAATCCGAGGTTCTCTTGCTGGCGCAGCAGCAGGACCCAACGCGGGTCGACGCCGTCCCGAAGCGCCGCCCAATCGTCTTCCCTGGAGCCGTTGTCCAGCACCACCACCTGTACGCTGGCACAGCCGGCCGAACACGGCAGAAGCTGTTTAAGGGCATCCAGGCAGCGCAGCGTGGCGTGCGCGGCATTCCAGTTCAGGACACTGATGACGACCTTGGGCAGCGAAGACTGCGCTGCGGCTGGATGCATCACCAGAACAGGCGGCGAGAGAGCCGAATCTGAATCATCGGCCCGACTCTATCGCATTTGAGCCGCGCTGGCCTGTAGGGCCGCCCGAAGCCGGAGGTATCTACCTCGGTGCGATCAGGGTCTCGTCGAGTTTGTTGGCCAGTTGGGCAACGGCCAGGGCGGCGGGGCAGTTCGGTGTGCTCACCAGCAGCAGCTGGCGGCGCATGACGGCCAGGCGCACGGCGGGATCGACCGGAATGTCGCCCAGGTGCATCAGGCGCAGCGGCCGGCCGCTGTCGGTGGTGACGAAGCGGTCGAGCACCTGCTGCAACTGGCTGGTGATGGCACGGCCGTCGCCAGGGCGCGCGGTCTGGTTGATGATCATTCGCACATGCTGGCGCTTCTGCTGCATGGCCAGCACCTTGATTGCGGCGTAGGCATCGGTCAGGGAGGTCGGCTCCGGCGTGGCCACGACCAACACCTCGGATGCCAGCGAAATCGCGAACAGCACCACGTCGGAAATGCCGGCACCGGTGTCCAGCAGCACCACGTCGTAACGTGGGATCAGGCTATGGATCACGCGCAGGAATTCCTCGCGCACCTCTGGCGTCAGCCGCGAATATTCGACCATGCCAGAGCCGGCCAGCAGCACCGAGAAGCCGCCGGGTGCCTGCAGGATCGCATCCTCGAGCTTGGACTTGCCGGTGAACACGTCGTGCAGCGTGATCTTGGGGTGCAGGTTCAGCACCACATCGAGATTGGCAAGGCCCAGGTCGGCGTCAAGCACCAGGACGCGGTGGCCGCGCCGGGTCAGCGCGGTCGCCAGGTTGGCAGAGACAAAAGTCTTGCCCACGCCGCCTTTGCCGCTGGTAATGGCCAATACCTTGGCACCTGTTACGGGCAAGGTGGGTGGAGTCGTCAGCGCGTCGCTCATCACGGTACCTTAAATAGCGCTGTCTGTTGTATCGCTGGGGGTCAAGTCGGCCCAGCCCGAACTGCCGGCGGCGAGATGGCCGAACAACAGATTTTTTTCTTCAGGTGTCACGGTGCTCTCGGCTTGGCGCTCCATGCAGACCCGGTTGCGGCCCTCGGATTTTGCGCAGTACAGCTGGTGGTCCGCGCGGTCGGTCCAGAGCAGGGTGGTCGAGCGGATCCACTCCATTGCAAAGGCACCGCCGATGCTGATGGTCACATGAATGTCCACCGAAGGGGCTACCCGGATCGGCGTGGCCTCCACGGTCTTGCGGATGCGTTCGGCCACCGCATGGCCGAAGGCAGCCTGGCAGCAGGGTAGCACTACCGCGAATTCCTCGCCGCCGTAGCGCGCCAGCGTGTCCATGGGGCGCACGCAAGCGGCCAGGGCCTGGGCAACCGCGCGCAAGACCTGGTCGCCCGCCGAATGGCCGTAGGTGTCGTTGACGCTTTTGAAGTGGTCGATGTCCAGCATCAGCAGCAAGGCGGCCTCGCCCGATCGCGCTACCCGGTCGATTTCGCGCTCCAGCACCGAACCGAAGTGACGCCGGTTGGCCAAGCCTGTCAAGGGGTCCTTGAGCGACAGCTCGCACAGGCCGTCGATCATGCTTTGCAGATAGCCGGCGGGTGTATCGGTGAGCGGGGGAAGCCCCAGCGGGCCGGCTTGTTCCAGCAACGAACGGGCCATGTCCAGACGCAAATCGCGCAGATCAACAGGAGCAGGAACTGCCTTTGAGGACACGGGGTATGCGGGCTTCAAGTGATCAAAGTGTAACAGTAACGACTCGCCGCACCATATGGTTTACGCGGGCGCCGGCCTTGATTGCGCCGCATCGCAAGCCCCCTGTGGCGCCTGCAGCACACCCAGGGCTTCGGTATCGGTGCGGTAGGTGCGCAGCAGCGGGCTGGGGCCAAACGCGCCAGCGCGCTGCAAGACCTTTTCGACCGGGAGCTTGATGCCGCTGATGTGCAGTGTGATGTCGCGCGCAGCCAGCAGGCGGCGTACCTGGTCGAAAATTTCCACGCCGGTGGCATCAATCCGGTTGATGGGCTGCGCGAACAGGCAGACATCGCGAATCTGGGGATGCGCCGCGAGGTGCTCGACGATGGCGCGTTCGAATCCGCTGGCTGAGGCGAAATCCAGTTCGGCGTCCATGCGCAGGGCGTAGAGATTCGGTGCCAGCGGCGGCAAGTGCCAGAGATGGCGGTCACGCAGGCTGCCGTCCGGGTGCAGGCCGACTTCGATGATGCGGGGGTGCAGCCGATGGTGCAGAAAGTGCGACAAGCTCATCAGCACGCCGGTGAGCACGCCCCAGTAGATGCGCGGCGCCGTGAGCAGGGTCACCCCGAACGTCACCAAGGCGGTGACGGCCTCCACCCGGTTGACCTGCCAGAGATTGAGCAGCGCGCGCGGCTTCAGCAGGCCGGCCACCGCGGCCACGACCACGGCCGACAGCACGGCGCGCGGCACGTGGTAAAGCGCGGGCGTCAGGAACAGCAAGGTCAGCACCACGAAGAAGGTGGCGGCAATCGTTGACCAGCCAGTCCGGGCACCCGCATACAAGGTGATGGCCGAGCGCGAGAACGAAGTGCTGGTAGCAAAGCTGCCGCTGAAGGCCGACACGAGTTTGCCCAGGCCCTGGCCGATCAGGTCCTGGTTGTCGTTCCAGCGCTTGCCGTCATGCTGCGCTTCGATCTTGGCGCTGGCCGCGGTCTCCAGTGACGTCACGAGCGCAAGCACCAAGGCCGGCGCGACCAGGGCGCCGAAAGTATCCCAGGTCGGCAAGCCGGGCCAATAGGGCGACGGCAGGCCTGCGGGCAGGGGACCGATGATGGCGCCTTGCACGGAATAGCCGGTGAACTTGGCGATGAGTGCCGAACCCGCCACCACCAGCATCACCATCGGCACGCGCGGCAGATAGCGCTTGCCCAGTACCAAGGCACCTACGCTTCCCACGCCGAACGCCAGCGCCGCCAGATCCAGCGGCGGCGCGTTCAGCAAACTTGTGAGGGGCCCGTTCAGGCCGATCAGGGCCGGCAGCTGCGAGGCGATGATCAAGAGCGCCGCTGCTTGCGAAAACGCGGTCAGCACTGGCGAGCTCACGAGGTTGAGCACCCAGCCGTAGGTGCCCGCTCCCAGGGTGAACTGCACCAGCCCGGTGAGTATGGCCAGCCACACCGCAAGCGAGACCCATTGCGCGCTGCCCGGTTCGGCAAGCCCGCTCAGCGAGGCGCCCACCAACAGGCAACTCAACGCGGAGGGGCCGACGCTCAGGCGCGTCGAGCCGCTGAAGAGCACCGCCACCAGGGCCGGCAGCAGGGCTGCGTAGAGGCCGGTGATCAAGGGCATGCCGGCCAGGCCCGCGTAGGCCACTGACTGCGGCACCATCACCAGCGCCACGGTGATGCCGGCGGCGATCTCGCCGCGCAGCAGCGCCGCGTTCGGCCGCGGCCATTGGAGGAACGGGAACCAGCGCTTCAGGTCGGTCTTGCTAAACATGCCCCAATGCTAGCGTTGCGGCATGTCCTTGGCTGAATAACCCAGGCTGACTGTCGCGTCCGGGGGAATCGGCGGCATGGTCGCCTCCCAGGTTGCCCAGGCGGCCCGCATGGCTTGCAGCCGCGCGGGCTCCTGCATTGCGCGGTTGGCGCGCTCGCGCTCGTCGGCCGGGATGTTGAACAGGTAGTCGTTGCCGTCCACCTGCAGGTATTTCCAGTCGCCGTCACGCAGGGCGCGCTGACCTCGGTGGTTCATGCGCCAGTGCAGCGGCCGGGCAAACCGGTGCGTAACGTCGCGCAGCACCGGCATCAGCGAGACGCCATCCAGCGGATAGTTCGCATCGGCCTTCACGCCGGCGGCGTCCAGCATGGTGGCCGACCAGTCCATGGTCATGCAGTGCTGCTCGCTCACGCCGCCTTTGACGACCCGGGCGGGCCAATGCGCGATCCAGGGCACGCGAATGCCGCCTTCGGTCAGGTCCATCTTGCCGCCCACCAGCGGCCAGTTGTCGGAGAAGCGCTCGCCGCCGTTGTCGCTGGTGAACACCACCAGCGTGTTCTCGGCCAGGCCGTGGGCGGCCAGCGCCTCCATCAGCCAGCCGATGCCTTCGTCCATCTGCTGGATCATGCGGCGGTACGTATGGATGTTGCCGCCGTGCAGGTGAAAGAGGTTGTCCTTGACCTCCTGGGCCAGCGCTTCGTCGTCGCGCGTTTCCCAGGGCCAGTGCGGCGCGGTGTAGTGCAGGCTCAGGAAAAAGGGAGCGTCGTTCTTCGCACCGGGCGCCATGCGCTGCACGTAGTCCACGGCGCGCCTGGAGATCAGGTCGGTCAGGTAGCCTTCTTCCTTGTGCTCTTCTTCGCCCAGCCACAGGTCGTGCGTGCCGCGCGAATCGCAGTGCGTGAAATAGTCCACCCCGCCGGACATCGGACCGAAGAACTCTTCGTAGCCCGAGCGCAGCGGTCCGAAGGCTGGCGGGTAGCCCAGGTGCCACTTGCCGATCAGCGCAGTGCGGTAGCCGCCGGCCTTCAGCAGCGAAGGCAGGGTGGGGTGCTCCGGCGGCAAGCCCAGCGTAGTGCTGCCGCGGCTCTTGCTGTTGATCGGTTCCTCGGCCGCGCCGCGCAGCCGGTACTGGTAGCGCGCGGTCATCAGCGCAAAACGCGTGGGCGAGCACACCGGCGAATTGGCATAGCCCTGGGTGAACCGGCAGCCGTTGGCGGCCAGGCCGTCGAGCACGGGCGACACCGGTACGCGGCCGCCATAGCAGCCCAGATCGGCAAAGCCCAGGTCGTCGGCAACGATGAAGATGATGTTGGGGCGTTGTGTGGTCATGATGAGGTCAAGGCTGGTAGCCCGACTTGCGCACCACCGGCGCCCATTGCGCACGAAATGACTTGAGCATGGCATCCGTCTGCGCCTGCGTGCTGGCCACCGGGCCCATCTTGGCATCGGTGAATTTGCGCTGCGTGTCGGGGTCGAGCATGACGTCGCGGATGGCTGCTGCCAGGCGCTCGACTTTGTCCTTGGGCATGGTGGACGGTGCGAAGAAAGTATTCCAGCCCGTCGCGACGAGGTCCAGCCCGGCCTCCTTGAAGGTGGGGATGCTCGGCGCGTGCGGCGATCGCTTGTCGCTGGAAATCGCCAGGATGCGGATCTTGCCGGCCTCGTGCTGCGGCAACACGGCGTCGAAGCTGTCGAACGCGACCGCCACCTGGCCACCGATCAGGTCGGTCAGCAGCGGCGCGGAGCCGCGGTAGCCCACGATCTGGGCCTGGACCCTGGCCTTCTCACCTGTCATCAGACCGAAGAAATGCGGCAGGCTGCCGGTGGCCGGAACGCCGAAGTTGGCTTTCTCGGGGTTGGCCTTCAGCCACGCCAACAGGTGCGACAGCTCGCGCACCGGCACGGCGGCGGCCACCGCGAGCGCGAACTCATAGTTGTTCACATGCGAGACCGCAATGAAGTCGCGCTCGGCGTCGTAGCCGTTGTCCTTGAACACCAGGGGCGCCACCACCATCACGGCCGGGTTGGCCAGCATCAGCACGTTCTGGCCTGCGGGTGTGGCCTTGACTTGTTGAGCCGCCAGCCGGCCGCCGGCACCGGTTTTGTTGTCCACCACGACGGGCACGCCGAGCCTGGCCTGCAATTTTTCGCCGACGATGCGCGCGACCCGGTCGCTCGACCCGCCTGGCGCGTAGCCCACGACGATGCGCAAGGGGCTGTCCAGCGGCTGCGCCTGCACGCAAAAGGCGGAGATGGCGAAGGCCAGGGCTATCCACGGGCGGACTAGATGGAGCATGGGGAATCTCTCCTGAAGCAAGAAGATGAAGCAGGTTTGCCAGGCCACTGTAATCCCCGGACAATTGATTGTTCTAATCAATCATCCCTCGCGTTAACCCTGATGCCTGCTATCCCGCGTTTGAGCCGACCGGCCGCGCTCGATGATCTTTTGCTGTACCGGCTGAGCCGGCTGCTGGGTGTGGCGGGCAGCATGGTGATCCGCCTGTGCGAGGGGCGCTTTGGCATCACGCGGCGCGAATGGCGCATTCTTGCCTTGCTGGCGCAAGACGAGGGCCTGCTGTCTTCGCAACTCGCCGAGCGCGCCCAGCTGGACCGCGCCCGCACCTCCAAGGCCATCACCTCGCTGGTCGACAAAAAGCTGCTGCTGCGCGAACCACGTCCCGATGATCGGCGCCAGGCGGCGTTGACGCTGAGCGGAGAGGGGCGCGCACTCGTCCAGGCGCTGTTTCCGCTGGTGGTGCGCATCAACCAGGAGTTGCTTGCCGTGCTGCCCGAAACCGGCGTCGCGCAATTGGACGACGCACTCGACCGCTTGCAGCGACATGCCGACGAATTGGTGGCGCAAGCCGAATTGCCCAAGGCCGACCGGCGCCGGGGTGGCCGCGTGCCGCGCGCGATGGGGTGAAGGTGGCGATCAAGGCCAAGGCGGTGCCGATCGCGCAACGCTGGCTGGCCAGGCGCAGTTGGCAGCCCTTTGCCTTCCAGCGCGAAGTCTGGGTGGCATTGGCACAAGGCCGCAGCGGCCTGCTGCACGCGACTACGGGTTCGGGCAAGACCTACGCCGTATGGCTGGGCATGCTGGAGGCGTTGCTGAAGGCGCACCCGCCGGGGCGCAGCGCCGAACCGCTGCGCCTCGTCTGGATCACGCCGATGCGCGCGCTCGCCGCCGACACGTTGCGCGCGCTGGCCGGGCCGCTTTGCGAACTCGCGCCGAGCTGGACCATTGGCCTGCGTACCGGGGACACCACTTCGGCCGAACGCGCGCGCCAGGACCGGCGCTGGCCGACGGTGCTGGTGACGACACCGGAATCGCTGAGCCTCATGCTCGCACGCGACAAGGCGCGCGAAGAGTTGGAGAGCGTGGCCTATGTGGTCAGCGACGAATGGCACGAACTGATCGGCAGCAAGCGCGGCGTGCAATTGCAACTGGCTCTGGCGCGGCTGACGCGGTTCAACCCGCGCCTGGTGGTCTGGGGCCTGAGCGCGACGCTGGGAAATCTGGAAGAGGCAATGGCCACGCTTTGCCATCCGGGTGCTGCGCCAGAGCCCGCCCTGGTGCGTGGGCGCATCGACAAGTCGCTCGTCATCGACACCCTGATCCCGCCCGACCCCGGCAAGTACACCTGGGCCGGGCACCTGGGCCGCGGCATGCAGCAACCTGTGGTCGACGAGATCGCGAAGTCCGGCACGACGCTGGTGTTCACCAATGTGCGCTCGCAGGCCGAGATCTGGTACCAGCTACTGCTGCAGACCAAGCCCGAATGGGCCGGCGAGATCGCGCTGCACCATGGCAGCCTGGACAAGGAGGTGCGCGCGTGGGTGGAAGGCGGGCTGAAGCAGGGCACACTGCGCGCCGTCGTCGCCACTTCTTCATTGGACTTGGGCGTGGACTTCTTGCCGGTAGAGCGGGTGCTGCAGATCGGCTCGGCCAAGGGCGTCGCGCGGCTGCTGCAGCGGGCCGGGCGCAGCGGCCACGCGCCGGGCCGTGCCAGCCGGGTGACCCTGGTGCCGACCAACACCATGGAACTGGTCGAGGCCGCGGCCGCGCGCCGCGCCGCAGAGGCGGGTCGGATCGAAAAGCGCGAGTCTCCCGCCAAACCGCTGGACGTGCTGGTGCAGCACATCGTCACGGTGGCCCTGGGCGGCGGTTTCACGGCGAACGAGCTGTTCGAAGAGGTGCGCGGCGCCTGGGCCTACCGCGATCTTGCGCGCGCCGAGTTCGACTGGGCGCTGGCCTTTTGCGAGCGTGGCGGCGAGAGCCTCACGGCCTACCCCGACTACCACCGCATCCAGCGCGATGAGGCGGGCATCTACCGCGTGCCGGACCGGTCCATCGCGCGGCGCCATCGCCTGTCGATCGGCACGATCGTGAGCGAATCTTCGATCCAGGTGAAATACCAAAGCGGCGTGAAGATCGGCAATATGGAAGAGGGCTTCATCGCGCGGCTGCGCAAGGGAGACTGTTTTTTCTTTGCGGGCCGGTTGCTCGAATTCATCCGCGTGCACGACATGGCGGCTTACGTGAAAAAGCCGGAAAAGAAAAAGAGCGGCACTGTGCCAAGCTGGGCCGGCAGCAAGATGCCCTTGTCCACGGAACTGGGCGAAGCGGTGCTGCAGATGATGCAAAGCGCAGCGCTTGGCAATTTCGTCGAACCCGAACTCCAGGCCGCGCGGCCGATGCTTGAGACGCAGATGCAGCTCTCGCATCTGCCCACGCCCCGGACCCTGCTGGTCGAGCAATACCAATCGCGCGAAGGCCAGCACCTGTACATCCACCCGTTTGCCGGGCGCCATGTGCACCTGGGCCTGGCCAGCCTGCTGGCTTGGCGGCTGTCCAGGCATCAGCCCAACACCTTCAGCATTTCGGTGAACGACTACGGTTTTGAACTCCTGAGCGCGCAGGCGTTTGACATCACGACCGTGCGCGACAAGACGGTGTTTGGCACGCACGACTTGCTGGACGATGTGCTGGCCTCGCTCAATTCCTCGGAGCTGGCACAACGCCGCTTTCGCGAGATCGCACGCGTGGCCGGCCTGGTGTTCACCGGCTACCCAGGTGCGCCCAAGACGACGCGGCAGGTGCAGGCCTCCAGCAGCCTGTTTTTTGAAGTGTTTCGCAAGTACGATCAAGCCAACTTGCTGCTGGCCCAGGCCGAACGCGAAGTGTTGAGCCAGGAACTCGAGATTGCGCGGCTGACCGCCACCTTGCGTGGCATCGAGGAGAAAAGCCTGGATTTTGTCGTGCTCAAGCACCCCAGCCCCTTGAGCCTGCCGTTGATGGTGGAGCGCTTTCGCGAACAGCTCACCACCGAGCAGCTATCGGCGCGGCTGGACCGTATCCTCAAGGACATGGAAAAAGACATGGCGAAAGCGAACTCATGATCAAGTGGGGAAAATTGCTGGGCGCGGCCAACAAGGCGGCGCTGTTTCGGTATCTCACGGCCCTGTGGCTGTTGCTCAAGGACCCGCGCACACCGCTGGCGGCCAAGGTGGTGGCCGGTCTGGTCGTGGCTTATGCGCTAAGCCCGATCGACCTGATCCCTGACTTCATCCCGATCCTGGGCCTGCTCGACGACCTGATCCTGATTCCGCTCGGTGTGACCCTGGCCGTCAAGCTGGTGCCGCCCGCGCTCTGGGCTGAGATGCAGCAGCGCGCGGAGGCCTTTCGCGGCAAGCTGCCCAAGATGGTCTGGGGCCTGCTGCTGGTGGGCCTGATCTGGGCTGCGCTGCTGGCGCTGTTTATCTGGGCGCTGGCCAGCGCGGTGGTGGCTGCATGAGTGTTCGTCGCCTGCTGGCGTTCTTTTTGGTGGCGTTCGGGTTCCATGGTTTTTGTACGGCCGGACCATCGCATGCCGAAGCCGCGTGGACCGGCGTCGTCACGCATGTGAGCGATGGCGACACGCTCTGGGTGCGTCCGCCCCGCGGTGGCGCGCCGCGCAAGATCCGGTTGGACGGAATCGATGCGCCAGAAATCTGCCAGCGTCACGGCGAAGCGTCTGCCAAGGCCTTGGCGCAGCGCGTGTTGCACCGGCCGGTTCGCGTAATGACGCGCGGTATCGACGATTACGAGCGTGCCCTGGCCAGGCTCAGCCTGCAAGGCGAAGACGTGGGCGGCTGGATGGTGGCGCACGGCCACGCCTGGTCCTACCGCTATCGCCGTAGTGCAGGCCCTTATGCATCACAGGAGTCGCAGGCGCGGCGCGCGCGGCGTGGCCTGTTTGCCGATGCGCAGGCGCTGCGGCCACGCGAATTTCGCCAGCGGCACGGGTCGTGCGGCGCGGCGCCCTAGCCCGGGCTAGCCTGCGCGCGTGGCACAGACCGTGCAAAGCGGGTTGCGCGGCACCCGCAGTTCGTTCCACTCCATCGACAGGCCATCGAGCATCAGCAGGCGGCCGGTGAGCAAACGCCCTGCGCCGCTGAGAAGCTTGAGCGCCTCGGCCGCTTGCAGGCTGCCGATGATGCCGACCAACGGCGCCAGCACGCCCAGGGTGGCGCAACGCGTTTCTTCAAAGCTGGTATCGGGCGGAAAGACGCAGGCGTAGCACGGCGACGCGTCGTCGCGCGGATCGTAGACCGAGACCTGGCCGTCGAACCGGATCGCCGCACCGGACACCAGTGGCTTGCCGTGGCGCATGCAGGCTGCATTGATGGCATGGCGTGTGGCGAAGTTGTCGCAGCAGTCCAGCACCACATCGGCCTGCGGCACCAGCGCATCCAGCAAGTCCGCATCGGCACGCGCGATGCGCGGGACGATCCGTACCTCGGGGTTGATCGCGGCCATGGCGGCCTGTGCAGATTCGGCCTTGGGCTTGCCGACGCGGTCCATGGCGTGGGCGATCTGCCGCTGCAAGTTGGTCAGGTCCACGCTGTCATGGTCGACCACGGTGATGGTTCCTACCCCCGCGCCCGCGAGGTACAACGCCACCGGCGAGCCCAGCCCACCCGCGCCGATCACCAGCGCGTGCGCATTCAGAATGCGCTCCTGGCCTTCAATGCCGATCTCGTTGAGCAGGATGTGGCGCGAGTAGCGCAGAAGCTGGTCGTCGGTCATGGTGGGATTGTGGCGGGAAAGGAATTGGCTCCGCGTTTCTGCAGGAACTCCGCGAACAGAGGGTCTTCAATCGTCGTGCCCGCCGCGGTCTTCGCCAGCAGGCCACTGCGTTTCAACTTTTCGATGGACGACCTGACTTTGGAGATGGTCGGCTTCGAGCCCGGGATCGCTGCCAGAAGCTTCAACGTGGCCTGGCTCAATGGAGGCCGGCCATTGGCCACGGCGACCAGCACGCCTTGTTCGAATGCATCGACCGAGTTCAGGAGCGCCCGCCAGATGGCGACCTGATGGCCGCTGGCCATATAGTTTTCGATCCCGCGCCTGACATCGACGATGCCCTCCGCTGACATTGCCTTGACCACGTCGCGCATCAGAGCCGGCTTGAAGCCGATGTGCTGGAACCCATCGCGCAGTGCATCCAGTTCAATCTTTTTGCCCGGATGAACCTTTGTGAAATGTTCCGCGAGCAGCCGCAGGAACTCTTCGCCAAGAAAGGGAAAATCGATGATCTGTGCAAACTGGTACATCGGTGCCCCGACGGTATTCATGAGCCGGGCCAGTCCTTCCTGCGAGGAACCGGTAAAGACGGCGCAGATATCCTCGCGCCGCTTGTGCAGCACGGCCCGCAAGCTCGCAATCATGGAAACACCATCCGGCGCTTCGCCGAGGGCCTGGACCTCGTCGAGCATCAGCAAGACCTGGCCCTTGTGCTGCCTGGCCAGTCGGGTGACGAGCGCGTCCAGCCGCAGGGCGGAAGACTCCGGCAAAGGCCGCCGGCGCGGCGCGTCTCCCAGTTCGACGCTGGCACCCAGGACACCAACCTTCTTCACCTGGGTCTTGGCCATCTTCCCGATGGTGCTGCCTGGAACAAGCAAATCGTCCAGCGCTTCTTCCAGGGCGTGGTTCACCGCTTCCAGCGGGGCTGACTTGTGCAGCCACAGGTCGGCGTACACGGGCAACATTCCGGCATTCTGCGCCGCAGGTGCCAGGTCGTGGTCGAGGAAGAAGGTTTTGCCAACGCGCCGAGGCGCGAACAGGGCCAGTGGCCGCCCCGGCTGGGCGCCCAGCAGCGCGAGATAGCTCTGGGCGATGGCTGGGCGGCGGACTTCGATGTCGTCGAATGTCTTCATGATGCCCATTGTCGAGCGGTGTCGTAAAAATCGCAATTGCTAATTTTTCAACAATGCCCGGCAACGCATCCAAAAAGAAAAAGCCAGCCGGCCGGCTGGCTTTTCGGACCCCGGCCTGCGCCGGCGTGGCACCCGCAGTGCCGGTCAGTTGTCCTTTTTCTCTTCCTTGCGCTCGATCAGCGTCTTGCTCACCAGCACCGGCCGGCCCTTGAGCTGGTTGATGGCCTGGGCCAGCTGGAAGTCCTTGTCGGTCCCGAACTCGGGCATCTTGCGATCGGCCACGGGCTTCTTGGCCTCTTCCTCGAGCCTCTTGCGTGCTTCTTCACGGGCTTTCTCGCGGGCCGCATCCTTCTGTTCGGCACCCTGGCCGCTGCTCAGGTGCTTCTCAAGGTCGGCTTCACGAGTGCGCAGTGCGGCGAAGATGTTGCCTTCTTCGCTTTCGTCGACCATCACGTCCGGAACAATGCCCTTGGCCTGGATCGACTTGCCGCTGGGCGTGTAGTAGCGCGCGGTGGTGAGCTTGAGGCCGGTGTCGGGGCCGAGCGGGCGCACTGTTTGCACCGAGCCCTTGCCGAAGGTCTGGTTGCCCATGATGGTGGCACGCTTGTGGTCCTGCAAAGCGCCGGCCACGATTTCGCTGGCCGAGGCCGAGCCTTCGTTGACCAACACCACCAGCGGAACATTCTTCAGGGCCGCCGGCAAGCGCTTGAGCGGATCGCCGCCGCCACGGCGCTGATAGAACTCGGGCGCGGCCTTGTAGATGAATTTGCTTTCGGCCAACTGGCCATTGGTCGAGACCACGCTCACGTTCTCGGGCAGGAATGCCGCAGAGACAGCCACAGCGGCGTCCAGCAGGCCGCCCGGGTCATTGCGCAGGTCCAGCACCAAACCCTTGAGGTTGGGTTCCTGCTTATAGATTTCTTCGACCTTGCGCACGAAGTCGTCCACGGTGCGATCCTGGAACTGACTCAGGCGGATCCAGCCGTAGCCCGGCTCGGTGACCTTGCCGCGCACCGACTGGGTGCGGATTTCTTCGCGCGTGATGGTGACCGGGAAGGTGCGGCTTTCGTCCTTGCGGAAAATCGTGAGGTTGACCTTGGTGTTGGGCTCGCCGCGCATGCGCTTGACGGCTTCATTGAGCGACAAGCCCTTGACGGCGGTCTCGTCGATCTTGGTGATCAGGTCGCCTGACTTGAGGCCGGCGCGGAAGGCGGGCGAGCCTTCAATGGGTGACACCACTTTGACCAGGCCGTCTTCCTGGGTGATCTCGATGCCCACACCGACGAACCTGCCGCTCGTGCCCTCGCGGAATTCCCGGAATGACTTCTTGTCGAAATACTGTGAATGCGGATCGAGGCTTGCGACCATGCCCGAAATGGCGTCGGTGATGAGTTTCTTCTCGTCGACAGGCTCTACGTAGTCACTCTTGACCATGCCGAAAACCGCAGCGAGCTGCTGCAGTTCTTCAAGAGGCAACGGCGCCAGCGAACCACGCGCCACGGTCTGCAGCGACACCGTGGTAAGCGCCCCGGCCAAGGCGCCAATCGAAATCCAGCCTGCAATCTTGAGTTTCTGACCCATATAACACCTAAAACGCCTAAAACACCTTGCCACCTATACGTTGGGCAATATACACCTTCGAAGTCGGCGTGGAATGGTGGTTCCACTGCGTTTGAGGGATATAGGGGTATATGTGGAATAGTCCCGCTTCTTTGCCTGCACTTTACAAACCGGGCAGGCTCAAGCCTTGCCCTGGGATGCGACTGCCGCTGCCGCTTTGGCCGCGGCCTCGGCATCGCCCAGGTAGTAGTGGCGAATGGGTTTGAGGTTGGCATCCAGCTCATAGACCAGGGGAATGCCATTGGGAATGTTCAGGCCCACGATGTCGCTGTCGGAAATGCCGTCCAGGTACTTCACCAGCGCGCGGATCGAGTTGCCATGCGCCGCCACCACGATGCGCTTGCCCGCCTTGATCGCCGGTGCCATGGACTCGTTCCAGTAGGGCATGACGCGCGCGACCGTGTCCTTCAGGCATTCGGTCAGGGGAATCTGCTCGGCTGCGAGCTTGGCGTAACGGATGTCGCCGCGCTCGCTGCGCGGATCGGTGGGCTCCAGTGCCGGCGGCGGCGTGTCATAGCTGCGGCGCCAGACCAGCACCTGCTCATCGCCGTATTGGCGGGCCATGTCGGCCTTGTTCAAGCCCTGCAGCGCGCCGTAGTGGCGCTCATTGAGGCGCCAGCTGTGCACGACCGGCAGCCAGGTCCGGTCCATTTCATCCAGCGTATGCCACAGGGTGCGGGTGGCGCGCTTCAAGACGCTGGTGCAGGCCAGGTCGAACTCATAGCCTTCTGCCTTGAGCAGGCGGCCGGCATTCTTGGCTTGCTCCACGCCGGTGGGGGTCAGGTCCACATCGGTCCAGCCGGTGAAGCGGTTTTCGAGGTTCCAGGTGGATTCGCCATGGCGGATCAGCACGAGCTTGTACATGGAGAGGGCCTTCGCGCAAAAACCCAATATTTTAGAACGCTCGCAGGGCGCACCCGCCCCGCTGGCAGGCCATCGGCCTCTGGGGTTGTTATGCGGCAGCTAAAATCGAGGGTTGCCAACCCAAGGAATACCGTGAAATTCATCATCGACAACTGGATGCTCCTGTCCGTCGCGCTCGCCTCCGGCGGCATGCTGCTGTGGCCCCTCGTGAAGGGTGCAACCGGCGGCGCGCTGAGCACGGCTGCCGCGGTGCAACTGATCAACCGCGAAAAGGCCGTGGTCGTCGACGTCAGCGAAGCCGAAGAGTACGCCCAAGGCCATGTGGGCGGCGCCAAGAATGTGCCGCTGAACCAGCTCGAAGAAAAAATGGGCACCGCGGTCAAGAACAAGGCGCTGCCGGTGATTCTGGTGTGCTCCAACGGCGCACGCGCCAATCGCGCGTTGGCCACTGTCAAGAAGCTCGGCTACGCCCAGGCCCAGGCGCTGGCCGGCGGGCTCAAGGCCTGGAAAGAAGCCAGCCTGCCCGTCGAGAAAGCCTGACAGGACTCCCTTTCCATGCCACCCATCAAGATGTACACCACAGCCGTCTGCCCGTACTGCATTCGCGCCAAGCAAGTCCTCAAGTCCAAAGGCGTCGATCAGATCGATGAGATCCGAGTGGATCTACAGCCCGCGGAGCGCATGAAAATGATGGAAATCACCGGCCGGCGCACCGTGCCGCAGATTTTCATCGGTGACACGCATATAGGCGGTTGCGACGACCTGATGGCGCTGGACAGTCGCGGCGCGCTGGTGCCGCTGCTGCGCCAATCGAACTGAGATAATTGACTCATCCTGATCGCGCCCGCTACGGATTTTCCGAAAGCGGGCTTTGTTTTTACCGAGCTTTCGTTTTTGACCTGAGAGAACTTTATGGCTGACCAACAAGAACCCGTATTCCAGATCCAGCGCGTCTACCTCAAGGAGGCTTCGCTCGAGCAGCCCAACTCGCCCGCCATCCTGCTGGCGCAAGAGCAGCCCTCGGTCGACATCCAGCTCGGCGTGAATGCCACTCCGGTCGCCGAAGGCGTCTTTGAAGTGACCGTGATGGCCACGGTGACCACCAAGATCGCGGACAAGACGGTGTTTCTGGTCGAAGTGAAACAGGCCGGCATTTTCGAGATCCGCAACCTGTCGGACGAGCAGATGGGCCCGATCATGGGTATTGCCTGCCCGCAAATCGTCTATCCCTACCTGCGCGGCAATGTCTCCGACATCATCACGCGCGCTGGCTTCCCGCCCGTGCATCTGGCCGAAATCAACTTCCAGGCCATGTACGAGCAGCAGCAGGCGCAAGCCCAGGGCGAAGCGCCGACGCTCGTCACGCAATAAATCGCCGACGGGTATTTTCAGGCGCCGGGTCCAAGGGGCGTAGTTCGCTATGAACATCATCGTTCTCGGCGCCGGTGCCTGGGGTACTGCGCTGGCTGTCAGTGCTGCCGACCGGCACCGGGTCACGCTCTGGGCGCGCGATGCGCAGCAGGCCAATGCCTTGCTGGCCGCCCGCGAGAACGCCCGCTACTTGCCGGGCATTTCGCTGCCGGCCTCGCTTGCCATCCGGGCGGAGCCGGTCGAGGCCCTGGGTTCGCTGGTGGCGGCCCAGGATCTTGTCATCCTCGCCACGCCCATGGCGGGCTTGCGCGGCTTGCTGGCGGGCTTGCGCGACTGCCTGGTTCCCGTGGCCTGGCTTTGCAAAGGCTTCGAGGCTTCGGTATCCGGATCTTCCTTTGGGCTGCTGGCGCATGAAATACGCGCAGAAGTCGCGCCGAATCTAAGCGCGGGCGTACTCAGCGGACCAAGCTTTGCCCAGGAAGTTGCACGCGGCCAGCCGACCGCGCTGGTGGCCGCCAGTGAGCACGCCGCGGTGCGCGATGCGCTGGTCGAAGCCTTTCACAGCCCCACGCTGCGTGTCTATGCCAACGAGGACATCGTCGGCGTCGAGGTCGGTGGCGCCGTGAAGAACGTGCTGGCCATCGCCACCGGCTTGTGCGATGGCCTGAACCTGGGCCTGAACGCCCGGGCCGCGTTGATCACGCGCGGGCTGGCCGAAATGACGCGGCTGGGCACGGCGCTGGGTGCCAATGCCGAAACCTTCATGGGCCTGAGCGGCCTGGGCGACCTGGTCCTGACCGCAACCGGCGACCTGAGCCGCAACCGCAAGGTCGGCCTTCTGCTGGCCGAAGGCAAGACCCTGCAAGAGGCCGTCGATTCATTGGGCCATGTGGCGGAGGGCGTCTATTGCGCGCGCACCGTGGAGCAACGCGCGCAAGGCCTCGGCGTTGAAATGCCGATTGCCCAGGCGGTCGTCGCATTGCTCGACGGGCGACTCAAGCCGGCCGACGCGGTGGCGGCACTCATGGGGCGCGGGCCGGTGGCGGAGCAGGCCTGAAGCCTCTCCAGCGATCGCGCCGACGCTTACCGCTATGCTTGCGGGCATGCCTCAAGGATTTGATTTTTCCCCCTCGGCGGTGGCCGATCTGGCGCGTGCCGATGCCGCGCGCGCCCTGCAGGAAGACCTGGGCGCGGGCGACCTGACTGCCGGCCTGGTCGACCCGCAACGCCGTGCGCGTGCGCGCGTGCTGGCGCGCGAGTCCGCCGTGATCTGCGGCGCGCCCTGGGTGGAGGCGGCGCTGCGGCAGCTGGCGCCGGACGCCCGCTTGACCTGGCACGTAGCCGAAGGCCAGCGCTGCCGCGCGGATGAAGTGGTGTTCGAGGTGGAGGCCGCAGCCCGCGCACTGCTCAGTGGCGAACGCACCGCGCTCAATTTCCTGCAGTTGCTGAGCGCCGTGGCCACCAAGACCGCGACCTATGTGCAAGCCGTGCAAGGCACGCGGGCGCAGATCGTGGACACGCGCAAAACGCTGCCGGGCCTGCGCCTGGCGCAGAAGTACGCCGTGCGCACCGGTGGCGGCACCAACCACCGCATCGGCCTGTACGACGCGGTACTGATCAAGGAAAACCACATCGCTGCCGCCGGCGGCGTCACGGCGGTGCTGAAGGCGGCGGCCAGTGCGGCCGCGCACGCCAGCTTTGTGGAAATCGAAGTCGAGACGCTGGCCCAGCTCGAAGAAGCCTTGGGCGCCGGTGCGCGCATGGTGCTGTTGGACAACATGGATTTGTCCACACTGCGTGAGGCGGTGCGCCTCAACGCCGGCCGCGCCATCCTGGAAATTTCCGGTGGCGTCACGCTGGATGGTTTGCGCGCCCTTGCGGAAACCGGAGTGGACCGCATTTCCATTGGAGGCCTGACCAAGGACGTCAAGGCCACCGATTTCTCGATGCGCCTTCAGGAGCTTTGATGAGCGTTGTGTTTGATGTGGAATACGAGCAGCCCGCCTGCGAAACCAGGCACGCCTGGGCGCGCGTGCCGGTCGAACCGGGCCCGAAGCAACGCGGCGAGCTCAAGGACAAGATCCGCCGCCTGCTGAAAGAGCGCAATGCGGTGATGATTTCGCATTACTACGTGCATCCCGACCTGCAAGACCTGGCCGAGGAAACCGGCGGCCTGGTTAGCGATTCGCTGGAGATGGCGCGCTTCGGGCGCGACCACGCCGCGCAGACGCTGGTGGTGTCGGGCGTGCGCTTCATGGGCGAGACGGCCAAGATCGTGTCACCCGAGAAGCGCGTGCTGATGCCCGAGCTGGACGCCAATTGCTCGCTCGACCTGGGCTGCCCGCTGGAGGAGTTCAGCGCCTTCTGCGATGCGCATCCCGATCGCACGGTCGTGGTGTATGCCAACACCAGCGCGGCGGTCAAGGCGCGAGCCGACTGGCTCGTGACTTCCAGCTGCGCACTGGATGTGGTGCGCGCGCTCAAGGACAAGGGCCACAAGATCTTGTGGGCGCCCGACAAGCACCTGGGTGGCTACATCCAGCGCGAAACCGGCGCCGACATGGTGTTCTGGAACGGCGCATGCATCGTTCACGACGAGTTCAAGGCCTTCGAGCTGCAAGCCCTCATGAAGGAACATCCAGCGGCCAAGGTGCTGGTGCATCCGGAAGCGCCGGCCGATGTGGTGGCGCTGGCCGATGCCGTGGGATCCACCTCCGGCATCCTGAAAGCCGCACGCGAATTCGATGCGACGGAATTCATCGTGGCGACCGACAACGGCATGCTGCACAAGCTGCGCAAGCTGAACCCGGGCAAGACCTTCATCGAAGCGCCGACCGCCGGCAACAGCGCCACCTGCAAGAGCTGCGCGCATTGCCCCTGGATGGCGATGAACGGCCTGGCGGGCGTGGCGCAGGTGCTGGAGACCGGCATGAATGAAATCCACATCGACCCGGCCCTCGGCCTGCGCGCCCGCGTTCCGATCGACCGCATG
This sequence comes from Burkholderiaceae bacterium, assembly GCA_035476635.1. GTDB lineage: Bacteria > Pseudomonadota > Gammaproteobacteria > Burkholderiales > Burkholderiaceae_C > DATILI01. The sequence continues at coordinate 6,223 of DATILI010000259.1, read as the reverse complement.
CTGGCCTTCACCGCCGCCTTGCGCGCCGGGCAACCGGCCGGTGCACTGGTGCCGAATATCGGCGCGGCGTAGCAAGGATTGCCGGGGCCTGCTAGCGCAGCAGCGTGGGCCGCGGCAGCGCGGCAGGCTGGCGTTGCGCAAGCCGCTGGCCCGTTCGAATCGCGTTCTGCAAGTCCATGATCGCAGCCTCGGGCGCTGCCGCGGCGGTAATGGCGCTGATCACCGCCACACCGGCCGCGCCGCATTGCGCGGCCTGCAAGGCGCGCTCCATGTCCATGCCCGCAATCGCCACCACCGGTAGCGGCAGCAAGCGGCACCAGTAGGCCAGGTTGTCGTTGCCTTGCGGCAACCACGGCATGGCCTTGGCCTGCGTGGGATGGATTGGGCCGCAGGCAATATAGCTGGGCTGCAGGCGCAAGGCGCGGCACACCTCCCAGTAGGCGTGGGTGCTGATGCCCAGCCGCAAGCCCGCTTGCGCGATCGCGGCAAGGTCGGCTGTCTCCAGGTCTTCCTGCCCCAGATGCACGCCATAGGCGCCTTCCTCGATGGCGAGTTGCCAATGGTCGTTGATGAACAGCTGCGCGTTCACCGCGCGTGCGGCGGCGATGCTGGCGCGCAACTCGTCGCGCAAAGTCGGGTGCTCCGCGCTCTTGATGCGCAACTGCACCGTCCGCACTCCACCGTCCAGCACGCGCCGCACCCAGGTCGCGCTGTCCACCACGGCGTAGAGACCAAGGTCAGCATCGGCCAGTGCCGCAAAGCCATCGCCCCGCGCCCGGCCAGGAATACTGAAGTGCGGCAGGTTTTCGGCATCCAGGCCAAAGCCGGCACGTGGCCGCACCGGGCCGGCGCCAAGGCCGGCCGCATAGCCATGGCGCAGCGCCTGCGCGGTTGCCATCTTGGCGAGGATGATGGCTTCGATCTCGACAAATCCAAGGGCCAGGGCCGCCGCCGCGCTGGATGCGAACACGCAGCCCGTACCGTGGTGGTGCGGCGTGGCAACGCGCGCCAGCGTCAACCAGCCGCTGGCGTGTGGCGTGGCTGCGTAGTCTTCACTGGAATCACCGCCGTCGTCGCCGCCCGTGATCACGACGGCCTGGCACCCCATCTCCAGCAAGGCCTTGGCCGCTTGCTCGACGTCGGCGCGGCTTTGCAGCGGCGCCTGGCCGAGCAGCGCGGCGGCCTCGCGGCGGTTGGGCGTGAGCAGGCTGGTTCGCGGCAGCAGCGTGCGCCGGTAGGCTTGCAGCAATTCCTCGTTCGCAAACGAGGTGCCGGTGGTCGAGCCCAGCACCGGGTCCACGACCAGCGGCAGGCCTGGCCTGCTTTCGCGCAGGCGGTCGATCCAGCGCACCAATGCATGCAGGTTGCCGGCGCTGCCCAGCATGCCGGCCTTGATCGCGGCAGGCGGCAAGTCCGCGGCCAGGGCGGCCAGTTGCGCATCGAGCATGCGGTGCGAGACGGCCTCGACCGCCTGTACCGCAACCGAGTTCTGTGCCGTGATCGCGGCGACGGCGCAGCAGCCATGCACACCGAAGGCATCGAAGGCGCGCAGGTCGGCTTGCAGGCCGGCGCCGGCGCCGCTGTCGGAGCCGGCGACGGTCCAGGCGATGGGAAAGAGTGCTTGCTTCATTTTTTTCAGAGGACGAAGGGCCGCCCGGTCACCTGTGTGGTGGCCACGGCCATGTCTTGCCGGGCCATGATGCCGGCCTCCCATGCGAGCCGCCCCGCTTCGATGCCGAGCCTGAAGGCGCGTGCCATGGCTACCGGTTGATGCGCCTGGGCTACCGCCGAGTTGAGCAGCACCGCATCGAAGCCGAGTTCCATCGCCTGCACCGCATCGCGCGGCGACCCGATGCCGGCATCGACGATGAGCGGCACGTCGGGCAGGCGTGCGCGCAAGGTGCGCAGCGCATGCGGGTTCAGCAAGCCCTGGCCCGAACCGATCGGCGCGCCCCAGGGCATCAGGATGCGGCAACCCGCGTCGAGCAGGCGCTGGCAGGTCACCAGGTCGTCGGTGCAATACGGAAACACCTCGAAGCCCGCGCGCGCGAGTTCGGTCGCGGCCTGCACCAGCTCGAACGGATCAGGCTGCAAGGTGTACTCGTCGCCCACCACTTCGAGCTTGATCCAGTGGGTGCCGAACAGCTCGCGCGCCATGTGGGCCAGCGCCACAGCCTCGCGTGCCGTGCGGCAACCGGCTGTGTTCGGCAGCAAGCGCGCGCCGGTCTCGCGAATCAAGGCGTAGAAGTCGTTTGGCGCACCGGCCTGCGCAAGCTGGCGCTTGAGTCCCACGGTCACCACCTGGGTGCCCGATGCGGCGATGGCCTGCTGCAGGACTTGCGGCGAGGGATAGCCGGCGGTGCCGAGGAAGAATCGGCTTTGGAGCTCGGTGTCGGCGATGGGGAAGGTCATGGCTAGCCTCCGGTGATCGGTTGAAAGGTGAAGACCGCGTCGCCTTCGTGCAGCACATGCTGCGGCCTTGCGGTGCGCGCCACGAACTCGCCGTTGACTGCCGTGGCCAGCGCTTCGGCAGGCTGCCCCGTGGCAGCGATGAAGTCGGCCAAGGTGGTGTTGGGCGCGATGCGGTGCGGCGCGCCGTTCAGGACGATCGTGTTCATTGCGGGTTCTCCGAAAGAGTTGTCATTGCGGGCTCGATCCGCAATCCACACAGCAGGGCTTGCTCAACCAGCGCCGGCGCAATCAACCAGCCATGGCGGAACAGGCCGTTGATGCGCGTCAGGCCCGGCGCTGTCTCGATGCTGGGCAGGTTGTCGGGCAAGGCGGGGCGCAAGTTGGCTTCGCTGTGGACGATGCGGGCCTCCGCCAGCTCGGGCACCACGCTGTGGGCGGCGGCCAGCAATTCCACCGTGCTGCGCAGCGACACGGGAGAGCGGTCCTCGCTCTCGATCTCGCTGGCGCCAACCACTACGATGTCATCCGGGCGCGGCACAAGGTAGACCCGGTGCCGTGGGTGCAGCAACCTGAGAGGCCGTCGCAGCGCCACACCGGGTGCGTGCAGCCAGAAGATTTCACCCCGTACGCCGCGCACCGGCAACTGCGGCCGCGCGCCGGTGCCACGTGCGTCGAAGGCCCAGTCGAACTTCAGCGCCTGGCCGCCCACATGCAAGACACCAGCTTCCACCTGGTCGACCGGCTGGTTCCAGTGCCACACCACGCCCTGGGCGGACGCCAGGGCGGACATCGCTTGCACCGTGTGCACGCTGCCTTCGCACGGCAGCAGCCACGCGTGGGCCGGCCCCTGCACTGCGGGTTCCAGCGCGCGCAAAGCCGCTGGTGTCAAGGCATTGGGCGCATAAGCTTCGGGTGCTTTCCTGCGCAGCAGATCGACCACTCTCAGCGCCGCGCCTTCATCGCCGCGGTGCGCCAGCAACAGGCTGCCTTCCTGGCTGAACTGCACTGGCTGCGCCAATTGGGCGAGCAGCTTGGGCCACAGTGCCAGCGAGCGCAGGCCCAGCGCGAAGACTTGCGCATCAGCGCACTCCAACTCCGCCACCGGGCTCAGCATGCCCGCGGCGGTCCAGCCCGCCGCGACACGTGCATCGGCACCAGGCGCCGGATCGAACACCTCCACCGCATGCCCCGCGCGCGCCAGCTCGAACGCCAGCAGGCGCCCGAGCAGGCCCGCGCCCGCGATGCCAACTCGCATCTTCAGCTCTTCTGGATGGGGATGTAGATTTCGCTGCCGGCCGCGCGGAATTCGGCGCTTTTCGCGGCCATGCCGGCCGCGATTTCATCCCTCGCCACGCCTTCCTGCGAAGCGGCATATTCGCGCACCTCCTGCGTGATCTTCATCGAGCAGAACTTGGGCCCGCACATCGAACAGAAATGCGCGACCTTGGCGCCGTCCGCAGGCAGGGTCTCGTCGTGGAAGTCGCGCGCCGTGTCCGGGTCGAGCGAGAGGTTGAACTGGTCGTGCCAGCGGAATTCGAAGCGCGCCTTCGAGAGGGCTTCGTCGCGTGCGCGCGAAGCCGGGTGGCCCTTGGCCACGTCGGCCGCATGCGCCGCAATCTTGTAGGCAATGATGCCTTGCTTGACATCGTCGCGGTCGGGCAGGCCCAGGTGCTCCTTGGGCGTCACGTAGCACAGCATGGCGGTGCCGAACCAGCCGATCATTGCAGCGCCGATGGCGCTCGAGATGTGGTCGTAACCGGGCGCGATGTCGATGGTCAGCGGCCCCAGCGTGTAGAACGGCGCTTCGTGGCAATGCTTCAACTGCTCGTCCATGTTGGCCTGGATCATGTGCATCGGCACGTGGCCCGGGCCTTCGATCATGGTTTGCACATCATGCTTCCACGCGACCTTCGTCAACTCGCCCAGGGTGCGCAGCTCGGCGAACTGGGCTTCGTCGTTCGCGTCCGCGCCCGAGCCGGGGCGCAGGCCATCGCCGAGCGAAAAGCTCACGTCGTAGGCCTTCATGATGTCGCAGATGTCTTCGAAGTGCTCGTACAGGAAGCTCTCGCGGTGGTGTGCGATGCACCACTTGGCCATGATGGAGCCGCCGCGCGAAACGATGCCGGTGCGGCGCTTCGCCGTCATCGGGATGAAGGGCAGGCGGATGCCGGCGTGGATGGTGAAGTAGTCCACGCCCTGCTCGGCTTGCTCGATCAGCGTGTCGCGGAAAATTTCCCAGGTCAGGTCTTCGGCCACGCCGCCGACTTTTTCCAGCGCCTGGTAGATCGGTACCGTGCCGATCGGCACCGGGCTGTTGCGCACGATCCAGTCGCGTGTGGTGTGGATGTTCTTGCCGGTCGACAAGTCCATCACGTTGTCGGCACCCCAGCGGATCGCCCACACGAGCTTTTCGACTTCCTCCTCGATGCTCGACGTGACGGCCGAGTTGCCGATGTTGGCGTTGATCTTGACCAGGAAGTTGCGCCCGATCGCCATCGGCTCGATCTCGGGGTGGTTGATGTTGGCCGGGATGATGGCGCGCCCGCGGGCCACTTCATCGCGCACGAACTCGGGGGTGATGAGCCGGGGCAGGGTGGCGCCCATCGGGTTGCCGGCCAGGCGTTGCGCGCGTTCGGCGTCGCCCAGGTACTCGGCCGCCCATTCGCGCCGGCCGTTCTCGCGGATGGCGACGAATTCCATCTCGGGCGTGACGATGCCGCGCCGGGCGTAGTGCATCTGCGTGACGTTGCCGCCGGCTTTTGCGCGGCGGGGCTGGCGCTGCAGGGCGGCCGCTTCGGCGCGCAGCGCGGCAATGCGCTGGGCTTCGCGCTCTTCATGGCGCGTGCCGTCGTCCACCGCCTGGTGGCTGCGACCGGCATAGATCTCGGTGTCGGCGCGTGCTTCGATCCAGGGGCTGCGCAGGGCCGGCAGGCCGCGGCGCACATCGATCTGGGCGGCGGGTTCGGTATACGGGCCCGAGGTGTCGTAGAGCGTGACCGCTTCGCCGTTGCTCAGCGAAACTTCGCGCATGGGCACGCGCAATTGCGGATGCAGTTCACCAGGGACATGGATCTTGCGCGAAGCGGGGAAGGGCTCGCGCGTCAGTGAGAGCAGTTGCGCGAGTTTGTCGGGAGCATTCATCGGGCCATTCCTTTCGGCGTGTGGTTACACAGGTGCTCCGAAAGGTGTGGCAGGTTGCAAGCACGTGTGATGTGCGGCGAGTCCTGGCAGCTCTTCTTACGTCGGTACGAACCGATTCAAGTTCACGGGTTTGGTCTGGCCATCTCAGCGATTCCAGCCATGATTGGCCGATCGCACCCCGGAGCGAGGGGGAGTATAGCCGCAGGCGCTAAAGGTCCAGCGAACAGGCATCGCCCAGCGCTTCGCGCCAGACCTTCACGCGCGCGAGCTGCGGCTTGAGATCGGACAGCGCATTGGCAATGAACAAACAGAGGTTTTCCAAGGTTGGCGGATGCAGGCCCGGCACATCGTCGAGCATGTGGTGGTCGAGCTGGTGGCGCACGTCGTCGAGCCGCCGGCGCAGCACGCCGAGGTCGATCACCATGCCGGAGATGGGGTCGCGCTCGCCCTTGAGCCAGACCTCGGCATGGTAGGTGTGGCCATGCACGCGGCGGCTGCCAACGACTTCGATATCGCGCTTGAGCGTGTGCGCCGCGTCGAAGAAAAAACGCTGGCTGACGGTGTACAGCATGGTGAGACGTCCTAGCGAATGCCGCTGATCTTGTGGGTTTGAAGGCTCAGCCGCCAGGCAGGATGGCGCAGACAGGTATCAATGCACAGCGCGATGTTG
>DATILI010000258.1:0-7900 GCA_035476635.1 Burkholderiaceae bacterium | reverse complement strand
GCGCCTTCGAGCAGCCAAAGGCGCTGCCGGTACGGTTTGCCGCTCCATCGCGGGTAGCTCACCTGGGTTGACCGCGGCAGTTCGACCTCGACCATCTCGACGCCGGAGCGCAGGTCGTGCTCGGTAACCTGGCGCCTTTGGAAGCCCTTTTCCGGATCGCGCCAGACCTGCTGCTCCGGCCGTTTTCTAAGCCTTCCGGAAATCCCGCCTTCTTCAACCAGCAATTGCGCAAGCGAGACGCCAAGGCCTGCCGCCAGTTTTCCAAGAATTGTGGCCGTGGGGCTGCTTTGGGCGCGCTCGATCTTGGAGATCGTGGCTTTGCCGACTCCCGACAGCTCCGCCAATTGCACCAGGCTTAGCTGCTTTTCCTGACGCAAGGCCAAAAGCCGCCGTGCGATGAGTGCATTGATGCTCATTGGTGTCTTTCCAATTCTCTTAAAGTAGAATTTTTGACTACTTTAATAGAATACCCCGAACCTGCCCAAGGAGCGATCCATGCATCTCGTCTCATGTACCGAGGAGCGCCACGCCGGCGCGATACTTGCCATTTTCAACGAGGCAATCATCAACTCGACCGCTTTGTACGACTACAAGCCACGCGCGCCGGAGACGATGGGGCCGTGGTTCGCGACCAAGCGCAGCCACGGGTTTCCGGTCATCGGCGTGGAGGACGCCGGGGGCAAGCTGCTGGGCTTCGCAAGCTATGGCAGCTTTCGCGCCTGGCCTGCCTACAAATACACGGTGGAGCATTCGATCTATATTGAAAAGGACCACCGCGGCGCAGGTCTCGGGCACCAGCTGCTGGAGGCAATCGCCGCGAAGGCGTGCGAGCAAGGCCTGCACACCCTGGTCGGCGCGATCGACGCCACCAACGCAGCCAGCATTGCACTGCACAAGCGCCATGGCTTTGAGCACGCGGGCACGATCCGCCAGGCCGCCTTCAAGTTCGGCCGCTGGCTCGACCTGGCGTTCTATCAGCGGACGCTGGAGACGCCCTTGCATCCGGTGGATGGCTAGACCGGCTTGGTGTTCTCCATCTGCATAGTTATACTTAGGTAAAACTTTGGAAAATGCCATGCTGCATGCATCCCTGCGCCGCTCAGGCGGTTCTTACATCATGACCGTGCCCCTGTCCTACGTGGAACAAAACCATCTCGATGCCGGCTCGCGCCTGGCCATCGAAATCATCGGTGATGAACTCAAGATCAGGCCCCAGCGCCAACGAAAAACTCTGGCCGAGCTGTTGAAAGCAACACCCCGCGGCCTGCAACGTGCGGAGGGCTGGGACGAACTGGGAGCCGCCGGAGCCGAACTGTGACGCCTGACCGGGGCGACATCCTGCACTTGGCCTTTGACCCGGCCAGTGGGCGAGAGATGAAGGGCAAGCACTTCTGCCTGGTCGTCTCACCCAAGGCCTTCAACACCCGCTTCAAGCTGGCCATGGTTTGCCCCATTTCTGGCGGTGCTGCCGAAGCTGCACGTAGCGCGGGCTTTCTGGTGTCGCTGATGGGCCAGGGGCTGCGCACCGACGGGCAAGTCCACGCCCATCAGATCAAATCGCTGGACTGGGCCTCACGCCAAGCCAGTTTGGTTGAGCGCGCGCCGGATGTGGTGGTGCAAGAGGTGCTGATGTGCTTGCACAGTGTGCTTGACGACTGACTGGTCGGCATGAACGGGAACGGCTATTTGCCCGCCAACCCCATCGCCCGTGTGATCACCTCTTTCATGATCTCGTTCGTGCCGCCGTAAATACGCTGCACGCGCGCATCGGCATAGGCGCGGGTGATGGGGTATTCCCACATGTAGCCATAGCCGCCATACAGTTGCACGCACTCGTCCATCACCTTGCACTGCAGGTCGGAGCACCAGTACTTGGCCATGCTGGCGGTGGCGGTGTCCAGCTTGTCCTGGCAGACCAGCTCGGTGCATTTGTCGACGAAGACCTGCGCGATCTGCACCTCGGTCTGCAGCTCGGCCAGGGTGAAGCGGGTGTTCTGGAACGCGGCAACGGTTTGGCCGAACACCTTTCGCTCTTTTACATACGCGACAGTCCCGTCGATGGCGGCCTGCGCCGCGGCCACGGCGCCGATGGCGATCTGCATGCGCTCCCAGGGCAACTGCTCCATGAGGCAGATGAAGCCCTTGCCCTCGTACGCCGCACCGCCCAGCAGGTTGTCCGCCGGCACGCGCACGTTGTCGAAGAACAGCTCCGAGGTGTCCTGCGCCTTCAGGCCGAGTTTCTTCAATCGCTTGCCGGTCTCGAAACCCTTCATGCCGCGCTCCACCAGCAACAGGCTCGTGCCCTTGGCGCCCTCGGCCGGATTGGTCTTGGCCACCACGATCACCAGGTCCGCGTGCCAGCCGTTGGTGATGAAGGTCTTGCTGCCGTTCAGCAGGTAGCTGCCGTCAGGCTGCTTGATGGCGGTGCTCTTGATGCCTTGCAGGTCGCTGCCGGCGGCGGGTTCGCTCATGGCGATGGCGCCCACCATTTCCCCGCTGGCGAGCTTGGGCAGGTAGTTGCGCTTCTGCTCATCGGTGCCGTAGTGCAGGATGTAAGGAGCGACGATTTCGCTGTGCAGGCTGTAGCCGATGCCGGTGAATCCGCGCGCGTTGAGCTCCTCGAACTGCACCACCGAATAGAGCTTGTCCGCCCCCGAGCCGCCGTATTCCTCGGGCATGGTCATGCACAGGAAGCCGTTCTCGCCGGCCTTGTTCCAGACCTCGCGTGCCACGTAGCCCTGCTCTTCCCAGGCTTCATGGTGTGGCGCGATTTCCTTGTCGCAGAAGCGGCGAAAGCTGTCGCGAAAGGCCTCGTGGTCACTCGTAAAAAGGTTGCGTTCAATCATGGTGGTCTCTTTCTCTTGATTTCCGTTCAGGCCCTGGGCGCGCCGTTCATCGCGGCTTTGACGATGCGGGCGTAGTTGCCAATAAAGACATTGTCGAGTGCGGTATCGCTCAAGCCACGCTTGGCGAGGTTGTCGGCCACGTCGCGCAGGTCGACGTAGTTGCTCAGGATGGGGTTGCGGCCGGCGCCCGACATGTCGGTGCCGAAAGCGACATGGTCCGGGCCGATCAGCTCGCACATGCGCAGGACTTCATCGGCATAGCTCGCCACGCCCTTGAGTGGGTAGAAGGGATCCAGCACCCGCACACTCCACAAGCCGACGGCGCCGCCGCGCGCCGCAATCTTTTTGGCCGAGGCCGGCGACAGCGAACGTGCGATATGGCCCTGGTCCTGCCAGTTGCCGCCTTGCGGTGAAATCCAGGAGTGCGACCACACAGGCGCGGCGTCCGAAGCATCCAGCGCGCCATCGACCATCGCCGCGGTTCCATGGGCCAGGTCCACCACCATGCCCAGCCGCTTGCACTCGGCCACCACCTTGGCGCCCACGGCCGTCAAGCCGCCATGCCGGGGCTCGGCCGTTTGATGGTCGCCCAAGGGGCTCTGGATGAAGTGCACCAGCTGCACATGGCGAACGCCCGCCGCATGAACTTCGGCCAGGCGCTCTGGCTGCCCTTCGAGGAAGTTGGCCCCTTCTGCGGCCAGCACCACCCGGGGCTCGCCGGCCAGGGCGGCATCGACGTCGGCCGGCGTCAAGGCCTTGGCCAGGCCCCACTGCGCCAGACGCGCGTTCAACTCGGACAGCCGGGCCTGGAAAAACTCCCAGAGCTCGCCCGGCGTGGGTACGCGCTGCTGGCGCGGGCCCTCGCGCGTCGGCCCGGTCCAGCGCGTGTCATCGACGATGGACCAGGCCAGCAGCGTCGTGCCCGTGTCACGCATGTGCTTGGGAAGATCCTGGCCAAAGATCCGCTGGCCGTACATGGCGTAGTGCGAATGCATGTCGGCCAGGTACGGCCGCTTGGCTTGCGCCTGCGCCAGCGTCGGCAGGACCAGGCCCGCGGCTGCGGCTGCGGCTGCGCCGAGAAAGCCCAGCTGCCGGCGGGTGATGAAAGCGCTTGTCATTCGGCCTGTTTCTCCTCTAGGTGTCGCCATTTTTACAGAGCGTTTGCTTGGTGAAAAGAATATACTGCACATCGCACTCAAATCGGAGCCTCCATCATGACCGAAGCCTATGTATATGACGCCATCCGCACACCGCGCGGCAAGGGAAAAAAGGACGGCAGCCTGCACGAGGTCAAGCCGGTCAATCTGCTGGCCGGCGTGCTGGCCGAGCTGCAGCGGCGCAACGACTTGGATACGGCCCAGGTCGACGACGTGGTGATGGGTGTGGTCTCGCCCATCGGCGAGCAGGGCTCGGTGATCGCCAAGGTGGCGGCGCTGAAGGCCGGCTGGGACTTCCGCTGCTCCGGGGTGCAGCTCAACCGCTTTTGCGCCTCCGGCCTGGAAGCGGTGAACATGGCGGCACAGAAAGTGCGCTCGGGCTGGGAAGACCTGGTGGTGGCCGGTGGCGTGGAAAGCATGAGCCGCGTGCCGATCGGCTCGGATGGGGGTGCCTGGGCGCAAGACCCCGAGACCAATTCCGCCACGGCCTTTGTGCCACAAGGTATCGGCGCCGACCTGATCGCCACGCTCGAGGGCTTCAGCCGCGACGATGTTGATGCCTTTGCGATGGAAAGCCAGAAGCGTGCCGCCAAGGCGCGCGAGGGCGGCTTCTTCGCGGGCTCGGTGGTACCGGTCAAGGACTTCCTGGACCAGACCATCCTGGACACCGACGAGTTCATCAAACCCCACACCACGATGCAAGGGCTGGCTGCACTCAAGCCCGCGTTCGACCAGCTTGGTGCGATGGGCTTTGACCAGCTGGCGCTGACGCGCTACCCGCAGGTCGAGCGCATCCACCACGTGCACCATGCCGGCAACTCTTCGGGCATCGTCGACGGCGCCGCGGCCATCCTGATCGGCTCCGAGGCAGCCGGCAAGACCCATGGCTTCACGCCGCGCGCCCGCATCGTTGCCGCAGCCTTGAGCGGCGCGGACCCCACCATCATGCTGACCGGCCCGATGCCCGCCGCGCGCAAGGCGCTGGCCAAGGCCGGCCTCACGATAGCCCAGATCGACCTGTTCGAAGTCAACGAAGCCTTCGCCGCCGTGCCCATGAAATTCATGAAGGAGATGGGCGTGCCGCACGAGAAGGTCAACGTCAACGGCGGCGCAATTGCCCTGGGTCACCCGCTGGGCGCCACCGGCGCGATGATCCTCAACACCCTCATCGACGAGCTGCATCGCCGCAAGCTGCGCTATGGCCTGGCTACCTTGTGCGTGGGCGGTGGCATGGGCATCGCGACCATCGTCGAACGAATTTAATTGGAATCTGACCCCAATTAAGGACACAGAATGAAAACCATCCGCTACGAACTCAGCAACGGCATCGCCACCATCACCTTCGACGAGCCGGGCTCGCCGGTCAACACCATGTGCCAGGACTGGCAGCATGATTTGACAGGGGTTACGGCCCAGGTGGTGAAGGACAAGGACGCCATCCAGGGTGTCATCCTGGCCTCGGCCAAGAGCACCTTCTTCGCGGGTGCCGACCTGAAGGGCACGATGCGGTTGCAGGCGTCCGACGCCGCCACGGTGTTCAAGGAGATCGAGCAGACCAAGAAGAACTTCCGCACCCTGGAGACGCTGGGCAAGCCGGTGGTGAGCTGCCTGAACGGCGCGGCCCTGGGCGGCGGCTGGGAAGTTGCGCTGGTCGGCCACTACCGCATCGCGGTGGACGACAGGAAGATCCAGTTCGGCCTGCCCGAGATCACGCTGGGCCTGATCCCTGGCGCCTCCGGCATCACCAAGATGACGCGCCTGCTCGGCCTGATGGGCGCGCAGCCCTATATCCTGGAAAGCAAGCTGTTCGGCCCGGCCGAAGCATTGGAGCTGGGCCTGGTGCACGAGCTCGTGCCCGATGCCTCGAAGCTGCGTGAATCCGCCCTCGCCTACATCGCCGCGCATCCCACGGCCCACCATCCCTGGGACGACAAGAACTACAAGATCCCGGGCGGCACGCCGAGCAACCCGAAGATCGCCGGCGCTCTGAGCGTGGCGCCGGCGATGATGAAGAAGACGTCGCGTGGCCTCTACCCCGCACCCGAAGCGGCATTGGCCGCGATGGTGGAAGGCGCGCAGGTCGATTTCGATACCGCGCTGCGCATTGAAAGCCGCTATCTCGCCAAGCTGATCGTGAGCCCGGTGGCGAAGAACATGATCAACACGTTCTTCTTCAACATGAACGCGATCAAGTCGGGGCAGTCGCGCCCCAAGGACATTCCGCGCTACAAGCCTACGAGAGTCGGCCTGCTGGGCGCCGGCATGATGGGCGCGGGCATTGCCTACGCCCAGGCCAGCCGCGGCGTAGCCACGGTGCTGAAGGACGTGAGCATGGAAAAGGCCGAGGCCGGCAAGGCCTACAGCCTGAAGATCACCCAGCCGCGCGTCGAAAAAGGCCGCATGAGCCCGCACGACCAGGCCGCCCTGCTCGCGCGCATCACGCCCACCGACCAGGCGGCCGACCTCGCGGGCTGCGACCTGATCATCGAGGCCGTGTTCGAGCAGCGCGAGCTGAAGGCCAAGGTCACGAAGGAAGCCGAGCCGCAGCTCGCGCCCGGCGGTTTCTTCGCCAGCAACACGTCGACCTTGCCGATCAGCGGCCTGGCCACGGCCAGCGCCCGGCCCGAGAAGTTCATCGGCATCCACTTCTTCAGCCCGGTAGAGAAGATGAAGCTGGTGGAGATCATCCGCGGCAAGGCCACTGACGACGAAACCGTGGCGCGCGCCTTCGACTATGTGCAATCCATCGGCAAGATCCCTATCGTGGTCAACGACGCGCGCGGCTTCTACACCAGCCGCACCTTCGGCACCTTCGTGATGGAAGGCGCGGCCATGCTGGGCGAAGGCATTCCGGCACCGGTGATCGAAAACGCCGGCATCCAGGCCGGCATGCCCGTGGGGCCGCTGGCAGTGCTCGACGAAACCGCCCTTTCCCTCAGCGTGCACGTGCTGGAGCAGACCCGCGCCGACTATGCCGCCGAAGGCAAGACCCATACCGCCACGCCCGGCGAGTTGCTGGTGGAGCGCATGGTCAAGGAGTACAAACGCAACGGCCGTGCCGCCGCTGGTGGCTTCTACGACTACCCCGCGGAAAAGGGCGCGAAGAAAACGCTCTGGCCGCAGCTCAAGACGTTGTTCGAAAAGCCCGGCCTGGCCTGGGACATCGCCGACATCAAGGACCGCCTGCTCTACCGCCAGGCCGTGGAAACGGCACGCTGCCTGCAGGAAGGCGTGCTCACCACAGTGCATGACGCCAACATCGGCTCAATCTTCGGCATCGGCTTTCCAGCCTGGACCGGCGGCGCGATGCAGTTCATCTATGGCACCGGCATCGATGCGTTCTGCCAGCGCGCCGAGGTGCTGGCGGCCAAATACGGCCCGGGTTTTGCACTGAGCGGCGCGGTGAAGGACACGATCCGCAAATATGCACCCCAGTACTAAAACCTGATCAGGGAAGCCCCACGCCGGGTACTTCCACCTCAACGGTATAAATGCGCCCCGACATCGCACTGCGCGATGCTTCGGGCGTGGTCATGACCTTGCCCGTCAGTACGTAAAGCGTGCGCCGCCTGGGACCGCCGAGCATGCAGGCCACGGCCTGGGCTTCGGTGGGAATGCGGTGCGTAACTTCACCGCCGGCATGCACGCGCAGCACCTCACGGCTGATCGGCGAGGCAACCCACATGGCGCCTTCGGCGTCGAGGCAGATGCCATCGGGCGTTGCGCCCTTGAGCTGGGCCCAGGTGCGGCGCCGCCTCAAGCTGCCGTCGGCCGCGACGTCAAAAGCCGTCAGCCGCGCGCCAAAGCTCTCGCCCACGATCAGCGTTCGGCCGTCGGGGGTGATGACCGTGCCGTTGGGAAAATGCAGGTCGTCGGCCACCACGCGGGCGTGCCCCT
>DATILI010000257.1:0-3410 GCA_035476635.1 Burkholderiaceae bacterium | reverse complement strand
CCGGCGGCGCAGCAGCACCAGGCGCGCTTCGAGGTTGTCGGCGACGTCCGGCAGCGGGATCGATGCATCCAGCCGCAGCTCCCGATTGGAAAATTCGGTGCGGCCTTGCCGCACGTAATCCTTGAGCAGCTTCCACAGGATGGCGCCCGCCACGCCCTTGATCAGGTAGGCGTCGCCGATGAACACGCTGTCGTTGCTTGGAAAATGCCGAACTTGCAAGGCCCGTTCGGGCTGAGCTTGCCGAAGCCCTTCGACGGGCTCGGGGCGAACGAGGGCGTCTCCAGTCGCGTCCGGCACTTCGGTGCTCGCGTGCATCAGGTCGATGGTCGCACCCAAGTGGCCAGCCATCGCCACCAGCATGTCTTCGTCCTCGAAGCCGAACTGCATGTCGCGCGGGCTCTCGACGAACAGAACGCCCAAAAGCCGCCCCGCCGACAGCACCGGTACCGCCAGCTGGCTGTGCGGCTCGGCCAGGCCGGGGTAGGGGATCTCAGTCACGGCCTCGATGTCGGGCACGTTGGCTTCGAAGCTGCTGCGCATCGCCTGGCTGTACAGGTACGCGTTGGTCATGTGCATGATGCGCACCGGTGTCCCCTCGCGCGCCGCGACGCCGATCACGCCCTGGCCCATGCCGACTTCCGAGCCGACGCCCGATGTGGCGTAGCCGCAGCTCGCCACGGTGTAGAGCCGCTGCGCCGCGCCGTCCAGCATCAGCACCATCGCGTGCTGGACCCCCATGAAGTCCGACAGCGTGGCCAGTACCGCATTGAGCGCTTCGTCCAGCGAGGTGCAGCGCGACAGCCGTTCGCTGCAGCGGCGCACGGCGGTGAGCATGCCGCTGCGCGGCGGCGGGGCAGGCAGGGGATCGCCCTCCACGGCTTCGATCAGCTCCACCTCGTACACGTCGGAGCCGAGCAGGCGGAACACGCCCTGCATTCCGGTGTGCGAGGCGATGCCCGCGAGCTGCGCCTTCATGCCCTCGAACAGCGGGCCTTCGGTCTCGGTGCGGAGGTAGCGGATGTGCAGGCGAAAGTATCCGGCGGTCTGCGGATGGATCAGCAGCACGGTGGCGTGCGGGTTGGCCAGGATGTTCTGGCGCGTCTTGTTGAAGAACTGGAACGACAAGGCGACGTGCCGCTCGTCCACGTAGTAGACCTGCGAGATGTAGGCCACGTTGGGCATGCCGTCCGCGGCGCAGGTCGACATCACCGCGGGGATGGCGCCCTCCAGGCAGGGTCGGATGTCGCCAAGCTGCGCGGTGTTCATGCGCCGCTGCCCGGAAGACGTGTGCCCGCCTTGGGCCCCGGTGTCTGGTCGAACGCGAGCTCGGGCTCGAAGGTGACCGCGACGACGTCTTCGATGCGGTGCGCGAGCATGGCGCGCGGAACCGCCGATGGGAAGCCGACAAGCCCGATCTCATGTTCCATCGAGGCAAGGTAGCGCGCCAGCACCGGCTCGTCGGCGGTCTGCGCATTGCGCAGCGTGGCGCGGGTTGCCTTGACCTGCACCGTACGGTGTGTCGATGGCTCGCTGAACACGACCGCCACGTAGCCGGTGGCGGCGATGTCCTGCACCAGTTGGCGGGACTGGGGGCGCGACACGAAGACCGTGATCGAGCGGCCGCCGTCGCTCACGCTGCTGCCCACGGCGCGCATCAGGCTGGGCCGCAGGGCGGCGTCGCGCGACGCCACGTTGACGGACACGCCGCGTTCCATCATCGCGAGCAGGTCGGCCGGCAGCAGACTGGTTTGGTTCATGGTTTCATGCCCGGAACCGCTTGCGCGTCAACGCCAGCGCCACCCAGAACGAAGCGACGGTATAGGCAACGAGCACCAGTGTGCTCCGCAGCGGATGCGCCGGCCACTGGTCCATGAACATCGGGCGAACCAACTCCACCGCGTTGGCAAGGGGCAGCCAGTCCGACACCACGCGCACCGCCGCCGGCAACTGCTCACGCGGAAAGAACACGCCGGACAGGAACATCATGGGCGTGAGGAACAGGGTGAAGTAGTAGGTGAAGAAATCGTAGCTCTTGGCCAGCGCGTTGAAGATGAGCGCGATACAGGAGAAGGTGATGCCCGCGCCCAGCAGGACGAACCAGGCGGCCACCAGCTTGGGGCTGGCGCTGATGCCCAGGCCCAGCATCACGCACAGGATGGCCGTGACGGTGAAGATGGCCTTGAAGCCGGCCCACAGCATCTCGGCCAGCACGATGCTGTCCAGGCTGACCGGCGCATTCATGATGCCGTCCCAGGTCTTTTGCACGTGCATGCGCGAGAAAGCGGAGTAGAGCGCCTCGAAGGACGCGGCGTTCATCGAGCTCATGCAGATCGAGCCGCTGGCGAGGAACAGGATGTAGGGCACGGCCGTGGTGCCCGCCGTGGTGGTGATGTTCACCTGCCCGACGAGCGCGCCCATGCCATAGCCGAAGGCCACCAGCCACATCAGGGGCTCGGCGATGTTGCCCACCAGGCTGGGGATGGCCAGCTTGCGCCACACCAGCAGGTTGCGCAGGAACACCGGCCACCAGCGGAAAGACAAATCCGGAAAGCGCCAGATGCTCATGGCAGCACTAGAGTTCATGCGTCTTCCCTGATCTGCCGGCCCGTGAGTTTGAGGAACAAGTCTTCCAGGTTGGCCGGCCGGTGCAGCGTGCGCAGCCCAGGGTGCGCCGCAAGGCCATCCAGCAGCGGCTTCGCGTCCTGCGTATAGAAGAAAACCGTTTCACCGCTCACCTCGACACGCGCCGCCAGCGACTTCAATGGCGAATCCACCAGCGCCAACGCGCCGTTGCCATACGCCTCCACCACGTCAGGCTCCAGGTACTGGGCGATCAGGTCGCGCGGACGCCCTTCGGCGATCTTCCGGCCGTGGTCCAGCACCAGCAGGCGCGAGCACAGACGCTCGGCTTCGTCCATGAAGTGCGTGGTGAGCAGGATCGACTTGCCCTGCTGCAGCAGCAGTTGCAACCGCTCCCACATCAGGTGGCGCGCCTGCGGGTCCAGCCCCGTGGTCGGCTCGTCCAGCATCAAGAGGCGCGGATCGTTCACCAACGCGCGTGCCAGCGACAGCCGCCGGCGCATGCCGCCCGACAGCTCGCCGGGCTTGACATCGGCCTTGTGCGACAGCGCGGCGAATTCCAGCAGGCGGGGAATTCGCTCGCGGATCTGAGCGTCCTTCATGCCGAAGTAGCGGCCGTACACCAGCAGGTTCTCGGCGCAGGAGAAATCCGGATCGAGCGTGTCGAACTGGCTCACCACGCCCAGCTGCGCCTTGATGGCCAATGCGTCCTGCGGCATGGACAGCCCCAGGGCGGAAATCCAGCCCTGGCCGGGCGGCGTGAGGCCCAGGCACATGCGGATCGTGGTGGTCTTCCCCGCGCCGTTCGGCCCGATCACGCCCAGGCATTC
>DATILI010000256.1:0-25551 GCA_035476635.1 Burkholderiaceae bacterium | reverse complement strand
CTTGGCCAGCAGCGCCGTGACCTTCTCGGCCTGGCCCAGCGTGCGAACGAACGGCACCATGACCTGCACGTTGTGCAGGCCCATGTCGTTGCGCACGCGCTTCAGGGCCTCGCATTCCATGGCAAAGGCCTCGCCGAAATCGGCACTGACATAGCGCGCCGCGCCGCGGAAACCCAGCATCGGATTTTCTTCCTCGGGCTCGTAGCGGCTGCCGCCGATCAGCTTGCGGTATTCGTTGGACTTGAAGTCCGACAACCGCACGATCACCGGCTTGGGCCAGAACGCCGCGGCGATCGTCGCCACGCCCTCGGCCACCTTGTCCACATAGAACGCGCGCGGCGACGCGTGGCCGCGGGCGACCGACTCCACCGCCTTCTTCAGGTCGGCATCGACATTCGGATAGTCGAGGATGGCCTTCGGATGCACGCCGATGTTGTTGTTGATGATGAATTCCAGCCGCGCCAGGCCCACGCCTTCATTGGGCAGCTGGCAGAAATCGAAAGCCAGCTGGGGGTTGCCCACGTTCATCATGATCTTGGTCTTGATTTCCGGCATGACACCGCGCTGCACCTCGGTCACTTCCGCTTCGAGCAAGCCGTCGTAGATGAAGCCGGTGTCGCCCTCGGCGCAACTCACCGTCACCAGGGTGCCGTCCTTGAGCCGCTCGGTCGCGTCGCCGCAGCCCACCACAGCGGGGATGCCGAGCTCGCGCGCGATGATGGCGGCGTGGCAGGTACGCCCGCCGCGGTTGGTCACGATGGCCGAGGCGCGCTTCATCACCGGCTCCCAGTTCGGGTCGGTCATGTCGGTCACCAGCACATCGCCGGCCTGCACCTTGTCCATCTCGCTGATGCTGTGCACCAGCCGCACCGGGCCGGTCCCGATCTTCTGGCCGATGGCGCGGCCTTCGGCCAGCACCGTGCCGCGGCCCTTGAGCTTGTAGCGCTGCTCGGCCTTGCCCTGCTGCTGGCTCTTGACGGTCTCGGGCCGCGCCTGCAGGATGTAGAGCAGGCCGTCGGTGCCGTCCTTGCCCCACTCGATGTCCATCGGGCGGCCGTAGTGCTGCTCGATGACCAGCGCGTACTCGGCCAGCAGCTGCACATCGGCATCGGTCAGCGAATAGCGGTTGCGCTGCTCGGTCGGCACGTCGATGGTCTTGACCAGCTTGCCGCTGGCGGCCTTTTCCGCGGGCGTGGCAAACACCATCTGCAGCAACTTGGAGCCGAGGTTGCGGCGGATCACCGCGTGCTTGCCGGCCTTGAGCATCGGCTTGTGCACATAGAACTCGTCGGGGTTCACCGCTCCCTGCACCACGGTTTCACCCAATCCGAAGCTGGAGGTGATGAACACCACATCCGAGAAGCCGGACTCGGTGTCGATGGTAAACATCACGCCGGCTGCGCCCAGATCGGAGCGCACCATGCGCTGCACGCCGGCGGACAGGGCCACGTCGGCATGGGCAAAGCCCTTGTGCACGCGGTAGCTGATGGCGCGGTCGTTGTAGAGCGAGGCGAACACTTCCTTCATCTTGTGCAGCACATCGTCGATGCCGACCACGTTGAGGAAGGTTTCCTGCTGGCCGGCAAACGAGGCGTCAGGCAGATCCTCGGCCGTGGCCGAAGAGCGCACCGCGAAGCTGGCCTGCGCATTGCCTGCACTCAGGGTCGCAAAGGCCTCGCCGATGGCCTTTTGCAGGTCCGCCGGAAACGGCTGGGCCTCGACCATGGCGCGGATTTCGGCGCCGGTGGCGGCCAGGGCGCGCACGTCCTCGGTGTCCAGTGCGGACAGTTTTGCGTTGATTTTGTCGGCCAGGCCGTCGTGGGCCAGGAACTGGCGGAAGGCGTGGGCCGTGGTGGCAAAGCCAGTCGGCACGCGCACCCCCTGGGGCAGTTGTGAAATCATCTCGCCGAGGCTGGCGTTCTTGCCGCCAACTACCTCGACATCACTCATTCTCAGGTTTTCAAACGGCACAACCAAAAGGTTGTCTAACTTATCTCCCAGGGAGGTCGGTGAAAGTGCAGACATGGGAAAGCTCCAGAAGTTGAAACCGGGTCTGCGCGCAGCCTGGCCCCGCCAGGGCAAGCTACGCTCATGCACGCGGTGCGACTTTGGATTTGTTTTAGTCGGTCGGGTTGGCGCATGGAAGAATTCAGATAATTGGCGCCATTGTAGGCGGCTCGGACCATCGTCCGGTCTTCGAACTTTTGGAATCCACTCATGCACAGTCGTACGGTTTTCTTCATCTCAGACGGCACCGGCATCACGGCCGAAACCTTCGGCAACGCCATCCTGGCCCAGTTCGAACTGAAGCCACGCCACATTCGCCTGCCCTTCATCGATACGGCTGACAAGGCGCACCAGGCAGTGCGGCAGATCAACCATACGGCCGAGATCGAAGGCGAAAAGCCCATTGTCTTCACCACGCTGGTCAATATGGAGGTGCTCAAGGTCATCCAGGACGGCTGCAAAGGCATGCTGCTGGACATGTTCGGCACCTTCGTGCACCCGCTGGAGCAGGAGCTGGGCATCAAGTCGCACCATCGCGTGGGCCGCTTCAGCGACGTCAGCAAGAGCAAGGAATACCACGACCGCATCGAAGCCATCAACTTCAGCCTGGCGCACGACGACGGCCAGTCCAACCGCGACCTGGAGCAGTCCGACGTGATCCTGGTCGGCGTGAGCCGCAGCGGCAAGACACCCACCTCGCTGTACCTGGCCATGCAGCACGGGCTCAAGGCCTCGAACTATCCCCTGATCCCGGAGGACTTCGAGCGCCAGCAATTGCCGCCGGCGCTCTCGGCGCACCGCAAAAAGATCTTCGGCCTGACCATCCAGCCTGAGCGCCTGAGCGAAATCCGCAACGAACGCCGGCCGAATTCGCGCTACGCCAGCCTGGAGAACTGCCGCATGGAAGTCAGCGAGGCCGAGGCCATGATGCGGCGCGCCGGCATACGCTGGCTTTCCACTACCACCAAATCGATCGAGGAAATCGCCACCACCATCCTGCAGGAAATCCGGCCGGAGCGGCTGACGTATTGACTGCTCATATACGAGAATGATTCCTATTTGTGTACGCCTATCGTGCTGAAAGCCAAAATCAATCAGCTCGATCCTTTTAATAGCCTTTCCCAGCCTAAACTCCTTGCCACGTTAGCCAAAGCATTTCGCAGTTAGCAGCGCTTTCCATGAATCAAGGAGTACCCCTATGAAAACCATCGGCGACAAAGTCGAAGCCTTCAGCGTCACCGGCGTCAAGCCCGGCTTCAACAACCACGAAGAAAACGGCCAGTCCGCTTTTGAAGAAATCACGGAAAAGAGCTTCCCCGGCAAGTGGAAGGTCATCTACTTCTGGCCCAAGGACTTCACCTTCGTCTGCCCGACCGAAATCGTCGGCTTCGACAAGCTGGCCAAGCAATTCGCCGAGCGCGATGCGGTCCTGATGGGCGGCAGCACCGACAACGAATTCAGCAAACTGGGCTGGCGCCGGGACCACAAGGACCTGAGCAAGCTGGGCCACTACAGCTTCGGCGACTCCAAGGGCTCGCTGGTCGACCAGCTCGGCGTGCGCGACAAAAACGAAGGCGTGGCCCTGCGTGCGACCTTCATCGTCGACCCCGACAACACCATCCAGCACGTCAGCGTGAACAACCTCAACGTGGGCCGTAACCCTGAAGAAGTGCTGCGCATCCTGGACGGCCTGCAGACCGACGAGCTCTGCCCTTGCAACCGCCAGGCCGGCGGCGCGACGCTCTAAGCAGCGCGCACCCAGGATTGATTTCCTGACAACGCCTCACGCACGCAGATGCGGGCGTGAGGCATTTTTTCGTCCGCATTTTTCTCTGGAGGATTTCATTCATGGACTTTCTGCAAACCTTGAAGGACCAGATTCCCGACTACGCCAAGGACATCCGACTGAACCTGGACGCGGTCGTCAGCCGTTCGTCGCTGGCGCCTGAGGACGCACTGGGCGTGGCCTTGGCCGCCGCCTTCGCGGCACGCAGCAAGCCGCTGATCGATGCCTTCAGCGCCGCCGCACCGCAAGCCGAACGCAACGCCGCGCTCACCGCCGCGGCGCTGATGGGCATGAACAACGTCTGGTATCCGTTCGTCGACATGGCCGCCGATGAAGACCTGAAGACACAGCGCCCCGAACTGCGCATGAACGCCTACGCCTCGCACGGCGGTGTGAGCAAGCTCAAGTTCGAGACCTATGCGCTGGCTGCCAGCATCATCGGCAAGTGCCATTTCTGCATCAAGAGCCACTACGAGCTGCTCAAGGCCGAAGGCATGACCACGCAACAACTGCGTGACGTGGGGCGGATCGCGGCAGTGGTCAACGCCGCATCGCAAGTGCTGGCGGCGCAGTAGCTAGCGGGGGCACTGCCCCCCGCGCAGCGACCGCACGTGTCAGTGAGTCACGCGCTCAGGCGCGCGACGGATCTGCGCCCTGGCTGGTGCCAGCGGACGAATAGATCTGCCATGCCGCTTCGGCGCTCGCGCCCTGATGGATCATGGCCATCAATGCGCGGACCACGGCCGATGGATTGGCATGCTGGTAGACGTTGCGCCCATAGACCATGCCCACGGCGCCCTCGTCCAGCAGCACGCGCGAGCGTGCGAACACCTGGCGCAGCTCTTCGCGCCCGCCGCCGCGCACCAGCACCGGGCAACGCGCGGCCTGCACCACGCGGTGGAAGTCGGTGGGCGCTGTGGTCGGGTCGGCCTTGACGATGTCGGCGCCCATCTCGCGCGCCAGGCGCACCAGGGTGACGATCTTCCCGGTGTCACCGTCCACCATGTAGCCGCCCTGCTCGCTGTGGGCGCGCATGACCAGCGGCTCGATCATCAAGGGCATGCCATAGCGATCGCAGTCGGCGCGCACGCGCGCAATGTTCTGCACGCACTGGCGGAACAGGTCGGGCTCGTCGGGCAGCATGAACAGGTTGACCACGACGCAGGCCGCATCCAACTGAATCGCTGGCAACACCGGGTCGGTCTCGTTCTGCAGCACGGCCCACATCGCGCGGTGCTTGGTGGCGTTGTACGGGTTGCCCATATCCAGGCGCATCACCAGGGCCGGCTTGTGGCGGCCAGGGCGCTGCTGCAACAGGTCTGCCTGCCCATAGTTGAGCTGAATGGCATCGGGCGCCGCCGCCACGAGCCGGTCCATGACCTGGGGCATGTCTTCCAGGCCATTCAGGAATGTCGGCTCGTTGCACACACCGTGGTCCACCGCGATGTCGAGGCAGCGACCCGCCGTCAGCAGCCGGTTCAGCCGTGCCTGTTTTTCTTTCCACATACAAAAGGCTCCTTGATTCAAGAAAAATGTGATGGACGTCAGGCCAGTGCGCGCAGGTGCAGCGCGGCCAGGTCGTCGATGCGGCGCAGGCCGTCTTCGTCAAGTTCGACCGCATCGGCCCCGGCGTTCTGGATGGCCTGCTGCGGCGTACGTGCGCCGCACAACGCCACCGAGACATTGCCGTGCGCAATCGCCCAGGCGACCATGAGTTGCGAGAACGAGCAGCCCAGGCGCTGGCGCAGCGGCTCCAGCGCGCTGAAGAAGGCCTTGAGCTTGACGCGGTTGGCCATGCTGAAGCGCGGGTTGGTGGCGCGCTGGTCGTCGCCGGTGAACTGGCGTTCGGCGTCTATGGGGCCGGCGAGCAGGCCCAGGGCCAGCGAGGAATAGCCCAGCACCGCGACCCCATGGGTGACGCACAGCGGCACCAGGGCCGATTCGATCTCGCGGTCGATCAGGCTGTAGCGCTCCTCGATGGCGTCGACCGGCCCGTGACGCAGGTACTCGGCCAGCGTTTCGGGACTGACGTTGCTGACACCGATGGCGCGGATTTTTCCCTGGGACTTGAGGTCCAGCAGGGCGCCCATGGTCTCCGCCACCGGCGTGGTCTCGTCCTGCCAGTGCGTGATGCACAAATCGATGTAGTCGGTCTGCAGTCTTTGCAGGCTCTGCTCCACTTCATGGAAGATCGATGCGCGGCCGAGGTAGCGGTGCACCGGATGGCCGTCTTCGTCGAAGAAGTGCTTGCCCTGGCGCGTGTGCCAGACCAGGCCGCATTTGGTGGCGATGATGGCTTGCTGGCGCCGCCCCTTCAGAGCGGTGCCCACCAACTCCTCCGAGCGGCCCAGGCCGTAGGCGGGCGCCGTATCGATCAGGTTGACGCCGGCGTCCAGCGAGGCTTGAATGGCCATGACCGCGGCCGCGTTGTCGCCGCCGCCCCACATCCAGCCGCCCATGGCCCAGGTGCCCAGGCCGATCACCGTGCATTGGATGCCGGAGGCGCCCAGTTTTGTCGTCTTCATCGAATTGTCTTCCTCGTGTTCAAAAGGTGGTCGATGGTCACGGCCGCGAGCAGGATCAGGCCCTTGATCACGTCCTGCCAGTAAGGCGACACGTCGAGCAGGATCAGCGAGCTGGTCACCACCGAGAGCAGGGCCAGGCCGAGCACCGCGCCCAGCACCGTGCCCGAGCCGCCCTTGAGGCTGGCGCCGCCGATCACAGCGGCAGCGATCACGTTGAGTTCCATGCCCATGCCGAAGGTCGGCGTGGCGGCGCCGAAGCGGGCCGTGTAGATCACGCCGGCCAGGCCCGCGGAGGCCGAGCACAGCACCGTGACCCAGAACTTCACGCGGCCCACGCGGATGCCCGAGTACAGCGCAGCCTTCTCGTTGCTCCCGGTGTAGAACACGCGGCGCAGCAGCGTCGAGCGGCGCAGCACGAAGTCGCTCACCACCACGATCGCCACGAAGATCAGGATCACTGCCGGAATGCCGAAGAGCGTGCCCTGCCCGATGAACTTGAATTCGGCCGGCAGCGAGAACAGCGACTGCGGCGTGCCCTGCGTGAGCGCGAGGCACAGCCCGCGCACGATCACCATGAAGGCCAGCGAGGCGATGAAGTGATTGAGCCCGATGCGCGTGACGCAGCCGCCGATCATGGCGCCGATCAGCCCGCTCGCGCCGATGGCCACGAGGCTCGCGAGCCAGGGGTCGACGCCCATGAGAAAGAGCTTGCCCGTCACCACCATCGCGAAGCACACCACCGAGCCGACCGAGAGGTCGATGCCGCCGACGATCAGCAGGATCGTCATGCCGACCACCACGATGCCTTCGATGGAAAAGGACAACAGCATCGCGCGCACGTTGTCCCAGGTGAGGAAGTAGGGCGATGCGAAGCTCATCGCCACGCACAGCACCGCGATGATCAGAAGCAACCCTGCTTCGCGCATGCTCGTGAGCTTGTTGGCCGGCTTCACGGGCCCGCCGCCGGATTGCCGTGGTGGAAGGCCCGCATCGAGTTGTGCCGGGTAGTTCATGCCATCTCCTGTTCGCAGAGTCCGGAGGCCAGCCGCAGCAGGGCTTCCTCCGTCATTTCGTTGGAATTCAATTCGCCGGCCAGCCGGCCGTCGCGGATCACCAGCGCGCGGTCGCACAGGCCGATGATCTCGGGCAGCTCCGAAGAGATCACGATCACGCCCACACCCTGGTTCGCGAGCTCGCGCAGGATGTGGTGGATCTCGGACTTGGCGCCCACGTCGACACCGCGCGTGGGCTCGTCCATCAGCAGCACCTTGGGGTTGGTGGCCAGCAGCTTGGCGATGGCCACCTTCTGCTGGTTGCCGCCCGACAGGCTAGCCACCTCGATGGCCACGCCGTCCGACTTGAGATTGAGCTTGGCGCCGAGCTCGCGTGCCAGGCGGTGTTCGGCCGAGCGCTGCAGCAGGCCCCAGCCGGAGCTCACGCGCCGCAGCGCCATCGACGAGATGTTCTGTGCGATGGGCAGGTCGAGGTACACGCCCGCTGCCTTGCGGTCTTCGCTGAGGTAGGCGATGCCTTCGTTCAGCGCGTCGCTGTACTTGCGGATCGCGAGCGTCTTGCCGCCGAGGCGCACGGTGCCGCGCTTCGCGATGCGCAGGCCGCAGATGGTCTCGGCAAGCTCGCTGCGGCCCGCGCCCATGAGGCCCGCGATGCCGAGGATTTCGCCGCGCTGGAGCGCGAAGGAAACGCCGTGCACGCGCTCGCCATCGGCGATGTCGGTCACTTCGAGCACGGGCCCGGAGGATTCGGAGACGGCTCGCTTGGGCGGGTAGTAATTGCCGAGGTCGCGCCCGACCATGCGGCGCACGAGTTCGTCCGGCGTCAGTCCCGCGAGCGGACCGCAATGCACGTTGCGCCCGTCGCGCAGCACAGTGACGCGGTCCCCGTGTGTGAAGATTTCAGCCATGCGATGGCTGATGTAGATGATGCCGATGCCCTGCGCCTTGAGGTCGTGCAGCACGCGGAACAGCGCCGCCGACTCGTTGTCGGTCAGCGCGGCCGTGGGCTCGTCGAGGATCAGCACCTTGCAGTCCAGCGTGAGCGCCTTGGCGATCTCCACCAGCTGCTGGCTGGAGATGCTCAGGTCGCGCACCAGCGCGCCGGGGGCTATGTCCTGCCCCAGCCGGCGCAGCACCTTGGCGGCGCGCTCGTTGAAGCTGGCGTAGTTCATCCACGCCTGCCTGCCGGTGTTGATTTCCGGCATGAAGATGTTCTCGGCCACGGTCGCGTCGGCGCACAGCGCGATCTCCTGGTGCACCAGGCCGATGCCCAGGCGCATCGCGTGCGCCGGGCCGTCGATCGCGACCTTCTGGCCGTTCAGCAGGATCTCGCCCTCGTCGGGGCGGTGGATGCCGTCGATGATGTTCATCAACGTCGACTTCCCCGCGCCGTTCTCGCCGCACAGGGCGTGGATCTCGCCCGCATGCAGCGAGAAGTCCACGCCCGAGAGCGCACGCGAAGCGCCGAAGCGCTTGCTGATGCCACGCAGTTCGAGCAATGAAGAAGGACCCACAGTGCTCACTCGCCGATTCCCTTGGTGCCGCGGCGTGCGAGGTACTTGTCCCAGTAGAAGTCGTCGGCGTTGGCCTTGCTGACCACGGCCAGGCCGTTGTCCAGGAAGGGCACCGACATCGGGTTGGTGCCGTTGCGCTTGGCGTCGTTCATCGGGTCGATGAGCGTCGGGTTCTTCGCCAGGAACAGCATCATCATGCCCATGTAGCCCTGCATGCCCTGGTTCGGGTTGATGGCGCCGAACACGTCGCCCGACTTGATCATGTCGAGGATCTTGGCGTTGACGTCGCAGCACATCACCTTGATGTTCTTCTTGGTCTCGACCTTGGCCTGCGCCGCACCGAGCGCCGAGTTGGCTTCGGGCATGAACAGCGCGCCCAGGTTCGGGTTGGCCTGCGCGAGGCTCAGCACCGCCTGGTAGGCCTTGTTCGGGTCCTGGTTGCTGGCGGCGCGGCCGACCAGCTTCATGCCGGGGTGCTTGGTCTTCATGCGGTTCACGAAGGCGGCGATGCGGCGGTCGTGGTTGTCCTGGCCCGGGTTCTCGAGCACCGCGTATTCGCCCTTGCCGTTGAGCGAGGCGGCGATGGCGTCGGCCGCCTGCGTGCCCTCGCGGTCGTTGTCCGAGGTGATGAAGGAGGTGCGCTTCGAGTTCGGCGAGTCGGCCGCGAAGGTGACGACCGGGATGCCCATCGCCGCCGCGCGGTTGATCGGCTCGATGAACGGATCGGGGTTCATCGGGTGCAGCAGGATGCCCGCGGGCTTGCGCGCCAGCTCCTGCTCGAACGATGCCAGCTGCTTGTTCACGTCGTACTCGGGCGTGCCGGTGTAGCGGGTGCGAACGCCCAGCGTGCGGCCGAGCTGCTTCATCATTTCGTAGACCGGAAACCAGTACTCCACGCCGGACACCATCACGTT
Source organism: Burkholderiaceae bacterium (assembly GCA_035476635.1). Classification (GTDB taxonomy): domain Bacteria; phylum Pseudomonadota; class Gammaproteobacteria; order Burkholderiales; family Burkholderiaceae_C; genus DATILI01. The sequence goes on along the minus strand of DATILI010000256.1, from coordinate 15,792 downwards.
CATCACGTAGACGTCGCTGGCATTGCCGCGCAGGCCGGCCGCCGGACCGCTGGCGGCCTGTGCGATTGCGTTCGTACCGGCCAGGCCGATGCCGGCGGCGGCAGCGGACTTCAAGAAATTTCGCCTCATGCGCTGTTCTCCTCTTGTGCGTTTACCAAACCCGCGAAGGGCTGCTGGACGAAGCCGTTTTGCGGACCTTGCCACAACATGCTGTCATGACAGGATAGAATGTAGCCGCAGACTGTTTATCTAGATAACTAGGGGAAACACTATGGCAGCAAGCCATATATTCATCGAAGCTGTTATGACATGAAACCCAAATTACTGATTGGCATCGATATCGGCTCCAGCAGTCTCAAGGCGCTTGCGCTGGATGCCGCCAGCGGCCGGACTGCCGCGCTTTCCAGGACGCCATTGCCGTACCAGCGACTGGACGGCGGCGGCTGCGAGGTCAGCGCCCAGGCGATCGCTTCGGCACTGAACCAGGTTCTGCGCGATGTCGCGCGCCAACTCGGGCCCCGTGTGGCCGAGGTGCGCGCCCTGGCCTGCACCGGCCACGGCGCCGGCCTGTACGGGCTCGACGCCGGCAACCAGCTCGTGGCGGGACGCGCGGTTGCATCGACCGACCAGCGAGCCGCCGCGCGCGCACGCGCCTTGTCGCAAAGCCAGGGGCCCGTGTTGTTTGATGAGGTCGGCTGCGCGCCCTGGGCCGGACAGCCGACGCTGATCGCGGCCGCGCTGCTGGGCACGGATGCGGTGCAGCGCGGCGCGCTTCGTCGCCTGCTGTTCGCCAAGGACTACCTCGGATTCCTGCTCACCGGCGAGATTGCGACCGATGCCAGTGACGCCAGCACCGCGGGCCTCATATCGCTCGCCAGCGGCACCTGGTCGCAGCGGGCACTCGATGCATCCGGGCTGACGGGCCTGACGCCACATGCATTCGGCCCCATCGTGCCCAGCGGCAGCGTCATCGGCCGGCTGCAGCCGTCCCAGGCGACCGCTTGCGGACTGCCGGCCGGAATACCGGTGGCAATGGGGGCCATCGACCTGCTGGCCTCGATGACCGCGGTGCGCGCGCAGGGCCGTGGCCGCGCGGTCTGCGTATTGGGAACCTGGTGCGTGAATGCGGTGGCGGGGCCCGTGCGCGAACCGAAGCCGCCAGTCGCGGCCATCGTGAACTTCGGCGAAATGGACCAGCGGCTCTACATGGAAAACAGCCCATCATCGATGGCCAACATCGCCTGGCTCGCCAGCGCCCACGGGTTCGTCGATGCGAAGGCCGTGCTCGCCTCTGCGATGACAGTGCCCTTGGGCGCCAATGGCTTGCGCTTCCTGCCCTTTGTCAATGGCGGCGGCACTGGCGCAGGCATGGCCGCGGGCTTCGTGGGCCTGAAGAGCCACCATGGGCGCGCGGACATGGCACGCGCCGTGGTGGATGCGGTGGCCGCCTTGCATGCGCGCCATGTCACCCGGCTGGCAGCCTGCGGCCTGGCCGTGGCCGACCTGACGGTTCTCGGCGGCGGCGCCAGCGACGCGCGCCTGGTGCGCTTGCTCGCCGCCTTCCTCGGGCGCCCGGTCGAACGCTGCGCCAACGACGAAACCGGTGCGCGCGGTGCCGCCCTGTACGCCGCCCTCTCGCAGGGCCTGGCCGACACCGGACCGCACTGCGCCTTGCTCGCGCCCTGCGATGTGGTCGAACCCGATCCGGCGCAGGCACGGGCGCATGCGGATTTTTTCGCAGGCTTTAACGAACTGGTCGACGCTATGTCGCCGGTGTTCACCACCATGGCGGGCCGCGAACAATGAGCAGCTGGCAACTTCCCTATGTGCGCCCCGCTGCGTTGGCGGGCCGTCATTTCTCCACCGTCATCGTCGGCGCGGGCATCAACGGCGTGGGCGTGTTCCGCGATCTCTCGCTGCAGCGCGTGGACTGCCTCATCGTCGACAAGGGCGACTTCGGTGCCGGCGCGAGCAGCGCGCCCTCGCGCATGATCCACGGCGGCTTGCGCTATCTGGAGAACGGCAGCTTCTCGCTGGTGGCGGAGGCCACGCGCGAACGCAACCTGCTGCTGCGCAACGCGCCGCACCTGGTGCGGCCACTCAAGACGGTCGTGCCCCTGTCCAGCTTCTTTGGCGGCCTGCTCAGCAGCGCGCTCAAGTTCTTCGGCCGGACGCCGCCGCAGCGCAGCCGCGGCCTGCTCGCCGTGGCACTCGGCCTTGGGCTCTATGACCTGCTGGGGCGCCGCGTGCGCGTGATGCCCGGGCATCGCATCGAGCGCGTGCAGCCCAAGGACCGCGCGCTGTTTCGCGCGGCCGTGCGCTGGACCGCCACCTTTTTCGACGCCTGGATCAGCCATCCCGAATGGCTGATTCTCGAACTGATCGGCGACGCCTTCCGCGATCAGCCCCAATCGGCGGCGGCCAACTACTGCAGGGTCATGGGCTGCGCGGGCAACACGCTGACCTTGCGCGATGAGATGACAGGCGAGTTGGTCCGGGTCACGGCCGATACCGTGGTCAACGCCAGCGGTGCCTGGCTTGACCGCAGCGCGAGCGTGCTGGGCGGCGCCGACCCGCGCATCATGGGCACCAAGGGTTCGCACCTGGTGCTGGACCATCCCGACCTGCGCGACGCCCTCGACGGGCGCATGGCCTACTTCGAGGCGGTGGACGGCCGGGTGTGCATCGTCTATCCGTTCCTGGATCGCGTGCTCGTGGGCTCCACCGACATCCCGGCCGACGACCCGGATCAGATCGCCACCGAACCGGCCGAGGTCGACTACCTGCTGGATGTGCTGCGCGAAGTCTTTCCGAATCTGGCGTTCGGCCGTGAAGATGTGGTCTACACCTATGTCGGTGTGCGGCCGCTGGCGCGATCCGATGTCGAAAAGCCCGGGCAGATCTCGCGCGACCACTCGGTGGTCGTAGAGCCGCCCAATGCAAGGCGCAGCATTTCCGTGGTCGGCCTCGTCGGCGGCAAATGGACCACCTTCAGATCGTTTGCGGAAGAGGCGAGCAACAAGGTCCTGCGGCAACTCGGCCGCTCGCGCACGGCCTCGACCCGGCGGCTGCCCATTGGCGGCGGCGCGCAGTTGCCGGCCGACGCGCAGGCGACGGAGCGCTTCCTCGCGCACATCATGGCGACCTCCGGCGCCAGCCGCGACCGCGCCACGAACCTGCTGCGACACTACGGCTCCAAAGCACTTGCGCTCGCCCAGCGCCTGGACTCCGCCAACGACACGCCGCTGCAACACGCGCCGGAGTACTCGGTGGCCGAAATCGGCTACCTGTGCCTGGAGACCGGCGTGGTCCACCTGGACGACCTCGTCATCCGCAGGACCCTGCTCGCCATCCGGGGTCAACTCACCGATGCCGCGCTTGCCGAGATCGCCGGCATCGCGGCCGAGGCCCTGGGATGGGATGCGGCGCGCCAGCGCAAGGAGCTGCACGCTTGCGTGACCATCCTGCGAGAGCGCCATGGCGTGCGCCTTGCATCGGTGCCCGCGCCCGGCATCGAGTCTCCATTGGAGGCACACTCAATCATCAGCTCAGCCCTTGGACAATCCTGACGTGAACAACTCACCTGATACACCACTTGCGCTAGACCGAAGTTCCCAATCGCCCCTTTGGGCCCAGTTCCGGGATGCGATCCGGCAACAGATCCTGCAGGGCGTGCTGCCGGTCGGCGCCAAGCTGCCCTCCGAAGCCGAGCTCGGCGAGCAGTTCGGCATTTCGCGCATCGTGGTGCGCGAGGCGCTCGCCGACCTGGTCCGCAATGAGCTGATCTACAAGATCAAGGGGCGCGGCGCATTCGTTTCGGCGCGCAAGAACGACGAAGACTTCGTCTCCACCGTGCTTGGGTTCTCCGACGAGATGCAGCGCAAGGGGCACTCGGTGCGCACACAGATACTGAACCAGGAGCTGCGCACGGCCACCGAGCAGGAAGCCGCTGCGCTGGGCCTCGCGGACGGCGCACAGGTCGTCGCGCTCAGGCGCCTGCGCAGCGTCGATGGCGAGCTGCGGCTGCTGGTCGAAACCGCCGTGCCGGTGGACGTTGCACCGGGCCTGCACCGCACGCGGCTGGAAGACCGCTCGCTGTACGACGTGCTGCGCCGCCAGTACGGGCTTCGCCTGGTGCGCGCGGAGCGCTGGATCGATGCGATCGTGCCCGACGAAGAGACTTGCGCGCTGCTCGCCCTGCCGCAAGCCGAGCCGCTGCTGCGCATCGAATCGATTGCCTATGGGCTCAAGGGCCGGCCGGTGGAGTACTACAGCGCCTTGCACCGGTGCAAATCGAGCCGCCTGCATGTGCAGACGACGATTTGAAGCTCGCGATCAAACGAGAATAATTCTCATTTTCAGGTTAAGATATGTAAATCCGCCAGCCGACCACTTTTCTGTGGTGATGCCAGCCAGCAACTCGTTTGCGACTGCACGTCACCATGGCCCTCTCTCGCTTCGCGTCTTTACAAAAATCAGTCTTTAGCTTGGCGCCGCTCGCCCTGTGCACGGCACAGGCCGTGGGCGCGCAAACCCTGCCCGGCATCACCGTCACGCCCGATGCTGAAAGCGCCATTGGCCCGGTACAGGGCTTTGCCGCCAAGCGCTCGGTCAGCGCCACCAAGACCGACACGCCGCTGATCGAAACGCCGCAGGCCATCTCGGTCATCACGCGCGACCAGATGGAGGCGCAGGGCGTGCAGGCGCTGCGCGACACCGCGGCCTACAGCGCCGGTGTGGCGGCCAGCTTCTTCGACAGCCGCGGCGACGCTATCAAGATACGCGGCACCGACCCGGCGCAGTACCTCGATGGCCTGCAACGGGTCTATGGCGTCTACAACACCACGCGGCCGGACCCCTTCACGCTCGAACGCGTGGAGTTGCTGCGCGGCCCTTCCTCTGTGCTCTATGGGCAGGGCAGCGTCGGCGGCGTGCTGAACCTGGTTTCCAAGCGTCCGCTGGCGCAGGCGCAGCGCGAGCTGCAGGTGCAGATCGGCAACCATGCGCGCAAGCAACTCGCAGTGGATTTCACCGGCCCGCTCGACGGCGAGGGCCAGTGGCTTTACCGCCTGGTGGCCGTCGGCCGCGACAGCGGCACGCAGGTGGACCACGTGCCGGACGACCGCCTGGTATTTGCTCCCTCGCTCACCTGGCAGCCCAGCGCCGATACCTCGCTCACGCTGCAGCTGCTGCACCAGAAGGACAAGAGCGGCTCCCTCATCGGGTTCTTTCCGTGGCAAGGCACGCTGCTGCCATCGCTGCATGGGCAGATCCCCACCTCCACCTTCATCAGCGAGCCGGGCTTCGACCGGTTTGACACCGAGCAGACTTCGGCCGGATGGTTGTTCAGCCACCGCGTCAACGATGCCTGGACCGTGCGCCAGAACTTCCGCGCCACGAAGAGCGAGGCTGACTACCGCACCCTCTACACAAGCTTCACCGCCAACCGCGCCACCGGGCGCCCGGCGCGGCCGATGTTCAACGCGGACGCGATGACCGTCGACCGCGACCTGGTGGTGCAGCTCAACGGCGGCAAGATGCTGGTGCTGGACAACCAGGCCGAGGCACGTTTCAAGGCCGGCGGCATGGATCACACGCTGCTTGTCGGCGTTGATGTGCAGCGCAATGAGACCTCGCAAAGCCTGTTTCGCGGCACGGCGCCTGCCATCAATGTCTATGCGCCGGTATACGGCAACTATGTGGCGCCGACGAGCTTCACGCCACAGCCGGGTGTGGTGCAAAGGCAGCTCGGCGTGTACGCGCAGAACCAGATGAAATTCGGCCGATGGGTCGGGCTGCTCGGGCTGCGGCACGATGCAGCGAAGACCGACACCGAGGGCCGCCCCGCCGCAGCGGTCGACGACCAGGCCAACACCAAGCGCGCTGGCCTGGTCTACCTGGCCGATGGCGGCTGGGCGCCTTACCTGAGCTATGCCGAATCCTTCCTCCCGCTGGGCGGCGTCGACGTCTACGGGACGCCTTTCAAGCCGCAGCGCGGCAAGCAATGGGAGGCCGGCCTCAAGTGGGAACCACCGGGTGGCCGGACCTCGTTTCTTGCCGCCATCTACGACTTGCGCGATACCAACCGAAAGACCACGGACCCGGGCAATCCGCTGAACAGCATCCAAACTGGCGAAGTGCACGCCAAGGGCCTGGAGCTGGAAGCCAAGGGCAGCTTCACCGGTGGCTGGAGTGCAACGGCCGCCTACGCGTACACGGATGCACGCGTATCGCGCAGCAGCGGGGCCGATCTTGGCAAGCGACTGGCCAGCGTTCCCACGCGCAGCGCCTCGGCCTGGCTGATGCGCCGCCTGTCCATCGGCGGCACCAGCGGTTTCACGCTGGGCGCCGGTGTCCGCTACATCGGCGAATCCTGGGATGGCACCGACACCCTGCGCACGCCTCCGGCCACGCTGCTGGATGCCCTGCTGGCCTGGGACAACGGGCCGCTGCGGCTCGCGCTCAACGTCAACAACCTGACCGACAAGGTGCAGATCACCACCTGCCTGGCGCGCGGCGACTGCTTCTACGGCCAGCGCCGCACGCTAGTGGCCAGCGCGCGCTACATCTTCTGAAAGCCACGCCATGAACCAACCATTCCGCCTCTCACCCATCACATTCGCCATCGCGCTGGCCTTCGCGCTGCAGGGCGCGCAGGCACAACAAACATCCGACGCACAAGCCAGCCTGCGCGAGGTGCGCATCAACGCCACCGTGGAAAAAGATGTGGGCTTTGCGCCCACCGAAGCGCAAACCGCGGGCAAGGCGTCGATGCGTCTGCTGGAAACGCCGCAATCCATCAGCGTGGTCACACGCGAACAAATGGAGTCGCGCCAGATCGTCAACCTGCAGCAGGCGCTGCAAACCGTGGCCGGCGTGAGCCCGGTGAATTTTGGCCGCCGTGGCTTCGACGACATCAACATCCGGGGCTTTCGCTCGACGGAGTCGATCCTCATCGACGGCCTGGTGCAGAGCCCCGGCATGTGGACGCGCCTGACGCCCTACGGCTACGAGCGCTTCGAGGTGCTCAAGGGATCGGCCTCGGTGCTGTACGGCCAGGTGCAGCCCGGCGGCATCGTCAACGCGGTGAGCAAGCGCCCGCGCAAGGAAGCCTTGAGCGAGGTGTCGCTGGACGTGGGGAGTTTTGGCCTGAAGACGCTGTCGGCCGACCTGAACCGGCCGCTGTCCGAATCAGGCAAGGCGGCATTGCGCATCAACGCGCAGGTATCCGACACCAAGGACCCCATGGACTTCGTCTACCGCAAGGACCGCTGGCTCGCACCGTCGCTGTCGCTGGACCTGGGGCCACGCACCGACTTCGTGGTCTTTGCCACCTACAGCCAGAGCGAATGGATGCGCCAGCAAGGCATCACGCCCTACGGCACCCTGCTGCCCAACCCCAACGGGCCGGTGCCCAAGACACGCTACACCGGCGAACCCGGATTCGGCGCCTATGAAATCGAGCAAACGACCCTGGGCTATTCGCTGGAGCACCAGTTCAATCCCAACCTGGCGCTGCGCCAGAACCTGCGCTACGAAGAGGAAAGAGGCACTGGCAACTTCGTCAGCAATGGCACGCTGCAAGCCAACCAGCGCCTGCAGAACCGCAACGCCTCGCGCCAGTACATGGACTACGACCTGCTGGCGACCGACACCTCGGTGCTGGCCAATTTCTCGGCCTTGGGGCTGCAGCACCGGCTCGTCGCGGGGCTCGATGCGCGCAGCGGTACCAGCCTCCTGGCCAGCCGCAGTTGCACGATCGCGGCAATGGACCTGTACAACCCGGTCTATGGCGTAGCCGCCGCCTGCCCGGCGAATCTCACGAGCGATGCGCCGTCCAAATTGACCGTCGCGGGCCTGTACCTGCAGGACCAGATCAAGTTCGGCCAGGGCTGGACGGCGCTGGCAGGCCTGCGGCACGACCGCTCCAGGACGGACACCGACAACCGCGTCGGCAAGACACGCACATCGCAAAAGGACAGCGCCACCACCGTCTCGGCCGGCCTGGTCTACGAGTTCGCACCGGGCTGGTCGAGTTACGCGAGCTATGGCGAATCGTTCTTGCCCGTGCAGGGCTTGAGCTTCACCGGCACACCTTTCGCGCCGGAGACAGGCCAGCAATGGGAGGCCGGCCTCAAGTACGCGGCGCCGGGCGGGCAACGCACGGCTGCGCTCTCGGTGTACGACCTCAAGCGCCAGAACGTGACGACGTCCGACCCGGTGAATACCGGCTTCAGCGTGCAGACCGGCGAGCAGCGCGCGCGCGGGCTGGAGCTGGAGCTGGGAGCCGACCTGCGCAGCGGCTTGAAACTCACCGGCAGCTACGCCTATACCGACGTCAAGGTCACGCGCGACAACAACGCGGCCATCGTCGGCAAACCGCTGAACCTCACGCCAAGGCACACCGCTGCCGTCTGGGCCACCTGGCGCCTGCCGATGTTCAAGCGCCTCACGGCGGGCCTGGGCGGGCGCTACGTCAGCGAGCAGGTCGGAAGCTATGCATTCACCCTGCCCGCCTACTTTGTGGCGGACACGTCGCTCACCTACGTGGGCGAGAGTTTTCGCGTGACGGCCGGCATCAAGAACCTGTTCAACAAGGCCTATTACGACGGCGCCATCAACGCCAACGTGATATCGCCCGCCGCCCCCCGCAGCCTCGCGCTGAACACCACCTTCTTTTTCTGATATGCCACAGCTCCCCCCATCCTCAAGACGATTCGCAGCGGCGTTCGCCCTCACACCGCTGGCGCTGTGCGCCGCGCCAATAGCGGCTGCGCAAACCCTGCCTGCGGTCAGCGTGCGGGCAGACGCCGAAGAAGGCTATTCCCCGGCCACCAGCAGCACCGCCACCAAGAGCACGGCGCCGCTGCGCGACATTCCGCAGTCGGTCAACGTGGTGCCGGAGCAGCTGCTGCGCGACCAGGCCGCGCGCTCGCTGCAGGACGCGCTGCGCAATGTGCCCGGCGTCGCCTTCAGCCATGGCGACGGCCAGCGCGACCAGGTCGTCATTCGCGGCTTCACCGCCATGTCCGACCAGTTCATCGACGGCGTGCGCGACGATGCGCTGTACTTTCGCGACCTGTCCAACATCGAGCGGGTGGAAGTGCTCAAGGGCCCTTCGGCCGTGCTGTACGGGCGCGGCTCCTCGGGCGGGCTGATCAACCGCATCACCAAGAAGCCGAAGTTCGGCGAGACCTCGGGCGAAATCGGCGTGAGCCTGGGCAGCTACAGCTTGAAACGCATCGAAGCCGACCTGAACGCGCCTTTGGGCGAAGCCATGGCCTTTCGGCTGAACGTAGCGCGTGAAGACTCCGGCAGCTACCGCGACCAGCAGTTCGTGGACCGCTACAGCTTCGCGCCCTCGCTGGCAATGAAGCTCGGCGGCCAGACCGATCTGCTGCTGCAGTACACCAAGGCGCGCGACCAGCGCGTGACGGACTTTGGCATTCCCGCGCTCAATGGCCGGCCAGTCGACGTACCCATCGGCACCTACTTCGGTTCGGGCAATGCGCGGCGTGACGACACCACGACCAGTCTTGTGGATTCCTTCACCGCCACGCTGAACCACCGCTTCAGCGAAGCCTTCAGCGTGCGCAACACCACGCGCTACTCCAGCTACGAACTGGACCGCTACAACACCCTGCCCGGCGGCACCACCGACCCGGTGGCCATGACCGTGGGGCGCACGCGCAGCTTTATCCTGCGCGACGAATCGGGTTGGTTCAACCAGACCGACTTCAACTACAGGAACGCCTTGGGCGGTCTCAAGCAGGAGTGGCTGTTCGGCCTGGAGCTGGGCCAGCAAAAGCGCCGGGCCGAATCGGTTTCCGGCGGCACGGTGGACCGCGTACCGCTGCTCAACCCCGGGCGGGTGGTGGTCCCCGCGATCCCCGCGGCCAGCTATGCCGCGAGCGGCGCAATTCCCAGCCACACGCAACAGGACATCCTGGGCCTGTACCTGCAGGACCAGATCACCCTGGCCAGGCACTGGAAGGCGCTGCTCGGCGTACGCTATGACGAGTTCAAGCAGGCCACGCGCTTTGACCACACGCTTGGCTCGCTGGCGCGCACCGACCGCAGCTTCAGCCCGCGTGCCGGCCTGGTGTGGCAGCCCTCCGACGAACAGTCGTACTACCTGTCGTACAGCCGCTCGTTCCAGCCTTCGGCCGAGGCTTTGGCGCTGGCCACCAGCAACGTGGGCAATGCGCCGGAGATTACGCGCAATGTCGAGATCGGCAGCAAGCTCGAATTGCTGGATGGCGCCTTCGGCGTGACGGCGGCGCTGTTCAACCTGGAACGCAGCAACATCAAGAACACCGACCCGGCGAATCCGGCGCTGCAGATCAACGTGGGCAAACAGCGCACCAACGGCCTGGAGCTCACCGCCAACGGCCGCCTGCCCGGCCGCTGGGACGTCAGCGCTGGCTATGCATTCCTGGACGGCAAGATGGTGGAGTCCGTCGCGCGCACCTCATCCTTGCAACTGCCGGTGGTGTCCGTACCGGCCCTGGGCAAGGTGCCTGCGCTCACACCACGCCACTCCGGCTTCATCTGGGGCATGAAAGAGCTGGGCGAATTCGTGGGCGGGCGCTTGAGCCTGGGCGGCGGGCTCAACTACGTGGGCGCGCGCTACACATCGCTCACCAACCTGGTCACCTTGCCCTCCTACCTGACGGCGGACCTGGCCGCAAGCTACAAGACCGGGCGCTACGAGGTCGGCGTGAACCTGAAGAACGTCACCAACAAGAAGCACTTCATCTCCAGCCATGGCAGCAACGACAACCTGATCCTGCCCGGCCCGCCGCGCGAGCTGCAAGTTGCGCTGCGCACCAAGTTCTGAACCAACCCACTCCTCCAAGGAATCCTCATGCATCGCAAGACTCTTCCCGCCTTTCGTACCATCGCCTTCGTTTCCGGCCTGCTGATGCTGGGCTCGGCCCAGGCCCACCAGGTCTGGATCGAACAAGACGCCCAGGGCGCCAAGCTCTACTTCGGCGAGTTCAGCGAGAACCTGCGCGAGGCCTCGCCCGGCCTCCTCGACAAGTTCGTCAAACCGCTCGCGCACAGGCTCTCGGCCCAAGGTGCGCAAGCGCTGGACGCCACCAAGACGGCCAACGGCTTCGCGCTGTCCGCGCGAGCCGGCAAGGGCGAATCGCTGGTCGCCGAGGAGCCGGCCTACCCGATCTCCGAACGCAAGGACGGCGACAAAGCCATCCGTACCCTGTACGCGCCCGCCGCCCGGCTGGCGACGGACTATGGCCGGCAGGAGCCCAAGCTCACACTGGACCTGGTGCCCACCGGCCAGCATGGCAAGGACGGCGTGCAAGTGCAGGCCTTCTACAAGGGCCAGCCGCTGCCCAAGGCCAGGATCGGCGTCGTCACCGCCGCCGGCTGGGGCCAGGAACAGCGCGCCGACGAGCAGGGCAGGCTGGTCGTGCAACTGCCATGGAAAGGCAGCTACGTGCTCGAAGTCAAGCACGCCGATGGCGCGGGCGAACGCGCAAGCGCCCAAGGGCCGGAGAAGTACGACCGCGCCAGCTACGTCACTTCGCTCACGCTCATGCAGCCCGAGGGCCTGCCCTCGCTGCCCGCCGCGCCGGCAGCCGCGCCCAACAAGATGAACTGATGCGTGCGGGGAGATTCGCCATTGCGCTGCGCATCGCGGCCGCCCTGCCCGGCGGCTATGCCTTCACCGCGGCCCTGGTGGCACTGCTCTCCGTCGCGCTGCCGCTGGCGGGTCTGGCTCGCAGCGAAGCGGTGGTGCTGGCTGCGATGCTCGGCTTTGTGCTGTACCTGCCGCTCTTGCTGTGGGCCTTCAGCGTGCGCAGCCTGGCACGGCTGTGGGCCGTGCTCGCCAGCGGCACCGTGCTGGCCTTGGGCCTGGCCTGGTTGATTCGTTAAAGGAGTCCGACGATGGAACCCACTTTTCGCAAATCCATGGCCTGGCTGCACACCTGGGCCGGCGTGGTGATCGGCAGCCTGCTGTTCGCGATTTTCTGGATGGGCACGCTCAGCGTGTTCGACCGCGAGATCGACCGCTGGATGATGCCGGGCACGCGCCTGGACGCGGCGGCCGCCCGGCAAAGCGTCAAGCTCGACGGCGCCATCACCGAGCAAGCGAAGGCGCTGACACAAGGCGCGTCGCAATGGTTCATCCGCCTGCCAAGCGAACGCATGCCAGCCGTGGAACTGCGCTGGCGCAGCGCGGAGGGCGAAAACGAGCGCCGCTACCTGCACCCGCAGACCGGCGCCGTGTTGCCACATACCGACACCTTGGGCGGCACCGGCTTCATCTTCCCGTTTCACTACCGCTTGCACATCAAGTGGATGGACCTGGGCTACTGGCTGGTCGGGCTGGCGGGCATGGCCATGCTGGTGATGGTGGTCAGCGGCGTGGTCATCCATCGCAAGATCTTTGCGGACTTCTTCCTGTTTCGCCCGAAGAAGCACTTGCAGCGTGCGAGCCTGGACCTGCACAACCTGACCGGCGTGCTGGCCATGCCGTTTCATTTCGCCATGGCGCTCTCGGGCCTGGTGATCCTGCTCACGATCTACTGGCCCAGCAGCTACCAGGCGGCCTACCCGGAGGCCAAGAATGCGCGCCAGGCCTTCACCGCCGAAGGCTACGGCCAGTACCGCCGCGCCAAGTCCGGCCAACCCGGCCAGCCATTGGCCTCGCTGGATGCGATGCGTGCCAGCGCCGAGAAGCAGTGGCAAGGCGGCCAGGTCAGCTTCATCCGCGTCTGGCACCCCGGCAACGCCAACAGCTACGTGGAACTGCGCCGTGGCTATGCGGACACGGTGACCATGACCCTGGACCAGCTCTACCTCGACGCGACAACGGGTGCCGTGCTGCACCGCTTCGAAGCCGCACCGGTGATGACGGTGCAGCGCTTCATCAGCGGCCTGCACTTCATCCAGTTCGAGCACTGGACGCTGCGCTGGCTGTATTTTCTGGCTGGCCTGTCAGGCTGCGTTCTGATCGCCACCGGCTTCCTGTTCTGGCTGGAAACGCGCCGCGCCAGCCATGCCAAAAAGGGCCTGGCCGGGGTACGGGTGGTGGAGGCGCTGGCGGTTGCCAGCGTGCCGGGCATCCTGATCGCCACCCTGGCGCTCTTCATCTCCAACCGGCTGCTGCCCGCCGATGCCGGCCTGGCCGGATGGGCGCGCGCCGCGCTGGAGATGTGGGCCTTCTACCTGGCCTGGCTGGCCGCGCTGGCCCATGCCGCTTGGCGCAAGCGCGCGGCGTGGTGCGACCAAGCCTGGGTACTGGTCGCGCTGGCTGTGCTGGCCGTGGCGCTGAACTGGGCCACCACCGGCCACCATCTCGGCCACACGCTGGGCCAGGGCTTGTGGGCGGTGGCCGGCATGGATCTGCTGCTCCTGGCCGTGGCGGGCCTGGCCGCCGTCGCCGCCCGGCGCCTTGCGCGCCAACCGGCGAACGCCAAACGCGCGACGCTCGCCAACGTGCAGCCCGCCGCAGGCGCCGGCAACGGCGCAAGCCATGCGTGAGCTGCTGGCGATGCCTGCCGCCTGCTTTCTGGCCTTGCTGGGCTTTGCGCTGCTGGCCTTGAGCCAGGAGCGCCACCTTGCGCATGTCTTTGCACCGACGCTCCCGCCGCAGTCCCGCTGGCGGGCCCTGCGCGCCGCAGGCTTCGCAGCCGTCGGCGCATGTCTGCCGGTCTGCATCGCCAGCGAAGGCGCCGGCTTCGGCAGCCTGCTGTGGGTGGTTCTCATCGGTGCCGCCGCCACGGCCATTGCCCTCACGCTGACCTGGCGGCCGCATTGGCTGCGATACTTGCACCTTCCCTGGTTCAATCTTCGCCCATGAGCGCATTCAACACCGAACGTATCCTCACCGTCCACCACTGGACGGATCAGCTATTCAGCTTCACCACGACGCGTGACACGGCTTTTCGCTTCATCAACGGCCAGTTCACCATGATCGGCCTGCCGGTCAACGGCAAGCCGCTGCTGCGCGCCTACAGCATTGCCAGCGCCACGCATGAAGAGACGCTGGAATTCTTCAGCATCAAGGTCGCCGAAGGGCCGCTGACTTCAAGGTTGCAGCACCTGCAGCCGGGCGACGAACTGATCGTCGGTCGCAAGCCCACCGGCACCTTGCTGCTGCAGAACCTGCTGCCCGGCGGCACGCTGTGGCTGTTGGCCACCGGCACCGGCCTGGCGCCCTTCCTTTCGCTGATCAAGGACCCCGAGACCTACGAGCGCTTTGCGCGCGTGGTCCTGGTGCACGGCTGCCGCACCCAGGCCGAGCTGGCCTACCGCCAGCTGTTCGAGCACGAGCTGCACGAGCATGAGTACCTGGGCGATCTTGTGAAAAACCAGTTGCTGTACTACCCCACCGTGACGCGCGAGCGCTTTCGCAACGAAGGCCGCATCACCGAACTCATGCAGTCGGGCAAGCTGTACAGCGACCTGGACCTGCCGGCCATCACGGTGGAGAACGACCGCTTCATGATCTGCGGCAGCCCCGCGATGCTGCGCGACCTCAAGCACATGCTTGAAGCGCAGGGCTTCGCAGAAGGCAACATGCAGCATGCCGGCCACTTCGTGGTGGAGCGCGCGTTCGCCGAACGCTAGGCAAGAGGGGCTTGAGTCGAAGTGGCGGCGCAGTGACAATCGATGTCCCGCATAAAACCATAAGGATCCCCATGAAAGGCGACGCAAAGGTCATCGAGCATCTGCAGGCGCAGCTCAAGAACGAACTCACGGCCATCAACCAGTACTTCCTGCACTACCGCATGTACAAGCACTGGGGCCTGGACAAGCTGGCCAAGAAGGAATACGAAGAGTCAATCGGCGAGATGAAACATGCGGACAAACTCATGGACCGCATCTTCGTGCTTGACGGCCTGCCCAACCTGCAGGACCTGAGCAAGCTGCTCGTCGGCGAGGACGTTCCGGAAATCCTGAGCTGTGACCTGAAGGCCGAGCAAGGCGCGCAGGCCACCATCAAGGACGGCATTGCCCATTGCGAAAGCGTGCGCGACTATGTCTCGCGCGACCTGCTGCAGGGCATCCTGGAAGACACCGAAGAACACATCGACTTCCTCGAAACCCAGATCGACCTGCTCGCCAAGGTCGGCCTGCAGAACTACCTGCAAAGCCAGATGGGTGAACTGAGCTGATATCGAGAACTATTCTCATTAAAATACCTGAAGCCACTCCTGCTTTGCGCGGGCACAGCCAACATCTGTTCCTGTTTGTCTTTGGAGGCGCTTCTTGTGAGAAATCTGATTGTGGGCCTGGCCCTCTCGGGGCTGGCTGTGTTTGCAAGCCATGGCCAAACCGCGGCGATAGCCGCAACGGCCACCGTGCCGGCCGTCGCCGCGCACTACGCCAGCCTGGTCCAAGCCAACTATGAAGACACGCTGGCAGGCGCCAGGGCCTTGCACGCGGCGATCCTCGACTTCACCGCCAAACCGTCCGAAGAAGGGCTGCAGCGTGCGCGCCAGGCCTGGCTGCAAGCGCGTGAACCCTATGGGCAAACGGAGGCCTTTCGCTTCTACGCGGGGCCGATCGACGACAAGAATGGGCCCGAGGGCCGCATCAACGCCTGGCCCATGGATGAAGCCTATATCGACGGTGTCAGGGCGAAGCCCCGGGCCGGCATCATCAACAATCCCAAGGTCGCGATCACCAAGAAAAGTCTCTCGGCCTTGAACGAGCGCGACGGCGAAGAAAACATCGCAACCGGCTGGCACGCCATCGAGTTCCTGCTGTGGGGCCAGGACTTCAGCGAGACCGGCCCGGGCAATCGATCGTTCGAAG
>DATILI010000255.1:0-5479 GCA_035476635.1 Burkholderiaceae bacterium | reverse complement strand
CGGAATGAAGGCTGGCTCGGCCGAGGCGCATGCGTTTACCTTCCTCGACTACGAACGCGCGGCGCGCCAGTACGGCAAAGTAGGGGGCTTCGCGCACCTGGCCACGTTAGTCAAGCGGCTGAAGGCCTCGCGTCCCGGCGCATTGTTGCTGGATGGCGGCGACACCTGGCAGGGCAGCGCGACTTCGCTCTGGACGCAAGGGCAGGACATGGTGGATGCCTGCAAGCTGTTGGGCGTGGACATCATGACCGGCCACTGGGACTTCACCTACGGGGAAGCGCGCATCAAGCAGGTGGTGGAGAAGGACTTTGCGGGGAAGATTGAATTCCTGGCGCAGAACGTCAAGACCCAGGACTTCGGCGACCCCGTGTTCAAGCCCTACGTCATCAAGGAGATGAATGGCGTGGCGGTGGCTATCGTGGGCCAGGCTTTTCCGTACACGCCGATCGCCAATCCTTCCTGGCTGGTGCCCAACTGGACCTTTGGCATCCAGGAAAGGGAAATGCAGGAAGTGGTGAACGAGGCCCGAGCCAAGGGCGCGCAGGCTGTCGTGCTACTGAGCCACAACGGCATGGATGTGGACCTGAAGCTGGCCTCGCGCGTGACTGGCATCGATGCCATCCTGGGGGGGCATACACACGATGGCGTGCCGTTGCCGGTCGTCGTGCGCAACCCGGGCGGCCAGACCATCGTCACCAACGCAGGCAGCAACGGCAAGTTCCTCGGTGTCCTGGACCTGGATGTCAAGGACAAGAAGGTCGTTGGCTTCCAGTACCGCCTGCTCCCTGTTCTCGCAAACCTGCTGCCGGCGGATCGCGACATGGCGGCATTGATCGAGCGGGTACGCGCGCCCTACAAGGGAAAACTCGAGGAAACGCTGGCCACGACCGAAGGCTTGTTGTACCGGCGCGGCAATTTCAACGGCAGCTTCGACCAGCTGATCCTGGATGCGCTGATGGAGGTGCGCGGCGCGCAGATCGCTTTTTCGCCGGGCTTTCGCTGGGGCACCTCGCTGCTGCCGGGCCAGGCGATCACACGCGAGCATGTGATGGACCAGACCGCCATCACCTACCCCTGGACCACGCTGTCGGACCTGACGGGCGAGACCATCAAGTCCATCCTCGAGGACGTGGCCGACAACCTGTTCAATCCCGACCCCTATTACCAGCAGGGCGGCGACATGGTGCGGGTTGGCGGGCTTAGCTACACCTGCGATCCCAGCGCCAAAATGGGTGCGCGCATCCTGGACATGCGGCTGGCCGGCCAGCCCATCGAGGCGGCCCGGACCTACAAGGTCGCGGGTTGGGCGCCGGTGGCCGAAGCCAGCAAGAACGCCGGCCCGCCGATCTGGGATGTGGTGGAAACCTGGCTCAAGGCGCACCCGGTCGTCAAGCCGCCCAAGCTCAACAACCCCAAGCTCCTGGGTGTGGAAGGCAACCCCGGCCTGGCTTGAAAAGACGTGGAAACGAACGGTCGTTCGTGAAATGGGGCGACCCCGTGCACCAAACGATGGCACAATCCACCCCGTACGAAGGCCCTTCCCCAGCCACAGTCGCATCCGCCAATCGGTCCAGCCGTGTCGCGGAAGGTTTGTCAACCAACTAATGTTTCCCAGAGGGAAACGGAGGTCAGCGGAATATGAGCGAGACAGCTTCTGTCTATCGCGCCTACCAAGGCAATACCTATCTCTTCGGCGGCAATGCGCCGTATGTGGAAGAGATGTATGAAAACTACCTGAGCAATCCCGGCAGCGTGCCAGACAATTGGCGCGACTACTTCGACGCGTTGCAGCACGTGCCAGCGGCCGACGGTAGCAACGCCAAGGACGTGCCGCACCTGCCGGTGATCAACGCCTTTGCCGAGCGCGCCAAGGCCGGCGTGACCCAGGTGGTCATGGCCACCGGCGCCGATTCGGAGATGGGCCGCAAGCGCACCGCCGTGCAGCAGCTGATTGCCGCATACCGCAACGTGGGCGCCCGCTGGGCCGACCTGGACCCGCTCAAGCGCGCCGAACGCGACAAGATTCCCGAACTCGAACTTTCCTTCTACGGCTTTTCCGATGCCGACCAGGAAACCGTGTTCAACACCAGCAACACGTACTTCGGCAAAGACACGATGTCGCTGCGCGAGCTGCTTAACGCCCTGCGCGAAACCTATTGCGGCAGCATCGGCGCCGAGACCAATTACATCACCGACCAGAACCACAAGCGCTGGTGGCAGCAGAAGCTGGAAAGCATCCGCAGCAAGCCCAGCTTCACGGCAGACCAGAAGAAGGCCATCCTGCAGAACGTGACCGCGGCGGAAGGCCTGGAGCGTTATCTGCACACCAAGTATGTGGGCCAGAAGCGCTTTTCGCTGGAAGGTGGCGAAAGCTTCATCGCCTCGATGGACGAATTGATCCAGCAAGCCGGCGGCAAAGGCGTGCAGGAAATCGTGATCGGCATGGCGCACCGCGGCCGCCTGAACGTGCTCGTCAACATCCTGGGCAAGATGCCTGCCGACCTGTTCGCCGAGTTCGATCACACGGCGCGCGAGGAGCTCACCGCCGGCGACGTCAAGTACCACCAGGGCTTCAGCTCCGACGTGTCGACGCCCGGCGGCCCGGTGCACTTGAGCCTGGCGTTCAACCCCTCGCACCTGGAAATCGTGAATCCGGTGGTCGAAGGCTCCGTGCGCGCGCGCATGGACCGCCGCGACGACCCCAAAGGCAAGCAGGTGCTGCCCGTGCTGGTGCATGGCGACGCCGCCTTTGCCGGCCAAGGCGTGGTGATGGAAACCCTGGCGCTGGCCGAAACGCGCGGTTATTCGACCGGCGGCACGGTGCACATCGTCATCAACAACCAGATCGGCTTCACCACCAGCGACCCGCGCGACAGCCGCTCGACCTTGTACTGCACTGACGTGGTCAAGATGATCGAAGCCCCCGTGTTGCACGTGAACGGCGACGATCCCGAGGCCGTTGTGCTGGCGACGCAGCTGGCGCTGGACTTCCGCATGGAGTTCAGCAAGGACGTGGTGGTGGATATCGTCTGCTTCCGCAAGCTCGGCCACAACGAGCAAGACACGCCCAGCCTGACGCAGCCGCTGATGTACAAGAAGATTGCGCAGCACCCCGGCACGCGCAGGCTCTATGCGGACCGGCTCGCCTCGCAAGGCTTTGCCGCGACGCTGGGCGACGAGATGGTCAAGGCCTACCGCGCCGCCATGGACGCGGGCAAGCACACCGAAGACATCACAATCTCCAACTTCAAAAGCAAGTACGCGGTCGACTGGAGCCCCTTCCTGGGCAAGAAGTGGACCGATTCCGCCGACACCGCCATTCCCACGGCCGAGTGGAAGCGCCTTGCGGAACGCGTGTCGTCGGTGCCCGCAGGGTTCACGCCGCACTCGCTGGTGAAGAAGGTACTGGACGATCGCGCCGCCATGGGGCGCGGCGAAGCGAATGTGGACTGGGGCATGGGCGAGCACATGGCATTTGCCTCGCTGGTGGCCAGCGGCTACCCGGTGCGACTGTCCGGCGAGGACTGCGGGCGTGGCACCTTCACGCACCGCCATGCCGTGCTGCACGACCAGAACCGCGAAAAGTGGGACATCGGCACCTATACGCCGCTGGAGAACGTGGCTGACGGCCAGGCGCCGTTCGTTGTGATCGACTCCATCCTGTCGGAAGAGGCGGTGCTCGGGTTCGAATACGGCTACGCCTCCAACGACCCGAACACTTTGGTGATCTGGGAGGCGCAGTTCGGCGATTTCGTCAATGGCGCGCAGGTCGTGATCGACCAGTTCATCGCCTCCGGCGAAGTGAAATGGGGCCGCGTCAACGGTATCACCTTGATGCTGCCGCACGGCTATGAAGGCCAGGGTCCCGAGCACAGCTCGGCGCGCCTGGAGCGCTTCATGCAGCTGGGCGCTGACACCAACATGCAGGTGGTACAGCCCACCACCGCCAGCCAGATCTTCCACGTGCTGCGCCGCCAGATGGTGCGCAATCTGCGCAAGCCGTTGATCATCATGACGCCCAAGTCGCTGTTGCGGAACAAGGACGCGACATCGCCGCTCGCGGAGTTCACCAAGGGCAGCTTCCAGACCGTGATTCCCGAGAACAAGGAAGAGATCACGAAGAAGGCCGACAAGGTCAAGCGCATCATTGCCTGCTCGGGCAAGGTCTACTACGACCTGGCCAAGAAGCGCGAGGAAAAAGGCGCGGACGACGCGGTGATCCTTCGTGTGGAGCAGCTCTATCCGTTCCCGCACAAAGTGTTCGCCGCCGAACTCAGAAAATACCCGAACGCCACCGAAGTGGTCTGGTGCCAGGATGAGCCGCAGAACCAGGGCGCCTGGTTCTTCGTTCAGCACTACATCCACGAGAACATGCTTGAAGGCCAGAAGCTGGGCTACTCGGGGCGCGCAGCCTCGGCTTCGCCCGCGGTCGGCTATTCGCACCTGCACCAGGAACAGCAAAAGACCCTGGTCGACGGCGCATTCGGCAAGCTCAAGGGATTCGTTCTCACCAAATAAGGTTCGGGATCCGGCGTTGAAGCGTTCAGCCCAGGGCTGATCGCGCCCAACGCCGGATGCGCAACGCACAAGCAACAGGAATAATGAAATGGCACTCGTAGAAGTCAAAGTCCCACAGCTGTCTGAATCGGTGGCCGAAGCCACCATGCTTCAGTGGAAGAAAAAGGCCGGTGAAGCGGTCACTATCGATGAAATCCTGATCGAAATCGAAACTGACAAGGTTGTGTTGGAAGTGCCGGCGCCCGCCGCCGGCGTGCTCGTGGAAATCGTCGCCGCCGACGGTGCAACCGTCGTCGCCGACCAACTGATCGCAAGAATCGACACCGAAGGAAAGGCCAGTGCTTCCAGCGCGGCAGCCGCTCCGGCAGCAGCAGCGACCGCTGCGACGCCGGCACCCGTGGCTGCGGCTGCGGCAGCGCCCGTTACGGCCGGTGGATCCATGGCTGGCGTGGCCATGCCCGCCGCCGCCAAGCTGATGGCCGACAATAATCTCGCCGCAGGCTCGGTGGGCGGCACCGGCAAGGACGGCCGCGTGACCAAGGGCGATGTGCTGGGGGCCGTTGCCTCCGGTGGTGCCGCGAAAGCCCCGGCACCGGTCGCCATTCCCACGGGCGTGCCGACCACACTCTTGCCTCAAGTGTCGGCACCCTCCAATCTGCGCCTGGGCGACCGCCCCGAGCAGCGCGTGCCCATGAGCCGACTGCGCGCGCGCGTGGCCGAGCGCCTGCTGCAGTCGCAAGCCAGCAACGCGATCCTGACCACCTTCAACGAAGTCAACATGGCGCCGGTGATGGAAATGCGCAAGCGCTTCCAGGAGAAATTCGAGAAGGAGCACGGCGTCAAGATCGGCTTCATGAGCTTCTTCGTGAAGGCTGCGGTGCACGCGCTCAAGAAGTACCCGGTGCTCAACGCCTCGGTCGACGGCAATGACGTCGTCTACCACGGCTACTTCGACATCGGC
>DATILI010000254.1:0-1884 GCA_035476635.1 Burkholderiaceae bacterium | reverse complement strand
GGCAAGAAGCGTTCGCGCGCCGATCTGGAGATCAGCCCCAATCTCTGGGCCGGCGTCGGCCTGGTGCGTGGCGGCGCCGGTACTGCGCTGGTGGGCGATCCGAAGACCGTGGCCGCGCGCATCGAGGAATACGCGGCGCTGGGGCTGGACACCTTCGTGCTCTCGGGCTACCCGCACCTGGAGGAGGCCTATCGCTTTGCCGAGCTGGTTTTCCCGCTGTTGCCGCTGTCCTTGCGCGCAAAGCTGCCGGGCCGGGCGCTCAACGGGCCGTTCGGCGAAGTCGTGGCCAACAACTATGTGCCGCGCGCATCGCAGAGTTGAAAGGGGATCACCATGAGCGAACAAGTACGTGAACTGCAAGTCACACCGCTGCCCGACACGATAGACGCACCGGGATTCGGCTTCCTGCCGCTCCATGGCGTGGCGCCTTCGTGGGCTGCGCGCCTGGCTGACTTTGCGCGCGGCGTGGCCGCTCGCCTGTTGCCGTGGCTGGTGCCGGTAGCGCTGATCGCCTTTTGGCAGATCGCTTCTTCGCAGGGCTGGTTGTCCACGCGCGTGCTGCCGGCGCCCGCGGAAGTGGTCAAGGCCGCCTGGGCACTGGCCGCCTCGGGCGAGCTCTTCACCCATGTCAGGGTGAGCGCGGGGCGGGCACTCGCCGGCCTTGGCATCGGTGGCGGGCTTGGCTTGCTGCTGGGCCTGCTCACGGGCTCGGTCCGATTCTTCGAAACGCTGCTGGACTCCACGATCCAGATGGTGCGCAACATTCCCGCGCTCGCGCTGATCCCGCTGGTCATCCTCTGGTTCGGCATCGACGAATCGGCCAAGCTGTTTCTGATCTCGGTCTCGGTGTTCTTCCCGATCTACCTCAACACCTTCCACGGCATCCGCAATGTGGATTCGGGGCTGGTCGAGATGGGCCGCACCTATGGCCTCAACCGCTGGCAGTTGTACACCCAGGTGATCCTGCCCGGCGCGCTGTCGTCCATCCTGGTGGGCCTGCGGTTTTCGCTGGGCCTGATGTGGGTGATCCTGATCGTGGCCGAAACCATCTCGGCGCAGGCGGGCATCGGCTACCTCACGATGAACGCGCGCGAGTTCCTGCAAACCGACGTCGTGCTGGTCGGCATCCTGCTCTATGCCTTGCTGGGCAAGCTGGCCGATTTGTTTGCGCGCGCGCTGGAACGCTACTGGCTGCGCTGGCACCCCGGTTATCAAAACGTGAAAGCCTGAGGAGAACCGCATGAGCGATGCATTGACCCAATCAAGCAAAGGCGGCGTGCGGCTGGAGCTGCAAGCCGTACGCAAGCAATACGGCGCACGCGAAGTGCTGCGCAACACCCAGCTCGTGATCGAGCCCGGCGAGTTTGTGGCCATCGTGGGCCGCAGCGGCTGCGGCAAGAGCACCTTGCTGCGTTTGGTCGCGGGGCTGGAGGAGGCGAGCGCGGGTGCGCTGCGCATCGACGGCCAGGACATTCATGGCCTGCGCGAAGACACACGCATCATGTTCCAGGACGCGCGGCTGCTGCCCTGGCGCCGCGTGTTCGACAACGTCACGCTCGGCCTGCCGCCGGCGCAGCGCGCACGGGCTTCCGAGGTGTTGGCACAGGTCGGCCTGGCCGACCGCGAGCCCGACTGGCCGGCCCGGCTTTCAGGCGGCCAGCGCCAGCGCGTCTCGCTGGCCCGCGCGCTGGTGCACAGCCCGCGCCTGCTGCTGCTGGACGAACCGCTGGGCGCCTTGGATGCCCTCACCCGCATCGAGATGCATCGGCTGATCGAAGGCCTGTGGCACGCCAACGGTTTCACCGCGCTGCTGGTCACGCACGACGTGCAGGAGGCCGTGGCGCTGGCCGACCGCGTGATCCTGATCGAAGACGGGCGCATTGC
>DATILI010000253.1:0-7461 GCA_035476635.1 Burkholderiaceae bacterium | reverse complement strand
GATGACGATGATGAAAGCCGCCCGCCTGCACAAGGTCGGCGAATCCATGAAGATTGAGCAGGTCCCGATTCCGGAGCCTGGCTCGAATGACGTCCTGGTACGGGTGCGCGCCTGCGGCATCGTGCCGAATCTGGGCAATATCCTGGCGAACTGGACGACCTGGTTCCCCGAGCTGCCCCTGCCGCCCTTGCCCGCGGTGTTCGGCCTGGACCCGGCGGGCGAGATCGTGGCGGTGGGTTCCCATGTGCACACCTGGAAGCCGGGCGACCGCGTCTACGTCAACCCGGGTCTGTACTGCGGCGGCTGCCGCGCCTGCCGCAAGGGCGATCTCATCAACTGCACGCACTATGCGTTCCGCGGCTATTTCGGCTTCTCGCGGAATTCGCTGAAACTGTACGACAACTATCCCGGCGGCGGCCTGGCCGAATACATGGTGGCGCCACAGTACGCCCTGGTGAAGCTGCCAGACAACGTCACCTATGAGCAGGCCGCCCGTTTCGGGTATCTCGGCACCATGTACTCGGCAATGCGCAAGACGCACGTCGGCCCCGGCAAGAGCGTGCTGATCAACGGCATCAGCGGCACGCTGGGTATCGGCGGCGCATTGTTCGGGCTGGCCCTGGGCTGCACCAGGATCCTGGGCACGGGCCGCGACAAGCGGCTGCTGGAGAAGGTCAAGGCGCTGGCGCCCGATCGGATCGAGGTGTTCTCCACCACCGACAACGAGCCACTGGACGCCTGGGTCAAGAGCAAGACCCATGGCCTGGGCGTGGACGTATTCATCGACGCCATGGGCCCTGGTGCCCAGCATGAGACGCTGCAGCAGGGCGTGCGCGCGCTCGCCCGCGGTGGCCGCGCCGTCAACATCGGCGCCATCATGGGCATGGTCGGCATGGACCTGCACACAATGATGGACGAGCAGCAGAGCATCGAAGGCTCGGCCTGGTTCACGGCGGCCGAAGGGCAGGACATGGCGGACATGGCAGAGGCCGGGACGCTGGATCTGTCGGTGCTCGAACACGTATGCAGCTCGCTGGACAACGTCAATGAGGCGATCTCGGGCATCGCGCAGCGAAACGGCGGCTTCAGTAATTTCGTCATCCAACCCTGAACGCAAAGGAGTCGATATGAACGTTAGACGTGTCGTCGTCAGCAACGGTGCGGACGGCAAAAGCACCATCGTGTCCGATGGCGCAGCGCCGCGGGCAGCTACCTACAAAAGCGTGCCGGGGTTCGCCTCGGCGCTGCTGTGGTCCACCTCGGCAACCCCGGCCGTGGGCGCCTCGGTGAGTCCCGCCGATGCGACGCCTGAAGCCAGGTTTGTCCCCGGGCCCGGGGAAACGCGGCTGATGATCGTCACCTTCCCGCCTGACTCCGTGATGATGCGCGCTGATTTCGATCCCGCTGCCTTTGGCGCCGAGTTCGCACAAAACGCCCCTGGCCTGGCGGAGCGTTTCGAAATGGAGCATCCGGGAATGCACACCACCGACAGCATCGACTACGACGTGGTGCTGGACGGCGAGATCACGCTCGAGCTGGACGGCGGCCGCGAAGTGGTTCTCGGCGCCCACGATGTCTGCGTGCAGCATGGCACGCGCCACGCGTGGCGCAACCGCACGAACAAGCCAGCCACGCTGTTGTTCGTTCTGCTCGGCGCCAGTCGCCGCTAACCTGTGGACAGTGCGCGGCGGCAGCGTGAATCAAATCAAAAAGGAATAGCAATTCATGGGCGAAGCCCCGCCGCTGGTTGAACAGGCGTTCACCCGCCTGCGCAGAGACGTTCTGATCGGCGCATTCGCCGCTGGAGCGAAGTTGAAGGTGGAGGAACTGCAGGAGGCCTATGGCTTCTCCAGCAGCCCTTTGCGCGAGGCGCTCAGCCGTCTGGCGCAAGAGGGGCTGGTGCGGGCCGATGAGCGGCGGGGGTTCCGGGTGGCGCCGATCACGACCGAGGATCTGGCCGACATCACGCGCATGCGCCTCATGCTGGACGTACAGGCGCTGCGCGAATCCATTCAGCATGGAGACGATCACTGGGAAGCCACCATTGTGGCTGCCTATCACCGCCTGGAGAAGGTGGAGACGCGCCTGGATGAGGGCCCATTGATTCTGGAAGAGGAATGGAGCGGGTTGCACAAGGACTTTCATCTCGCCTTGATCGCTGCCTGCCCGTCCGAGCGCCAACGAAGCTGGAGTGCCAGTTTGTTTGACCAGGCAGAGCGCTATCGACGCTACTCCGCACGCCACCGCAACACGGCCAGGCGCAAGTCGAACGAGCACAGGAAGATCATGGATGCAACGCTCAAGTACGAGGTGGATACGGCATGCGCGCTGCTCAAGGAGCACATCCTGGGCACGCAGCACAGCGTCGAGTCCGTTCTCAAGACGGTCGGCGTCAAGCCGCCTTGAGGAATGTCTCGCGGTCCGGAGCGAAGTTGGCGTGCAGCGGCAGCAGTGCGCCGCCCAGCGCGCGAGCGTCCGACCCTATGCTGCCGGCATGCAATGCCGGGCGCCACAAGCCTTCCCAGTTATAGCCGTCCAGGGCTTGCGCCGTTTGCGCCAGCAGCGATTCCAGCGCCGCCGGCGCCAGCGAGCCATCCATCACCACGGCATCTACATCCACCACGGCGGTGCCTGAGACGATGCAATGGGCCAGCGCGTTCGCCGCCGAGCGGATCCATGGGCCAGTGTGGTCGCGGTAGGGCGCCTCGAGCGAGCGCGCGTCATACGCCGCCGATGGGTCGAGCCCGTGCTGCTGGTAGTGCTGCTCCAGGTCCCAGAGCGAGGCATGCCGCACCAGCTGCTCCGGCACCGCGCCGGGTTGCGCCAGGTTCATCGGCAACGAAGCGACGGCCCCTGCGTTGCCTCGCACGCCGAAGTGCGGCTGCGAATGCAGCACCAGCCCGCCGCCCACGAACGTGTCGACGAACAGGTACAGGAAGCTCTTGATGTCGCGTCCGCGGCCCAGCAGCAATTCGGCGACGCAGGCCGCCGAGGTGTCGCGGGCGAAGCTCACCGGCACGTCGATCATCGCCTGGACCTGCGCCGTCAGGTCGATGCTGTTCCATTGTTCCGACTGCTGGGATGAGAGGCCCAGCATGCGGTGCCATCCGCCCATCTGGAACGGCGCGGCCACCCCCACGCCGACTAGCCGCGAGGACCTCGTGCCGAGGGAGCGGCGCAGCGTGCGCAGTTGCTGGTTGACGGCCGGCAGCAGCTCGGCGGCGTCGGGGAAGGCGTACGACAGGCTGAGGCGCTTGCGCACGTTGCCGTTGAAGTCGACCAGCAGCGCGTCAGTGCTGCGTCGGCCGATCTTGATCCCGATGGCATAGGCGCCGTCGGGATCGAGCGTCAGCGGGATGGAGGGCTGGCCGATGCGGCCGCGCACCGGATCGTGGCGCAGCAGCAAGCCATCTTCCTCCAGCCGGGTGGTGATGAGGCCGATGGTCTGTGCCGTGAGGCTGGTGACACGCGCCAGTTCCGCCTTGGGCAGCGCGCCGTGCATTCGCAGCGCCTGCAGCACCACCCGCTCGTTGTACTGCCGCATGCCCAGCTGGTTGGAACCGCGTGGACGCAGCGGAACGCTGGCGGCGCCCTCGATTCCACGATCGGCCGGCGTTTTCACGCGAGCGCGGCCTGCGGGATCTGGCACGGCTCCATCGCACCCGTCATCACGGCCACCACGTCGCTCATGCCGATCTGCCTGGGGTTGACCACGGCGGCGCGCCGGCCCAGGCGCTGAATGTGGATGCGATCGGCGATCTCGAACACGTGCGGCATGTTATGGCTGATCAGGATAACCGGCAGCCCCTTGTCGCGCACCCGCCGAATCAACTCCAGAACCATGTTGCCTTCCTTCACACCGAGTGCCGCCGTGGGTTCGTCCATGATGACCACATGTTGGGCGAACGCCGCCGCGCGCGATACCGCAACGCATTGGCGCTGGCCGCCGGAGAGCGTTTCCACCGGCTGGGTCATCGAGCGGATGCCGACCTTGAGCTCGTTCATGCGGGCCACCGCCTGATCCAGCATGGCTTTCTTGTCCAGCAGGCGCAGGTAGGTGCCCAGCACGCCGGGACGCAGCAGCTCGCGCCCGAGAAACAAGTTCTCGGCGATGCTCATGGCCGGGGCCACGGCCAGCTCCTGGTAGACGGTTTCGATGCCGGCACGCCGCGCATCGATCGGGCTCCTGAAGTGCACCGGCTGGCCGTCCAGGCGGATCTCGCCTTCGTCCGGGACCGTGGCACCGGACAGCACCTTGATCAGCGACGACTTGCCGGCGCCGTTGTCGCCGATGACGGCCAGGATTTCACCGGCGCGCAACTCGAAGTCGCAGCCGTCGAGCGCGGTGACGTGCCCATAGCGCTTGGTGAGGCCGCGGGCCTGCATGACGAGGGCCGCTTTGGAAGAAGTACCCATGTCAGCGCGCTCCCCGGTTCGACAGGCGGTCGGCGAGCACGGCGAGGATCACGAGCACGCCGGTGATCAGCGTCTGCACCACCGACGCCACGCCCATCAGCGTGAGCCCGTTGCGAAACACCCCCACGATCACGGCGCCCACCAGCGAGCCCAGGATGAGGCCGCGGCCGCCGAAGAGACTGGTGCCGCCCAGCACCACCGCTGTGATGGCGTCCAGGTTTTCCGTCTGGCCGGCCTGCGGATCGCCGACGCCGGTTCGTGCGATCGAAAGCAGCGCCGCGATGCCGTAGAAAAAACCGGCCAGCACATAGACCCCCAGCACCACGCGCTGCACGCTGATGCCCGTGAGGCGAGCCGCTTCGGCGTTGTTGCCCACGGCGTAGATGTGCCGGCCGGGCGCCGTGTCCGACAGCATGCGCCAGGCCACGAGGTACAGAGCGAACATCAGCAGCGTGCCCCAGCTGATCTGGGTGCCGCCCAGGGCGAAGGTGTCGCCGATGGCGGTGAGCGAATCGGGCAGGTTGGTGACTGTCTGCGATTTCGAGTACATCTGCGTCAGGGCGAAGGCGATGTTCATGGTGCCCAGCGTCACGATGAAGGCAGGCAGGCGCGCTCGCGTCACCAGCAGCCCGTTGACCAGGCCGAAGGCGCAAGTCACGGCGATGCCGGCAAGCATAGCGAGCGGCACGGGCAGGCCGCTTTCGGCCGCCAGCTTGGTTACCACCATCGAACCGAGCGCCATCACGACGCCGCAGGACAGGTCGATGCCGGCCGTGAGGATGATCAGCGTCTGGCCGATCGCCAGCACGCCGACCACCATGACCTGCTGCAGCACCAGCGACAGGTTCTCGCCGGTCAGGAATCGCTCGGACTGCGTCGCGAAAAACAGGCAGGCGGCGGCCAGCGCCAGCCAGGGGCCGAGCAGCCCCCAGGGTAGCGGACGGTGGGAAAGGGACATGGTGGTGAGCCTGGCGAGCGAGAACCCATCGCGCACCCCGGCAACGGGCTGGGCGCTTGAGTCGCCAATGCTCACTTGTTACCCCAGCACAAGTCAAGCCCCAGCTTGGTGTCTTTGCTGTCGACGCCGGAAAGCGGTTTGCCCGCGATCAGCGTCACGCCCGTGTCGGTGTAGCCGGAGGCCTTCTTGCCCGACTTCGCATAGTCGACGCCGGCCGCCACGCCCATGGCCGCCATCTTCAGCGGGTATTGCTGCGAGGTCGCGGCGATCGAACCCGCGGCGGTGTCCTTCACGCCCTGGCACCCGCCGTCGACGGAGACGATCACCACGTTCTTTTCCTTGCCCGCCTTCTTCAGTGCATTGAACGCACCCGCCGCGGCCGGTTCGTTGATGGTGTAGACGATGTTGATATCCGGATTCTTTTGCAGGCAGTTTTCCATCGCGGCCTGGCCCTTGGCGATGTCGCCGAAGCTGTCGGACATGCACACGATCGCCGGGTCCTTGGACAGCTCGTTGGACTTGGCGTTCGCCGCGGCCAGGCCGAAGCCCTTCATGAAGCCATTGTGGCGCTGCGCGCCTACCGGGTGGCCCGGGAACAAGTCGAGTGTGGCGACCCGAGCTGGCTTGGCGCCCAGCGCGGCCTTGGCGTACTGGCCGATCAGCTCGCCGGCCTTGTAGTTGTCCGTGGCGAACAAGGCGTCGGCGCCGTCGAACGGGCTGTCCAGGGCGATCACCTGCACCCCTTTGGCCTGCAGCTTCTTCACCGTGGGAATGATCGCGTCGCCGCTGGAGGTGATGAGGATGGTTTTCGCGCCGGCCGATGCCATGTTCTCCAGCGCGGCGATCTGGCCCGCGGTATCGCCGTCGGACTTTCCGGCCGCGGTCAGCAGCTTGGCGCCGGCCTTCTTCGCCTCGGCCTCGGCGCCTTCCTTCATCTTCACGAAAAAGGGATTGGTGTCGGTCTTGGTGATCAGGCCGATCACCGGCGGGCTTTGGGCCAGGGCGGTGCCGGCGGCGAGCGCCAGGGTGGTCAGCAGAAACTGGGGGAGGGCTGCTTTCATGGGTATGTCTCCAGAAGTGTTGGGTTGCCGGGAGCGAGTGAACCAACTATAGTGGCGCCGGACTAACTAAATCAAGTGGTTTTATTTATGGAAAACCCTGAGAGATTTCTAAAGAGCATCCGGGTGGCCACGGCTGGCGAGGCCCTCATCGACCTCGTCGATCGAGGCGATGGCCTGCTCGAACCCTGTGCCGGCGGCGCCGTGTACAACTTCACGCGCGCCCTGGCGCTGCAGGGCTTGGGCACCGCTTATCTCAACCCGCTGTCACGTGACGGCTTCGGGCGGCGGCTGGCGCGGGGGCTGGCCGATTCCGGTGTGCTGTTGGCCCGCGCCGAGGCCATTGCCGCGCCGACCTCGCTCGCCGTGGTCGGAGTCGACGGCAAAGGTCAAGCGGCCTACACCTTCTATCGCCAGGGCGTCGCCGACCGGGCCATAGATGCTTCGATGCTTTCGGCGGCTACCCAGTCCCTCACCGGGCTGGAGGTCGTTTGCACGGGTTGCCTGGCACTGGCAGCGGCAGACGAGCACCACTACCTGCCCTGGCTGAAGACCTGCCGCGCGCGCGGATTGACTGTCGTGGTGGACGCCAACCTAAGGCCGGCCGCCATGCCCGATGCCGAGGCCTACCGTGCGACGGTGCGCGCGGCGCTCGCGCTCGCCGACGTCATCAAGGTGAGTGACGAAGACCTGCTCGCGCTGACGCCGGGCCAGCCCGATCCGCTGCTGTCCGCGCGGCAACTCTTCGAACTCGGACCAGCGCAGTACGTGGCGCTCACCCAAGGCAGCCAAGGCGCGGTGCTGCTCGCGCGCGACGGCTGCCGCTGGCATGCTCTTGACCGCGCCGAGCTGCGCATCGTGGACACAGTGGGCGCCGGCGATTGCTTTCTTGCGGGCCTGGTGGCCGGCCTGTTGGACCACGGGATGCTGCAGGCCCCGCGCGCCTTGGCCCGGGCCGTGGCCAGCGCCAGCTACTGTGTGCAGCGCCGCGGCTGTGTACCACCCGGCCGCCACGAACTGGAGCATCTG
>DATILI010000252.1:0-5721 GCA_035476635.1 Burkholderiaceae bacterium | reverse complement strand
ATGTTCGAAGACCTGCTGGGCGACGCGATCGAGCGCGCCTTCGGCGAAGGCGCGCACACGCTGCCCGAACTCGTGGCGCACCTGAACCGCACCGGCCCGGCCAGCGAGAACGGCGGGCCCTGGACCGAGCAGAACTTCCAGGCGCTGATGGCGCGCCTGGGCACCTGAAAGGGGACTTCCATGAACACGATTTCCTTCGCCAAAGACCCGGCCGATGCCGTGCTGCGGGACGGCCTGAAGAACCTCTGGCACCCGATCTGCCCATCGGATTTCATCGGCGAGCGGCCCGTATCCCTGCGCCGCCTGGGCAAGAAAATCGCGCTGTGGCGCGATGCCACCGGCACCTTGCATGCGCTGGAAGACCATTGCCCGCACCGTGGCGCGCCGCTGTCGCAAGGCGTGGTGCTGGGTGACCGGCTGGCCTGCCCCTACCACGGCGTGGAAGTGCGCTGCGATGGCACCGTGACCAAGGTGCCGGGCAGCCCCGGCTGCAAGCTGGAAGGTTCGCGCGCGGCGCTGGCCTTTCATGTGCAGGAAGCGTTCGGCGCCGTGTTCTTCTACAACAGCGACACCAACATCGACACGCCGCCGCCGATGAGCTTGCCCGAGGAGCTGGGCTCGCCCGAGTACTCGCACTTCCTTTGCTATGCCGAGTGGAAGGGCGACTACCGCTACGCCATCGACAACGTGATGGACCCGATGCATGGAACCTTCCTGCACAAGCAGTCGCATTCGATGGCCGAGGGCGACAGCACCGCCACCTTCCAGGTCCGCGATACCGACACCGGCTTCGTGTTCGAGAAGGTCGGCCAGCGCGGCGTCAATTTCGACTGGACGGAGTGGGGCAGCACCGGCGTGCACTGGATGCGGCTGGAAATTCCGTACCCCAAGACCGGCGGCCCCGGTGGCAACTTCGCCATCATCGCCTGCGCCACGCCGATCAAAGAGAACCTGTGCAGCGTGTTCTTCTGGCGTTGCCGCAAGGTGTCGGCATGGCAGCGCGATACCTGGCGCTTCCTGTACCGCAACCGGCTGGAAGCGCGCCACTGGGCCGTGCTGGAGCAGGACCGCGTGATGCTGGAGCAGATGGAGCCCGATGCCAACCAGTACGAGCACCTGTACCAGCACGACATCGGCCTGGTGCGGCTGCGCCGGCTGCTGCGCAAGCTGGCCACCGAGCAACTGGAGGCGGCTGCAACGCCGGCCTGAGCGGACTCAAGCCTCTTTCGAGCATATGCCATGAGTACTTTGAACGCCTTCGTCCACACCATGCGCTTCGAGGCGGACGACGTGATCAGCATCGAACTGCGCCCGGTACCCGGTTCGACCGAGTTCCCGGCGTTCGACGCCGGTGCGCACATCGACCTGCACTTGCCCAACGGCATGGTGCGCAACTATTCGCTGTGCAATGGCAGCGAGGAGCGCGGGCGCTATGTCATCGGCGTGCTGCGCGACCGCGCCAGCCGCGGCGGCTCGCGCTGCGTGCATGAGCAGTTGCGTGTCGGCATGCGCTTGCCGATCTCCGCGCCGCGCAACAATTTTCCGCTGCGCGAAGAGGCCGGGCACACGGTGCTGATCGCCGGCGGCATCGGCATCACGCCGATCCTGTGCATGGCGCGGCGGCTGAAGGCGCTCGGGGCTTCGTTCGAGCTCATGTACTTCGCGCGCGCTCGGGAAAGCGCCGCCTTCGTGGCCGAGCTTGAGGCGCTGGGCATTTCCACGCACCTGCACTTCGACAGCGAGAGGGGCGGCCCGCCCGATCTGCAGGCCCTGCTGGGCAAGCGGGCGCCGGATGCGCAGACGCACTACTACGCCTGCGGGCCGACGGTCATGCTCGATGCGTTCGAGAAGATCTGCGCCACGCTCGGCCATGAGAATGCGCACATCGAGCGCTTTGCCGCCGTGGAGGTGGCCGCGGCATCGGATGCCCGTTCGACCTACACCGTGGAGCTGCGCAAGAGCGGCCGCACCATCACCATCACGCCGGAAAAATCGCTGCTCAATACCTTGCTCGATGCCGGCATCGCGGTGGACTACAGCTGCAGCGAGGGTGTCTGCGGCACTTGCGAAACGCGAGTTCTCGCGGGTGAGCCCGACCACCGCGATTCAGTGCTTTCGCCCAAGGAGCGCGCCTCCAACAAGGCCATGATGGTCTGCGTTTCCGGCTGCAAGAGCAGCACGCTGACTCTCGATCTTTAGTTTCATTTTCCCGTTCCGTTCCCTTGGCCCCATCCCGGAGCCGGGGATTTCTTTGGCCAACCACAAACCGGCAAGCATTGCTGGAGGAGAAATTTCATGAAAAAAAACCTGATCGCGATTTCCGCTTTGGCCGCCGTGGCCGGCATCACCGCTGCGGGCAGCGCTTGTGCGCAGTCGTCCGTGACCTTGTTCGGCGTGGTCGACGCCGGCGTGGCGCGCGTGTCCGGAGTGGGCGTGTCCAGGACCGGCTTGTCCACCGGCGGCGCCAACATCAGCCGCCTGGGATTTCGCGGCACGGAGGATCTTGGCGGTGGTCTGGCCGCCAGCTTCTGGCTGGAAGGGGGCCTGGACGTCGATTCGGGCGCGGGCAAATCCAACGGGGCTTTCAGCTTCAACCGCCGCTCCACCGTCAGCCTCTCCGGCGCCTTCGGCGAAGCGCGCCTGGGCCGCGATGACGCCGCGACATTCCTCAACACGCTGATCTTCGATCCGTTCCTGACCAACGGCGTGGGCGGCACCATGTCCTTCATCATGCTGGGCGCGCCGATCCAGGTGAACAATGCGCTGAGCTACTTCCTGCCGCGCGATCTCGGCGGCTTTTATGGGCAGGTGCAATATGTGTTCGGCGAGCAGCTCTCGTCGGCTGCCAATTCCAAGCAAGGCGACTATCTGGGCGGCCGCTTTGGCTACCGAGGCGGGCCGGTGAATGCGTCGCTGGCGACGGGCAAGCTCAAGGGCGCGACCAGCGCCGACGATGTCAAGATCAACAACCTGGGCGCCTCCTACGACTTTGGCGTGGTCAAGCCGATGCTGCTGTGGGCGTCGGAAAAGAAAGGCACGAGCAAGATCACCGCCGTGCAACTGGGCCTGACCGCACCGCTGGGCGCGGGCGAGCTGCGCGCGCAGCTCAGCCGCTACGACACCTCTTCAAGCAACGCGGACTGGCGCAAGCTGGCCGTGGGCTACGGCTACAACCTGTCCAAGCGCACCCAGGTCTATGCCGCTGTCGCGCGCTTGAAGAACAGTGCCGGCGCGCAGCGCGCAATTGGCGTGCAGGGCCTGGCAGCCAGCGGCACCGCGCTGGGCGGCAGCTCCAGCGGCTTCGACATCGGCATCCGTCACAGCTTCTGAGCAGCCGCCAGTTGCAGCGCCCAGGGCGTTTTCTGCCACGCCAGCACTTCCTCGCGCAGCAGGTGCGCGGATTGCGGAAACGCCTCGGGCCAGCCGCCTCGCCAGCTGAGCGCGAAGCTGCGCGCCAGGCTGGGCTGGGGCGCCAACTGCAGCCCCTTGATGTCCGGGTCGCGCCGTGCGTGGCACAGCAGCACGGCCAGCCGCAGGCTGAGCAGTTGCTGGATGAACACGGTGTCGGAAAAATCGACGTCCAGCTTGCGCAGCTTGCCGCGGTGGCCAAGTACCAATTGGCCCAGGCGGTGCAGTTCGGGCAGCGCGAAGCCGGGCGCATCGGTGTTGTCCAGGATGTAGGCGCCGTGCTTGTGGTAGTCGCTGTGAGAAACCAGGCAGCCGATCTCATGCAGCTGGGCGGCCCAGTGCAGCTTGCGCTGGTAGCGCTCCAGGTCCGCGGCCGGCATGCCGGTACCCGCCTGCAGCTGGCCGAAGAAATGGCTTGCGAGACGCGCAATGCGCTGGGTCTGCGCCACATCCACCTGGAATTTCAGCGCCAGGCGCTGCACTGAGGCGGAGCGCAGGTCGGTGTCGTTCTGCTCGCGTTCCAAGAGGTCGTAGAGCACGCCATGGCGCAGCGCGCCATCGGCCGCCGCCATCTGCTCGATGCCCAACAGATCGAACACCGCGCGCAAGACGCTGACGCCGCCGCCGATCACCGCACGGCGGTCGTCCTTCATACCGTCCAGGCGCAGTCGGTCCGCGCTCTGGGCCTTGAGCATGCGGTCGACCAGCCACTCCAACCCATCGCGCGTGACCACGCCGCGCGGCCAGCCGGCAGCTGTCAGCACATCGCCGACCGCGCCGATCGTGCCGGAAGAGCCGTAGGCGACGTCCCAGTTCTCGGGCCGGTAGGCATTCAAGGCTTCGTCAAGTACCGCCTTGGCGGCGATCTCGGCCGCCTGGAAGGCCTGGGTGCTGAACTGCCCGTCGGCAAAATACTTCATTGACCAGGCGACGCTGCCCACGCGATAGGACTCCATCACCTCGGCATTGAAGCCCTGGCCCAGGATCAGTTCGGTGGAGCGGCCGCCGATGTCCACCACCAGGCGGCGTTCGTCGGACTGCGGCAGCAGATGCGCCACACCCTGGTAGATCAGGCGCGCTTCCTCGCGGCCCGAGACCACATCGATCGGAAAACCCAGCACCTTGTGGGCGCGTACTAGGAATTCGTCGCGGTTGCGCGCCTCGCGCAGGGTCTGGGTGGCGACGGCGCGCACCTGGGCCTTGCGAAAGCCGGCCAGGCGCTCGCCGAAGCGCGCGAGGCAATCCCAGCCGCGCTGCATGGCTTCGGCTTTCAGATTGCGGTTTTCATCGAGGCCATTGCCCTGGCGCACCGTTTCCTTGAGGTATTCGGTGCGGTGGATCTGCCCGTGGTCGTAGCGACCAATTTCGAGGCGAAAGCTGTTGGAGCCCAGGTCGACAGCGGCTAGTAGTGTTCCGTGTTGCATTGGTTTGCTGCTGCTGTTGCTGCGCCCAGCATAGCATTCGCGCGGCGCCTGTTCGCTGGAGACAAGCGCGAGCATTCAGCCGATCACGCGGCCATCGGCCGTCAGCATGCTTTGCGTGACGTAGGCGCTGGCGCGATGCTGCGCGCCTGTGCCAACCCGAAAGCCCCCCAGGTCTGCATTCGCACGACGCTGGAAGGCCGCCAGAACGTTGTGCCGCGTCGGCACGCCATCGACTTCGCTCAGAACCTCATAGGTATAGCGGGCCGCAATGAAGCCGGCCAGGCTCAGCGATGCGGGCGGTTCGTCGAACAGGCGGGCCAGCGTGTCGCGGTAGGCACGCACCACAGGCAGGCTGGCCGTCACCATCGGCACGGGTTGGGTTGCGATCACGGCTGTATGGCGCGCGGCGCCCATTTGCTGCAAGGTCTGCAGGTTCACGTCGCCCAGGGCAATCACGTAGCGCTGGCGGCTTTGCTTTTCCAGGCCTTGCGTGAACTGCACAAGTTCGGGCGTACCGCCCATGAACAGCAGGACGGCTGGCGTGGCCGCGTTCAATTGCTGGCCCAATTGCCGCAGGTCAGTGGTGGGGCGAAACGGCACGACCTTGAGCTGCAGGCTGGCCGCGATGCGTTCCACATCCTCGCGGTACGCGGCCTGCTCCTGCTGCGAGGCGTAGACCACGCCCAATGCCTGGATGCCCATGACGGTCAGCGACTTGAGCGCATGCGCAATTTGCTCCTGGCGGCCGGCGAAGATGGCAAAGGTTTGCGCGTCCGCCTGCAGGCTGGAGTTTTGCAGCCAGGGCGCGGCATGCGCGATTTCCAGGCGCTGCTGCTGCAGCTGCAACACCAGTTGGGTGGCCACCAGGTCGCCTGCGGAGCCGGACAGC
>DATILI010000251.1:0-9444 GCA_035476635.1 Burkholderiaceae bacterium | reverse complement strand
GCGCTGTACCGGCTGCAGGACAAGCTGTACCGGCGCAATCCGGCCGAATGGAGAAAGTCCGGCGCCGCCAGCCGCGAGGCTGCGGTGCAGCGGCTGCGCGAGGCCATCGAGGCGCGTGCGGCCTGGCCCGATTTGCGCGGGCGGCGCGACATTGCCGCCTTGTCGCTGGCGCTGGGCCCCGACTTCCAGGGCGACCGGGTGGCGGCCTTTGTCTATGCCAGCGCCGACATGCTGATCACTGCCCACGGCGGCAAAACGACTTTCTACCTGACCGACGGGCTCGATGCGCAGCACCTGTACAACGCCGCGCGCAATGTGGAGATTGCCGTCTGGATGATGGCCAACCGGCGCAACGCCGCCGGCCAGCCGCTGCTGCTGGCCGACGAAATTGGCGAGCAGGTGCGCAACCTGAGCTTTGAGCGAGAGTTCGGAAAGATCATCGGCCGGCTCGACCTGCTGTCCTCGGTGGTGGCCGAGAAGGTCCGGCGCGCGGTCATTGGCTACGTGCAAAGCTTGATTGGCGGCAGCTTCATCCAGTTTTTGCCGGTGCGCTGATCAGCGCGATAAAGCGGCGCGCCCCCAGGCCCAGCGGCCTTTCCTTGGACCACACGACGTCGACCCAGAGCTCGAGTTGGTTGGTGAGATTCTCCAGCGGCAACTCCACCAGCGTGCCAGCGGCGATATGGGCGCGCACAAACGAAAGCGGCAGCCAGCCCCAGCCCACACCCGCCTGGATCAGGCCCAGCGCGGCAATATGGTTGTCCGTGCGCCAGCACTGGCGCGCATAGACAAAGCGCGCGTCGGTCTCCTGGAGGTCGCGGCTGGCCACCACCACCTGGCGCGTCGTGGTCAGGTGTTCTTCGCGCAGCGGGCCGGCGGAGCGCAGCACCGGATGCTGCGGCGAAATCACGGCCGCCAGGGTCTCGGTGCTCACTTCCTGGAAGCCCTCGCGCCCGTCCAGGCTGGGGCGCTCGAACACCAGCGCCAGGTGCGCGCGGCCCTCGTGCAGCAGTCGCAGGGCGTCGGCCTGGGGCGCGGCCAGCACCTCCACTTCGAGCAGGGGATAGTCGTCTGCCAGGGACGCCAGCGGCCCGCTCCAGTGCGCGGCCAGCAACTCGGGCGCGATGGCCAGGGTCAGCCGGCTTTCCAGCCCCTGCGTCAATGCCAGGGCCTGGGCTTGCAGCTGTCGCAATTGCCGGGCCAGCAGGCGGGCCTGCGGCTCCAGCGAACGCGCGGCAGCGGTTGGCTGCGGCTCACGCCCGCTGCGGTCGAACAAGGCCAGGTTGAGTTCCGCTTCCAGGTGGCCGATGGTCATGCTGACGGCCGACGGCACGCGGCCCAGGGCGCGCGCCGCCGCGGAAAACGATCCGCGGTCCAGCACCTCCAGGAAAACTCGAACGTTGTCGCTTGAGAAACTCATCTATTCACCGCAAACTATCAATAAATCTGATGGAAGCTAACTTTTTATATCAGATCATTCCACATAAAGTCCAGTTCAATGCTGATTCGAGCTGTTTTGAAGTGAAGGAATGGACGTGCAGGGTGTGAAACGAAGAGTGGTCTATGTCGTGCTGTACGAAGCCATTGCCATCGTGGTGGCGAGCCTGGGCCTGGCCTGGATGTCGGGCGCCAGCCTGGCACCCGCCGGGGCGCTCGCGTCACTGGCCTCGGTGGTGGCGATTGTCTGGAACGTGGTTTTCAACCATGTGTTCGAAGCCTGGGAGTCGCGCCAGGCGGTGCGTGGGCGCAGCATTGGCCGGCGCGTGGCGCACGCCGTCGGCTTCGAAGGCGGGCTCGTCCTGTTTCTCGTGCCCCTGTTCGCCTGGTGGCTGGACGTCAGCCTCTGGCATGCACTGGTGATGGACCTGGGCCTGGTGGTTTTCTTCCTTTGCTATACCTTTGTCTTCAACTGGCTGTTCGACCATGTCTTCGGCCTGCCCGTATCGGCATCCGGAGTGCTGGAGCCAGCGGCCTGAAGGCCTTAAAATCGAGCCCAACTCAAGGAGCGCTGCAGCGGATGGCCGACAAAGGGCCACGTCAGGCTTGAGTTTTCCAACG
The DNA here is from genome assembly GCA_035476635.1 of Burkholderiaceae bacterium. Taxonomy (GTDB): domain Bacteria; phylum Pseudomonadota; class Gammaproteobacteria; order Burkholderiales; family Burkholderiaceae_C; genus DATILI01. The sequence goes on along the minus strand of DATILI010000251.1, from coordinate 7,386 downwards.
GCGCTCACCGATTCCAGTTCGAGGTGAGCCATGTCCCCCAACACACAAGTCCCTTCCATGAAGCTGTCCGGCCTGGAGCCGGTCAAGATCGGTTCGACCTATTCAGTTGAGGACAGAGCTGAAGGTCTGTCCCCAAGCGCTACGTTTGTCAACATCGGCGAACGCACCAACGTCACCGGCTCCAAGGCGTTCGCCCGCATGATCCTGAACGGCGAATTCGAGCAGGCCCTGGCCGTGGCGCGCCAGCAGGTGGAAAACGGCGCGCAGGTGATCGACATCAACATGGACGAAGCCATGCTGGACAGCAAGGCGGCGATGGTGCGCTTCTTGAACCTGATCGCCAGCGAACCGGACATCGCGCGCGTGCCGATCATGGTCGACTCCTCCAAGTGGGAAGTCATCGAAGCGGGCCTGCGCTGCATCCAGGGCAAGGGCATCGTCAACTCGATCTCGATGAAGGAGGGCGTGGACGCCTTCAAGCACCAGGCCAAGTTGCTGCGCCGCTACGGCGCCGCGGCCGTGGTCATGGCCTTCGACGAAAAGGGCCAGGCCGACACCTATGAGCGCAAGGTCGAGATCTGCGAGCGGGCCTACCGCGTCCTGGTCGATGAAGTCGACTTTCCGCCGGAAGACATCATCTTCGACCCCAACATCTTCGCGATTGCCACCGGCATCGAGGAGCACAACAACTACGCGGTGGACTTCATCAACGCCACGCGCTGGATCAAGCAGAACCTGCCCGGCGCCAAGGTCTCGGGCGGTGTTTCCAATGTGAGCTTTTCCTTTCGCGGCAACGATCCGGTGCGCGAGGCTATCCACACCGTGTTCCTCTACCACGCGATCCAGGCCGGCATGGACATGGGCATCGTCAACGCGGGCATGGTCGGTGTCTACGACGACCTGGAGCCGATCCTGCGCGAGCGCGTCGAAGACGTGGTGCTGAACCGCCGGCCCGATGCCGGCGAGCGCCTGGTCGAGATCGCCGAGGGCGCCAAGGGCGCGGCCAAGGACGACAGCAAGAAGAACGAATGGCGCGCCGGCACCGTGCAGCAGCGCCTGTCGCATGCGCTGGTGCTCGGCATCACCGACTTCATCACCGAAGACACCGAAGAGGCCTACCAGGGCATCCTGGCCAAGGGCGGCCGGCCGCTGCACGTGATCGAAGGCCCGCTGATGGATGGCATGAACATCGTCGGCGACCTGTTCGGCCAGGGCAAGATGTTCCTGCCGCAAGTGGTGAAGTCCGCGCGCGTGATGAAGCAGGCCGTGGCCCACCTGATCCCCTACATCGAGGAAGAAAAGCGCCAGCAGGAAGCGGCCGGCGAGGACGTGCGCGCCAAGGGCAAGATCATCATCGCCACCGTCAAGGGCGATGTGCACGACATCGGCAAGAACATCGTGACGGTGGTGCTCCAGTGCAACAACTTCGAGGTCATCAACATGGGTGTGATGGTGCCCTGCCACGAAATCCTGGCGCGCGCCAAGGTCGAGGGCGCGGACATCGTGGGCCTCTCCGGCCTGATCACTCCCAGCCTGGAAGAAATGCAGTACGTGGCCAGCGAAATGCAAAAGGACGAGCATTTCCGCATCAAGAAGATTCCGCTGTTGATCGGCGGCGCCACCACCAGCCGCGTGCACACGGCGGTGAAGATCGCGCCGCACTACGAAGGCCCGGTGGTCTACGTGCCCGACGCCTCGCGCAGCGTGAGCGTGGCGCAAAGCCTGTTGAGCGAGCAGGCCACGAAGTACATCGCCGACCTGAATACCGACTACGACAAGGTGCGTACGCAGCACGCCAACAAGAAGCAGGTGCCGCTGTGGCCCCTGGCCAAGGCGCGGGCGAACAAGACGCCGATCGACTGGTCGGCCTACACCCCGCCCACCCCTAAATTCCTCGGCCGGCGCGTGTTCAAGAACTTCGACCTGGCCGAGTTGGCCCAGTACATCGACTGGGCCCCGTTCTTCCAGACCTGGGATCTGGCCGGGCCGTTCCCGGCGATCCTGAAGGACGAGGTGGTCGGCACCGAGGCGGTGCGCGTCTATGCCGACGGCCAGCGCATGCTCAAGCGCTTGATCGAAGGCCGCTGGCTCACGGCCAGCGCCGTGGTCGGCCTGTACCCGGCCAACACGGTCAACGATGACGATATCGAGTTCTATACGGACGACAGCCGCAGCCAGGTGGCGCTGACCTGGCACGGCCTGCGCCAGCAAGCCGAGAAGCAGGTGATCGATGGCGTGATGCGCCCCAGCCGCTGCCTGGCCGATTTCATCGCGCCCAAGGGCGTTGCCGCCGACTATGCGGGCGTGTTCGCAGTGACGGCTGGCATCGGCGTCGAGAAAAAAGAGAAGTACTTCACTGACGACCTGGACGACTACTCGGCCATCATGCTCAAGGCGCTGGCCGACCGTCTGGCGGAGGCGTTTGCCGAATGCCTGCACAAGCGCGTGCGCAGCGACCTCTGGGGCTACGCGCCGCAGGAGGGCCTGAGCAACGAGGAGATGATCGCCGAGAAGTACCAGGGCATCCGCCCCGCGCCCGGCTATCCGGCCTGCCCGGACCACAGCGTCAAGGGTGGCATGTTCGAGTTGCTGCGCTGCGAGGAGATCGGCATGGGCCTGACCGAGAGCCTGGCGATGACGCCGGCGGCCAGTGTCAGCGGCTTTTATCTGGCCCATCCGCAGAGCACCTACTTCAATGTGGGGAAGATTGGCGAGGATCAGCTGCGGGACCTGGCACAGCGGCGGGGCTTGCCGGAAAAAGAGTTGCAACGCTTGCTGGCGCCGAACTTGTGATCGGTCAGGGCAATGCCCGTCGCTGCGCCAGCAGCAACGCCAGCACGGCCATCACGCTGATCCCCAGCAGCACCCACAGCCCGAGCGCATAGCCGGCCTCGCGGCTCCAGAGCATCCCCAGCATCAACGGTGCGAAGGCCCGGGCCAATGCGGTCGGCAAACCCAACGCGCCGTTCAGCGAGGCCACATGGTCGCGCGTCACATACTGCGCGATGGCCGTGCCCTTGACGATGGTGAGCATGCCGTTGCCCATGCCGTACAGCACCACAAACGCCAGGGCGGCGCCGGCGTGGTGCCCGCCTGCCAGCAGCATGGCCAGGCCCACCGGGATCAGGCACGGGATCAGCCGATTGGCCAGATGCAGGTCGAAGCGGTGTTCAAAGAAATACAGTAACACGCGCCCCAGCACCTGCATCACGCCGATGCTCGCGGGCAGTGCGATGGCCCAGGCCTCGTCCAGGCCGCTCTCGCGCAGCAGGCTCACCATGTGCGGCGGCAAAGCGGCAGTGACGGACATCAGCAGCACCATGAAGGCGCCGATCAGCAGGAATGCGGGGCTGCGCAGGTAGCGGGCCAGCGGCGCGGCGGCGGGCATCGCCGCGGCGGCGCCATTGCCTGCGTGGGCAGCAAGCGCGTGCGCCGGGGCGTCGCGCAAGATCCAGGCATGCAGCGGCGCGCACAGCAGCAGGTGCAAAGCGGCCAGCACCCATAGCGCATCGCGCCAGCCGAGCAGTTGGATCAGCCAGGCGGTCAGCGGAATAAAAACCGTGCTCGCCAGGCCCCCGAGAAATGTCAGTGTGATGATGGCGCGGCGAAAATCCGTTGGAAAACGCCGGGTGACCACGGCAAAGGCTGGCGTGTAGAGTGTGGCTGAAAGCGCCGCGCCAAGGCCGATCCATACCGCGTAATAGGCCCACAGGCTGTGCACCTGGCTATGCAGGGCCAGGCATGCGGCGATCAGCAGCGAGCCGCCGGTCATCACGATGCGTTCGTGGCCGCGGTCGATCCAGCGTCCGACGGGATAGGCCAGCAAGCCCTCGGCCAGCATGGCCAGGCTGAAGGCCAGCGATGATTCGGTGCGGCTCAAGCCCAGTTCAAGCTCCACCGGCGCCAGGAGCAGCGAGAAGCCATAGAACACGCTGCCCCAGCTGATGAGCTGCCCGAGTGAAAGCCAGCCCACCAGGCGGCGGTCGTAGGTCATGGGCGCGGCCCTTTGGGGATGTGTAAAAAACGCATGGCGGTATTTCACCGCAAACTGGCCACGGGTTGCGCGCCGCGCACATTCCCGCTATACAGGCGCAGTGGTTGCGGGACACTTCGCAACAGGGCAGGACAATGCGGAAAAACGAAAGTACCAGCGTGTGAGCACCACCCCCAAGAGATTCAATCTGGCCGAAGGCTTCAGGCAGTCCTTCGAGATCCTGCCGGCGCTGACCGATTCGCTGCGCAACGATGTCTATTTCATCCGCCACGATGTATATGCCCGCGAGCTGGGGTTTGAGCCGGTGCGGGAAGACCAGCGCGAAACCGACGCCTACGACCGCCGTTCGTTGCATTGCCTGTTGCGCACGGCCAACGAACCCCGGCGCCTCGTCGGTTGCGCCCGGCTGGTTCTGGCCGACCCGGCGGCGCCCGAAGCCTTGCTGCCGCTGGAGATTTACTGCCGCGAAACGCTGGACCGCAGCGTCATCGATCCGTCCCAGTTGCCGCGCGAGCGCATGGCCGAGGTCTCGCGGCTGGCGGTCATGGCCGACTTTCGCCGGCGCAAAGGCGAGCAGGGCCGCGAGGTGTCGATCCAGGACGGTGACTTTGGCGACGCCCAGCAGTCGCGGTTTCCCTACATTCCCGTCAGCCTGTACATCGGCGCCGTGGCCCTGGCCCAGCGCCATGGCATCGAATACCTGCTGACCCTGACCGAACCGCGCCTGGCGCAGCATTTCGCCAAGCTGGGCGTCAACATCGTCCCGATCGGCGCGCCGGTGGAGCATCGCGGCATGCGCGTGCCTTCGCTGATGCGGGTGTCCGACATTGTTTCCGGGCTGCGCCTGTTCGTGCGGCCGCTGTGGCGGACCATCAATGAGCAGATTGCGGCGGCGTACGGAGATGCGCCGGTGAAGCCCGCCCCCTAGATTCTTGGGCGCAGTTTCAACTCCGGGATCGGCTTTGGCGCATTTTTGGCGGGCTCTGCGCCAGGCGTGGCGGACCCTGTGTTCGCAATGCGACTGGACACGCCCAGCAGCTGGTCCAGTATCCACCTGGCCAAACCCGCCTGGGTCGTGTGCAGACCTGATCCTGGGCTCAAGCCCAGTCTGCCGATTCCGGTAAACCGATAGCTGACCGGCCCATACGGCCCCTGGAAAAAGCGTTCGTAGGCCTGTGGCGTCCCCGCGAGCTGACGGCTGCCCTTGTGCAGGCCGGCAAGCAGCTCGGAGATCGATGCCAGAAAGAGTCGCAGCCGAATCGCCTGGTGATTTTCCCAATCCATCCTGGATGCTGTCGTGCCAGGGGCCCACTTCCTCGGGTCGCCAAAGCGCCGGACGAATTCAAGGCCGGCTTCGCGTCCATAGCCCGTGAGCGCGGCGATGCGCTCGGCCGGCATGGTGAGATTGAGGCCGCCTTCTTCGTCGGTCAATTGGATGAGCCCGATGCGGTCGCGAAACCCCGGCAGGTGCGACAAGGCCTCGTGATTCCAGTCCTTGGCCACGCCGACAAGGGTTGCCAGGAATCCAGCGATTGAATTCAGGCCGTTGCTGGAGGTGAAGCGCCGCCAATAGGAAAGCCGCGCGTCGCCATTGTCCTTGGCGAAAACCACGCGTTGCGTACCGGCGTCCTCGGTGTGGCCAAGATCCAAGCCGAATGTGGGCCGGGTTGGCAAGGCGCTGTCAAAGAAATGAATCGGAAAGTTCGACCCGATGCCGCCGTCGGTGAACCAGCAGCATTCCGGCGTCTCGCCCGCCACGCGTGGTTTGCGGAAATCGATGGCGTACAGCGGAATGGCGCTGAGCAGGACCGGAAAACTCAGGCTCATGCGAACCGCCACCACCACGGGAAAATCATCGGGCAACGGCAAGTTCAGGAATCCGTCGAAATTTATCTTGCCCAAGGGCCCCGACCCATCCGCACTCTTATAGGGACGTTCATGGGCCTTCATCCAGTCGACCACCTCCGCTGGAAACAACTCGCGAAACTCCTGCTCCTTGAACAGGAACAGATTGTTTTCCCGCACGTTTGGGCTATTGCCAAACGGCAATCGAAAAGGCCGCCCCAGCGTCAGACAAGTCGTCATGACCTGCAGGTCGATGCCGTGGGCCTTGAGGTCTCCGAAGGTGAGCGGCTTGTCTTGGCCGGCGAACGCTTGGGCTTGCCCCGACAGCCGATCGAAGTACTGGGCCAGCCAGATCGTCAAGGCCTCGTCCTTGGCCGGGTCGTCCGCCTCCGGCATCCCCGAGCAAATGCCAAACCGGTTCCGCGGGAGCTCGCGCACGATGGCCGCAACGGCAGCCCAGGCGGTGAAACCGAGTACCAGGATGCTTGTCAGCAGCAGGACGGCAAGCCACGCTGCAAGCGTCGACCAGGCAAGCTGCAGCCACCACAGAGGCAGCGTGCCCAGCGCGACGGCCAGCAGGGCGGGCAACTTGTAGTGGCGCAGCAAGGCCTTGGTTCCCACCAGCAGCCGGGCCCGCGCATCCTTCACGGCCAGCGCCGTGGTCAGGATGTCGAAGATGGGGCGTAGCGCGGGCTTGGGCTTGAAGAAGGCCAATAGCTTGGTGCCGCGCTGGTCAGCCGCCGTCGCGCACAAGTGTTCCGGCAAGCCTTTCAAGGCGCCGAAGCCATTCGGATCCGAGGAAATTTCGCCATTCCTGAACCGTTGGCGGCCCAGCTCTGCCGCTGCCGCCGCGGCGGCAGCGATGGCCCCGGCGCTGGTGCCGCCAATGCTGCGCAAACGAAATGCCCTGGCAATCTCCACGATGGCCAGGGGATAGACGATGCCACTGGTGATGCCGCCCTTCATGACCAAATCGCATTCGGTGGCGAACACCATGGGCTTTGGTATCGGCGAAGGCGGCGGGACTGCGTCTTCCGGTGTTGCGACAGCGATCATCCTGTTCCTCGGCAAGTTGCTGCGATTCAAGTGTTGGTGCGAAGCGCACGCCGGTACTGCACCGCCTCGGCCACATGGTTGGCCTGCGTCGTCGTTGCCCCCGCCAGATCGGCAATCGTACGCGCCACCTTGAGCGCGCGGTGTGTGGAGCGTGCGCTCCAGCCCAGCCGCGCGGCCGCGGTGTTGAGAAGTTTGCCGGCGGCGTCTTCCAGCGCCAGGTGCTGGTCGATCTCCTTGCCCTGCAGCGCCTGGTTGGGCTTGCCTTGGCGCTCCATCGCGCGCTGGCGCGCCGCAGTGCAGCGCTCGCGGATGCTCGCGGTGGATTCGCCGGGTGGCGCGTTCAGCAAGTCGGCCGGGGGCAATGCGGGTACTTCCACATGCAGGTCGATGCGGTCGATCAGCGGGCCGCTGAGCTTGCCCTGGTAGCGGGACACCTGGTCCGGCGTGCAGCGGCAGGCCTTTTGCGGCGAGCCGAGGTAGCCGCAGGGGCA
>DATILI010000250.1:0-3547 GCA_035476635.1 Burkholderiaceae bacterium | reverse complement strand
GGCCCGGGCCTGGGCGGCGAGAACATCTACCGGCTGCTGCGCGAGGAGCGATGCAATTTCTCGCTGGGCGTGCCCACCGTCTGGCTGGCGCTGTTCGACTACATCGAACGAAATCGCGCTGCACTCGACCTGGCGGACATTTGCCTGCAGCGAGTGGTGGTGGGCGGTTCGGCCGCGCCGCGCGCGATGAGCGAGAAGTTCCAGGAGCTGTTCGGCGCCTTCCTGATCCATGCCTGGGGCATGAGCGAAACCAGTCCGCTCGCAAGCATCGGCAACCTGCTGGACAAGCACCGCGACTTGTCGCTGGCGCAGCGCCTGGACCTGCAGGCCAAGCAGGGCCGTGCCATCTACGGCGTGCAGATCGAAATCTTCGGCGCAGACGGCCGGCCCCTGGCGCACGATGGCAAGGCCTTCGGCGACCTCAAGGCCCGGGGCCCCTGGGTGGCCAGTGGCTACTACCGCGATGAAGGCGGCCCGGCACTGGACGCCGACGGCTGGTTTCCCACCGGCGACGTCGCCACCATCGACGCCGACGGCTATGTGCAGATCACCGATCGCTCCAAGGACGTGATCAAGTCCGGCGGCGAATGGATCTCTTCGATTGACCTCGAAAACGTCGCGGTCGGGCATCCGGCCGTGCAGGAGGCCGCGGTGATCGGCGTGGCGCACAGCAAATGGCAGGAGCGGCCGATGCTGGTGGTCGTCACCAAGCCCGACGCCAAGGTGCAGGCCGAAGACATCCTGGCCTACATGCGCGACAAGGTCGCGAAATGGTGGATGCCCGACGACGTCGTGTTCGTCGACGCGCTGCCGCACACCGCGACCGGAAAACTGATGAAGCTCAAGCTGCGCGAACAGTTTCGCAACCACCGGCTGCCCACTGAAGGGGCACCGACACTTCCCGGAGACATGTCATGAAAAACCCCCCTGTCCGTTTCCTCTCCTTCGCCGCAAGCGCAGCCTGCGCTTGCGCCTTGCTCGCCGGCCCGGCCGCAGCCCAGATCTCCGATGACGTGGTGCGCGTGGGCATCATGGGAGACCAGAGCGGGCCCTATTCCGGCAACGGCGGCCCCGGCTCCGTGCTGGGCGCGCGCCTGGCGATCGAGGACTTCGGCGGCAAGCTCAACGGCAAACCGATCGAGCTGCTGGTGACCGACGACCAGAACAAGCCCGACATCGGCCTGAACGCCGCGCGCAAATGGATAGAGGCGGACAAGGTCGACGCCATCATCGGCGGCTCGGCCTCATCCATCGCGCTGGGCGTGCAGACGCTGATGAAGGAAAAGCAGAAGCCCTACCTGATCGCCGGCACCGTCAGCGACGCGCTGACAGGCAAGAGCTGCTCGCCCATGTCGATCCAGTTCCTGGTCGACACCTACGCCCTGCCCAAGGCCGGCGTGCAGGCCCTGCTGAATGAAGGCGTCAAGACCTTCTATTTCATCACCGTCGACTACGCTTTCGGCCAGGCCATGCAGACCGAGGCCACGCGGTTCATCGAGCAAGGCGGCGGCAAGGTCGTCGGCTTCGTCAAGCACCCGCTGGGCGCCACCGATTTCTCGTCCTACCTGCTGCAGGCCCAGGCCAGCGGCGCCAAGGCGATCGTGGTTCTCAACGCCGGGCTCGACCTGTCGAACGCGCTGAAGCAGGCGGCCGAGTACAAGCTGACCAAGAACGGCCAGATCGTCACCGTGTTCGGCATGACCATCAACAGCGTCTCCGCGATGGGCCTGGACGTGGCGCAGGGCCTGCGCATCGCGGTGCCCTTCTACTGGGACAGGGACCCGCAGACCCGCGCCTGGGCCAAGCGCTTCATGGACCGCAACAACGGCGTGGTGCCGACCTACATCCATGCCGGCTCCTACAACGCCATGCTGCATTACCTGAAGGCGGTGCAGGCCGCCGGCACCGACGCCGGCCCGGCCGTGATGGCGAAGATGAAGTCGACGCCGATCAACGACTTCTCGATGAAGAATGTCTCGGTCCGCGAAGACGGCCAGGTCATGCGCCCGCTGTACGCCGTGCAGGTCAAGGCTCCGGCCCAGTCGAAAGCCAAGTACGACTACTACACCGTTTCCGACGAAGTGCCGGCCGAGAAGGTGTTCCGCCCGCTGGCCGAAGGTGGTTGTGACTTCGTGAAGACTGTCGCGAAATGAGCCAGGCCGTGGTCTCGCCTGAAGGCACGTCATGCTGAACATCGAGATCATCGGCGACACCCGCGACCGGCTTGGCGAATGCCCGCTGTGGGACGTTCGCGACCAGGCCTTGTACTGGGTCGATTCCAAGGCGCCCCTGGTGCACCGATTCCACCCGCAAAGCGGCGAACGCCGCGACTGGGCCATGCCCTGCGATGTTGGCTCGATCGCGCTGGCGGAGCCGGGGCGGCTGGTGCTCGCCCTGGAAGACGGCTTTCACGTGCTCCACATGGACAGCGACACTGTCTGGCCGTTGGCCAGCGTCCAGCACAGCGGCCCGGCGATGCGCATGAACGATGGACGTACCGATCGCCAGGGCCGCTTCGTCGCGGGCTCCATGGTGATGGGACGCCATGATCGCGACGGCGCGCTGTACCGGCTTGAAGCCGATGGCGGCGTGACCCGGCTGATCGAGGGCATTGCAGTGGCCAACAGCACCTGCTTCAGCCCGGACGGCGGTACGCTGTACAGCGCCGACAGCCTGAGCGGCGTGGTCTGCGCCTACGACTACGACACGGCGAGCGGCGCCGTCAGCGGCCGCCGCGAACTGGTGGACACGCGCGCCCAGGGCTCGGCGCCCGACGGCGCGACGGTGGACGCCCAGGGCTGCCTCTGGGTGGCCCTGGTCCAGGCCGGCAAGCTGGGACGCTATGCGCCGGACGGCAGCCTGCTGCGCGTCATCGATGTCCCCAGCCCCTTCCCCACCTGCCCCTGCTTCGGCGGGGCTGACCTGGATGTGCTGTACCTCACCACCATCCGCAACACCGGCAACCTGCTGCGCAGCGACCACCCGGACGCCGGCGCGCTGCTGGCGATTCGTGGGCTCGGGGTCCGCGGCCTGGCCGAAGTTCCCTATGTTCCCGCAAGGAGTCTCTCGTGAGCAACGCCTACATCCTGGAGACACAGGGCCTGACCAAGGAGTTTCGCGGCTTCTACGCCGTGCGCGATGTCTCGCTGCGCATTCGCCGCAACACCATCCATGCCTTGATCGGACCCAACGGTGCCGGCAAGACCACTTGCTTCAACCTGCTGACCACGTTTCTGCGACCCACCGCAGGCAGCATCCGTTTCGACGGGCGCGACATCACCAACAGCGACCCAGCCAAAGTCGCCGTCTCGGGTCTGGTGCGCTCGTTCCAGATCTCAGCCGTGTTCGGCCAGTTGAGTGTGCTGGACAACCTGCGCGTGGCGCTGCAGCGGGCGCACGGCGGCAGCTTTGCCTTCTGGCGCAGCGACCGCGCCCTGGATCGCCACAACCAGCGGGCGCAGGCGCTGCTGGAGGCCGTGGGCCTGGCCCGCTACAGCGCGGTGCGCGCGGGCGAGCTGTCCTACGGCCGCAAGCGCGCACTGGAACT
>DATILI010000249.1:0-88928 GCA_035476635.1 Burkholderiaceae bacterium | reverse complement strand
CCCTTGGAGAATTCCTCGCGATAGGCGATGCTGGAGTCCGTGAAGAAAGCCAGCGCCTGCATCTCGGCACCTGAGCGGATGGCAGCGCGCACGCCCATGATCTCCATGGCCCGATGGGTGGATCGCTTGTTGAATTGCTGGACATCGGAGGGCACCTTGGCGACACGCTCGGCCATGTCGAGCACCCGCTCCTCGAGCTCATTCGCCGGAAAAGCGCGGTTCGCGAAGCCCTTGGCGACCGCCTCCGTTCCGCTGATGGAATCCCCCGTCAGCATCATCTCCATCGCGTTGCGCATCCCCATCAGCCAGGGGTGGAACTGCATGTCGGGTGGGCTCATGCTGCGCACCGGCGGATACCCGATCTGGGCGTCCTCGGCAACGTAGACGAGGTCGCAACCCGTTGCGAGCTCGCTGCCGCCGGCCAGGCAGTAGCCGTGCACCTGCGCGATGACCGGCTTGGCAAGATCCCAGATCCGGAACGATCCTTCGATGACATGGCGCGGCCAATTGCCGATGCCACCGGGCGTGTAATACGGTTGGCCCTGGTCGTTGCCTCCACCCAGCTGATAGCCTGAGGAAAAGCAGGTCCCCGCACCGCGGATGATGCTCACCCGCACGGAGTCGTCGCGGTCGGCATCCTCGAGCGCCGCGAACAATTCGGTGCGCAGGGCGTTGGAAAGCGCATTTCGCTTTTCAGGGCGGTTGAGGGTGAACCTGCGGACCTGGGGGCGCGGATTGTCGATCATCAGCAGAGAATCGGGCATGGGACTCCAATAAAGTTGGGGATTCAGTCCGGCTTGAACTTCACGCGATCGATCTGCCTCGCCCGATCAGCTCACCAGGCGCCGTCCGCGTGGAGCTGGTCGACCTCGGTTTCGCTGAACCCGAGGTCTGCAAGGATTGAGAGCGTGTGCTCGCCAGGCGCGGCGATGCGACCCGCCTGGCCGGGTGTCATGCTCATTCGTGGCGCAGGGGCGGGCTGGATGACTCCGTCGATCTCCACGAACGTGCCCCGTGCCACGTTCTGGGCAAACGAAGGCGCCTCGTTCATGTCCAGCACCGGAGCCACGCACGTGTCACCGCCGCAGAGCAGCTCGCACCATTCATCACGCGTGCGCGTAAGGAACGTGGCTTCGAACAGCCGCCCCGTCTCCGGCCAGGACTGTTCATCCCATCGCGTACCGACCAAGGATTCGGGCAGGCCACAGCGGCGCAGCAACTCCCGATAGAACGGCTCCTCGATCGCTCCGACCGCGAGCCACTTGCCGTCGGCACAGCGGTAGCAGCGATAGAACGGCGCGCTGCCGTCGAGGAAATTAGCGCCCCGCTCTGCCTTCCACCGGCCCATGGCGAGGTACCCGTAGAGCATGCTCATGAGCAGCGCCGAGCCATCGCTCATGGCCGCATCGACGACTTGTCCGCGGCCGGTGCGCTGCGCTTCGAGCGTAGCGCACACCATGCCGAACGCGAGGAGCAGGCCGCCTCCCCCATTGTCCGCTACGAGGTTCAGTGGAGGCATCGGGGGCCGGTCCGCGTCGCCCATCGCGTGCAGCGCGCCGGAGATTGCGAGGTAGTCGATGTCGTGGCCGGCGCGTTGAGCCCAGGGACCGTTCTGGCCCCAGCCGGTCATCCGTCCATAGACGAGCGCCGGGTTGCGATCGAAACAGGTGTCCGGGCCCAGTCCGAGACGTTCCATCACGCCGGGACGGAAGCCCTCCAGCAACATGTGCGACTGCTCGGCCAGCTTCAAGACCACGGCGCAGGCGCCCGGCCGCTTGAGGTCGAGCGCGATCGACCGGCGTCCTCGCTGCAAGACATCAGCCGTCCCCGACCCTGCGCGGGGCCGCTCGCCCTTGCGCTCGATGCGAATCACGTCGGCACCCATGTCGGCGAGCAGCATCGCACAGAACGGCGCCGGCCCGATACCGGCAATTTCAATGACGCGCGTGCCCTTTAGCGGTCCCGGCATGGGCTATTCGGGACGAATGCCGGTCTTCTGGATCACCGACATCCACTTCTTCGTTTCGGCGGCCTGGAAAGCAGCCAGCTCCGCCGGTGTGGTCAGCGCGACTTCAGCTCCCTGGGAAGCCAGCCGCGACTTCAGTTCCGGCTGGTTCAGCAGCTTCGCCGTCTCGGTGTGCAGCTTTTGCACGATGTCGGCTGGCGTGCCCGCCGGCGCATACAACGCGAACCAGGTGTACGCATCGAAACCCTTGACACCGCTTTCATTGAGGGTGGGCACTTCGGGCATGGCTTCCGTCCGGGTCCCCGTACTCGCGGCCAGCACCTTCAAGCGTCCGGTCTTCACATGGGGAATTACAACGGGTCCAAGCTCGATCATCATCTGTACCTGACCACCGATGAGGTCGGTCAACGCCGGCCCGCTGCCGCGGTATGTGATGGGCACCACGAACAGGTTCGCCATGCTCTTGAGCAGCTCCATGTTGGTGTGTTGCGAGAACCCGTTGCCGGTCGATGCATACGAGAACTTGCCGGGGTTGGCTCGAACCTTCGCGAGGAACTCCTTCACGTTGTCGACGCCCAGGCTCGGATGCACGACCAGGTAGCCAGGCATCTTCACGAGCCGGGTGACGGGTGCGAAGTCCTTGAGGGGGTCGTAGCGCAGCTTCTGGAAAAGGCTGGGGGCCACCGACATCGGCCCCGTGGAGCCCACCACCAGCGTATAGCCATCGGCAGCGGACTTTGCCACCGCTTCAACGCCAATGGTCCCGCCCGCACCGGCACGGTTCTCCACCACGAACGGCTGGCCCAAAGATCGCTGCAAGCCCTCCGCCAGCGCCCGCGCGACGTAGTCGTACGGCCCACCCGGAGGCGCCGGAGCGATGATCTTCACAGGACGGCTGGGCCAGGATTGCGCATGGACAGCGACGCAAGCGAGTGCCGCCGCGATTGCTACAAGAATTCGAAATGCCTTCATGCTAGTGTCTCCTTCGGTAATTTTCTTCCGTAAGCGGCAGTCACTGTCAGCGCAAGAACGCCCCGGCCAGGATGACTGCCGCAATTGCCGCCGCGGCGGCGAAGTACACCCACACAGGAACGCCACTTTGCGTCGGTCCTGTCGCGGGAGTCGCAGGAGCGGCCTCAACAGCGATGGACGCGCTCGGCGTGGGTGCCACCAGCTTGCGGAAAGCCTCGAAAAAGTCGTCGGACATCTTGCGCGCTACGCTGTCGATCAGCCGTGAGCCGATCTGCGCCAGCTTGCCGCCGACCTGCGCCTGCGCCGAATAGTGAAGCTCGGTAGCGCCGCCGACCTCGAGCAGTTCGACCGTGGCTTGTCCCTTGCCGAATCCGACCGCACCGCCCTGGCCCTCGAAAACCATCACGCACGATTGCGGTGGATGCGCCTGCGTCAATCGCAGATTGCCATTGAATCGGGCGCGCAACGGGCCGATGGCCGACACGACGACAACGCGGAACAGTTCAGCGCTGACTTTTTCGACCGACTCGCAGCCGGGCAGGCAGCCCTTGAGAACTGATGGATCATTGAGGGCCGACCAGACCTGCTGGCGTGGGGCGGCGATGGATTGGGTTCCGGTAATTTGCATGGAGGTCCTCAGGAAGTCAGGGCGCGCAGCCGCCGCGCGACAACTGCATTGAAGGCGGCCGGTTGGTCGATATTCGGTAGGTGGCCAGCGCCTTCGATCACTTCCAGCGCGGACCCCGGAACGAGCGATTGGAGGTGTCGCATGGCATCCGGCAATGGACCGTCGTTGGCGCCGACGACCCATTGGGTAGGGGCAGTGATTCGGCCAACGCGGCCGAGATAGTCCAGGCCCTGCAAGGCGCGAGCACATGCGATGAAGCCGCCGACGGACGTGGCTGCGATCATCTCCTTGACTTCGCGTGCGATCACTGGCTCGCGCCCGAGGAAGTCCTGACCGAACCAGCGCTCGGCCGTGGAGTCCGCCAGCGCCGCGGCACCATCCTTCTGCGCGGCCGCGATGCGATCGTCCCAAGGCGCGGCGAACGCCGGCGGGGCGTCTGCACGCGCGTCGCACACGATCAGGCTGGACACGCGATCCGGATGCAGGATCCCCAATCCGAGCGCCACCATTCCGCCCAACGACACGCCCATGAAGTGCGCCCGTTTGATTTCAAGCTCGTCGAGGACCCGGATGCTGTCGGAAACCAGATCGTCAAGGATGCACTGCGGAGGCGGTTCATCGGAGGCGCCGTGGCCGCGGGTGTCGATGCTCACAACCCGCAAGCCGAGCTGCAGCAGCATCTCGACCTGGCCGCGCCACATGCGTGTGGAAGCGAGGATGGAATGCCCAAGCACGATGGCTGGCGCGCCTGCGGCGCCGGCGGTGTGCACCGCCAACTTTCCGTCGAAACCTTGGGCGCGAATGTATATGGATTGGAATTGCATCGGACTCAGCCCCTGGTCAGCTGCCATCGCCGTTCCCAAGCACACTCCAGATCGCGTGAGGCGTCATCGGCAGTGCGTCGATGGACGCGCCCATCGGTGCAAGCGCGTCATTGACGGCCGCCGCGATAGCGGCCGCGCTTCCCAGATAGCCGGCCTCTCCTGAGCCCTTCTGTCCGAATTCGGTCAGCGGCGACGGCGTGCAGTGGTCGACGATGGTCACGTCTGGCACTTCCTCCGCGCTGGGCAGCAGATAGTCCATGAACGTTCCTGAGAGCAGCTGCCCCTCATCGGAATAGGTGAACTTCTCCATGAGGGCCGCGCCAAGGCCGTGCGCGACCCCACCATAGGTCATGCCATGCACGACGTCCGGGCTGATCATCACGCCGCAGTCGTGGCCGACCGTGTAGCGATGCAGCTTCACCTTGCAGGTCAGGGGATCGACGCTCGCGAGGACCACGTGACTCTCGAACGAGTGGCACGGGTACATCTGCACGCGTCCGTCCTCGGTAGGCATCTTGCCGCCGGTGGGCACCTGCCAGACGAATTTCTCCTGCAGCCCGGGCTCCATGCCCGGCGGAAGCTGGTGGTACTTCCGGTGAGCGATCTCGACCAGCTGTTCCCAGCCCATGCGGCGCTGCGGCTCACCCGCCACGAACACGGCGCCGTCTTCGTAGACCAGCGAGGCAAGTGGAGTACCCAAGTTGTAGGCAGCGATCGAGAGCAGCTTCGACTTCAGGATCTTCGCGGCGCCGGCAGCGGCTCCGCCCAGCATGATGGCCATGCGGCTGCCCACCGGGCTGTTGGAGGGCAACGCGCTCAGCGAGTCGGCGTGCAGCACACGAATGCTGTCGGGGTGGATTTGCAGGACTTCGCCGACCACGGTCGACACCAGCGTCTCGTGCGCCTGCCCCGAGGTCGATGTCGCCATCAGGGCCGTGATGGCGCCCGAGAGGTCGATGCGCACAAGGCAGGAGTCCATCCACGTCGTGGTCTCGTTCTTCGGATTGAACAGCGGCTCGAAGGAAGAGTTGCCTCCGGACGGCTCAAGACAGGTCGACACGCCGATGCCGGCCAGCAGGCCCTGGCTACGCAGCGCATCGCGTTCACGCTCGAGCTGCACCATGGGGACCACGCCAAGCGCCTTGTCCAGTACCGTTGCGTAGTCACCCGAGTCGTAAGTCGTGCCGCTGGGAATCAGGTAGGGAAACTCGTCCTTGCCGATCAGATTGCGCCGCCTCAGCTCCACCCGGTCGAGACCGAGGAAGCGGGCGACCTTGTCCATCCCGGTCTCGATCGCATAGTTGGTGGGTGCCTGTCCGAACCCGCGCACCGCCTCCTGAGGCGTCTTGTTGGTCAGCACGGATATCGCCTCGTACTCCACACTGGCGATGCGGTAAGGGCCAATGATTGCGCCAACGGGTTTCCCGAGTTGCAGCGGAGCGCGGCCTGAGTAAGCACCGATGTCATCGATCGCCCGCATCTTCATCGAGTGGATGACGCCTTGCTCGTCGAACGCCAGCGTCACATCGAAGGCGCGGTCCGGGCCCTGCATGTCCCCACCGCGCATGTTCTCCAGACGATCCTCGATCAAACGGACGGGCCGTCCCAGCTTGCGGGCCAGGTAGCCCGCCAGGACGGCGTGCTTGATTCCCCGCTTCACGCCGTAGCTGCCCCCGACGTCCACGTCGAAGTGCACCCGCACGGCATTGCCCGGCAGCTTCAGAGCCTTGGCAAGCTGATCAGGGAATTTGGGCATCTGGATCGATGCCCACACGTCCAGGATCTGCTGGGACTCGTTCCATTCGCACGTGACACCGAAAGTCTCGATGGGTACGGTCGCACTGCGTGCCCATCGGACCCGGTAACTGAGCGTATGCGGCGATCCGGCGAAATCGTCGGCCACCGCTCCCCAGGTGAACTTGCGCCGGAAGATCACGTTTGAGCCGAATTTCGGGTGCACGACCGGCGAATCGGGCTCGATGGCCTTTTCCATGTCGGTGACGGCCTGCAGCGGCTCGTAGTCGATGTGCACCAGCTCCGCGGCATCTTCGGCGAGTGCGCGCGATTCCGCGACGACAGCGACAACCCATTCGCCAGCATAGCGCGCCATGCCATTGGCAAGCGGAAAGCGCTCGACCTGCGGTGCATCGACTCCGACCAGCAGCGGCACCGTGGCCGCGCTAAGCTCTTCACCAGTGAGAACGGCGTGCACGCCCGGCATGGCGAGTGCCGCGCTCGCGTCGATGTGGCTGATCCGGGCGCTCGCATAGGGGCTCGCGACAAGCGCGACGTGAAGCGCGTGCGGGCGCTGCACATCGGCCGCGAAATGCCCCTGACCCACCACGAAGCGCCGGTGCTCCACCGCGCGGCGGTGCTTGCCAATGTACCGAAATCCGCCTTCAGCCATGCGATGCTTCCTTTGCAGTCGCGTAAAGGACCGCTTCAACGATCTGTTTGTAGCCAGTACAGCGGCACAGATTGCCGCTGATAGCCTCACGCACCTGGGCTTCGGTGGGATGCGGCACCTTGTCGATGAGCGACTGGCAGGCGACGAGCATGCCTGGCGTGCAGTAGCCGCATTGCAGCGCGTGCTTTTCGCAGAAAGCGTCCTGCAGGCGGGACAGCTGCCCCCGGGCCGGCGCGAGGCCTTCGACCGTGGTGACGGACGAGCCGTCGGCCTGCGCCGCGAACATGCAGCAGGAGCGCACGGGTTCACCGTCGAATACGACGGTACATGCGCCGCAGACTCCGTGTTCGCAGCCGACGTGCGTGCCGGTCAGGCCAAGCTCGTCGCGAAGGAAGTCGACGAGCGTCGTGCGGGGCTCGACGGCCCGTTGTTGCTCACGGCCATTGACCGTGAGGCGGATGTTCGCAAGTTTGTTCGGTTCGTTCATGAATCAATGGCTCGCACCGCGAGCGTTCTCGGCAGCCTTCAACAGGACCCGCTCGCCAAGCACCGCAGCGAGGTGGCGGCGGAAGGTGGCGGTGGCATGGATGTCGTCGCCGGGCTCACAGCGCGTGGAGGCCGAGCGGGCGATTTCGCGCGCGACTTGCGGCGTGACGCGCTGGCCAACCAGCTGGGACGCCAGTTCGGGGAACGCGAGCGGCGTACCGTCCACCCCGCCATAGCCGAAGGCCGCCCCTTGGCAGACTCCGGACTCGTCGAGCTGCAGCTGGCACGCCGCCGATGCCATCGCGAAATCGCCGTGCCGGATACTGGTTTCGTCGAAAGCGCTTCCGATGCGAGCACCCTTCCAGACCGGCCAGTCGATAGCGACCAAGCATTCGGTCTCGCCTGTGGCGGTGAACATCGGGCCCTGGAAGAACTCTGCCGCATTCAGGACGCGCACGCCGCTCTGGCTGCGAACGTGGAGCTTGGCGGCCAGCACAGCAGCAGCCAGTGGCAACTCGGCGGATGGATCGGCGTGGACGAGGCTGCCGCCGACGGTGCCGCGATTGCGTGTCTGAATATGACCGACCCAGTGAAGGGCCTGCGCCACCAGGGGCAAGCGCGACCGCAGTCGTTCGTCGTGCTCGACATCCCTTTGGCGCGTGCAGGCTCGCATGCGGATGGCATCGGCAATCTCTTCCACCCCCTTCAGCGTGGCCAGCCGGTTGATGTCCACCAGCACGGCGGGCCGGGCCAGGCGCATCGCCATCATGGGGACCAGGCTCTGGCCGCCGGCCACGAGCTTGGCTTCCGCGCCATGCTGCTGCAGGACCTCCAGCGCGTGAGCTTCGCTCTCGGCGCGGACGTAATCGAACGGGGCTGCTTTCATGACCGCGATCATCGGCACGACTGCCCCCCGCAGCAAAGGACGATTCTTCACGTGGCGTGAGTTATAGTCACTGGGCCCGCAGCACGCCTGTTCCCACAATAGGGTCATGATGAGGAAACTTCCGCCGTTGAATGCAGTTCGCGCATTCGAAGCCGCGGCAAGGCACGTCAGTTTCACCAAGGCCGCCGAAGAACTCTGCGTCACTCACGGGGCCATCAGCCGGCAAGTCGCGCTGCTGGAGGAATGGTTCGGCCGGCCCCTTTTCCGGCGGTCGTCTTCGCAATTGACGCTCACCGACGCCGGACGCAGTTATCTTCCCGAGGTTAGCGCCGCCTTGGACCGACTGGCCCTGGCGTCGATGTACCTCCTGCAGCAGCAGTCGCCAACCACGCTTCGCGTCAGCGCGCCTCCCACGTTCACCATGCGCTGGCTGATTCCTCGGATGTCCGGTTTCCAGCGCCGTCGCCCGGATGTCGAAATCCGTCTGATGACTTCGCTGGAGCGTCCCAACTTCCAGGCCAACCTGTACGACGTGGCCATTCGCGGCGCCCACGAAGCACCTGGGGAGGGAGGCGCGGTGCGTTTCATGTCGGAGCACATCCTTCCCGTATGCCACGTGGATGTGCTGCAAGGCGCGACCCTGCTCGAGCCGAAAGACATCGCGCGGCATACGATGATCAACTACGCAACCGAGCCTTACGCCTGGCATGAGTGGCAGCAAACGGCCGGTGTTGCAGACCTTCAGCCCACGAACTCGCTGAAGTTCGAACAGATGTACTTCGCGCTGCAGGCGGCGTGCGAGGGGCTCGGCATCGTGCTCGTGCCACTGTTCCTGGTCCTGGACGACATCATCGCCGGCAAGTTGTGCGCGCCCTTCGGCCCTTTGGGCATCAAACGCCGGGACTACTACGCAAGTTTCGCCGCGGAATCGGATGCTTACCCTCTCATCGCCAAGTTTTGTGAATGGCTCGTGCAGGAAGGTCGCGACACGGAACTCTCCATCGAGGAGTGGGGCCGGACCCAGGGCTGGAACCTGTAGGCGCTCCGCGGTTGCCAGCCGCGGCTCGATAGCGCCAGACGAACGGTTTCCGTGAAGCGCTCAATGGCCAGTTCGCTGGCGATACTGCGTCGGGCTGATGCCTGTCCACCTGCGAAAGGCCTTGCGAAAGTTTGCCGCTTCGGAAAAGCCCACGCGCACGGCAATCTCGTCGATCGATAGCGGGGAGTCCCTCAGCAGGCTCCCTGCGATTGCTTGCCGAACCTGATCGGCGATGGCCTGGAAACCAAGCCCTTCCTCGGCCAGACGCCTGTGCATGGTCCTCACCGACAGGCCCAGGGATCGAGCTACCGTGTCGGCATTCGAGACTCTGCCTTGGCTGTTCAGGCAGGCGGCGCGGATCTGGTGCGCGAGCGCTGTGCCCTGGGGCAGGCTGTGCATGATCTGGTCGCAAAATCGCGCGCACAGTTTGGCTGTGATCGGATTCGCGTTGGGGCAGGGAGCGCGCAGCACCGCGGCATCGAACTGCCATTCGATGCGCGGCTCGTCGAAACGCACCGGGCAAGCAAACATTCGCTCGTAGGCGCCGGCGTACGGGGGACGCGGGTAAGGCAGGCGCAAGCACTGCGACGGAAATGGCGCCGCGAGGACGTTGGTCGCAAGTTGAAGCATTGAGGCAAGCCAGAACTCAGTGGCCAGTGGCAGCACGGGGCCCAGCGACAGGACATCGCATCCTTCGAGCAGCGCCTCGTCGCCAAGCAGACGAAAGCGCTTGTGAAGCACAGGCCCCGCCAACTTGAGGTACTTCATGCCAAGCATCACGGCGTCGCCAAAGGTAGCGCTACTGGTCAGTGCGTAGCCGTACACGCCAAAGTCGCTCAGGCGTTGCCGCGCACCGGCACGCAGACCGACGTCGGGTTGCCTGGCCAGGCGCTGTGCGTTGCGAAAGATGGAGATCTTCTGCTGATGCGACACGCGCACCTCGGGGTCGGCCAACTGCCCGGCCTCCAGCCCGGAGCCTTTGAGAACCGCCTCGACGCTCACGCCTTGCGCGGCCATCTCGGCGACAAGGGCACTCAGGCCCTGCATCGAGTGCGCGAGTCCCTCCAATTCCATTCCATAACTGCCCGTAAGTTCGAAGGCTGCGGACTGCATCTGAGGTCGTGCATTTGAGGTTGGCAAATTATGACCCCCATTGGCAGGAAGGAACCTCGTAGCAACCCTGCTCCGTTAGTAGATTTCCCTTCACCTTCGTGCCGCCACTGGTATTGGCCGGTGAGGCACCTGCGAGGGTGCACCCATTGCGACCACTACAGGAGACATTCCCATGGCCCGACTTCACAATTTCCCGCCCCTGACCGCTGCTCTTTGCGGCATGATGGCCCTGCTCGCCTCCCCCGGCGCCCGCGCGGCCGACACACCCTATTCGATTGCGATCGGATACGCCAGAGCCCACTTCAACGTGAAATCCGGTGAACTCGGCGGCCCTGCCGGTACAACGCCACCCGGCGTGACTGTGGGCGTCGACGATGTCAACGCACTAGGCTTTGAGGCCACGGTTCAACTGGGCGATGGCTGGGCCGCCTCGCTGGCCGGCGGCCTCCCACCCGTTGTTCACCTTCGCGCCAAGGGCGCGGGATCGGCACTGGGGCGCGTGGGGAGCGCGCGGGCGTGGTTTCCAGCCGCGCTGGTCAGCTACACGTTCAACCGCTCGGGCTCAGTGCGCCCCTTCGTGGCGGCAGGCCTGAACTACACCGCCTTTACCTCGACCGAGGTACTGGGAAACTACACGGCTGCCTTTCAAGGCACACATTCCGTCGTCCGGCCGAAGTCTTCGTTCGGCCCCGTGATCAAGCTGGGCGTCGAAGTGCCGCTCGGCGAGCGCATGATGCTGCTCGCCGGGTACTCGCGATACGGAATCAAGACCACCGCCGACATCACAACCGAGACACCCGGGGTGGGCCCCATCACGCGCAGCATCACCATGCGCTCCGACCCGGGCGTGGTCAGTCTGCTCGTCGGCTACCGCTTCTGATGGCGGCATCAGGAATATCGTCATGAGCAGACACACACCCGTCGGCGCAGCCGAGATACGCCTGCGTGCGCTTTTCCAGCGGCAGCGAGCGGCCTTTGCCGCCCAGCCTTTTCCCGGCGAGGCGCGGCGCAAGGCGCACCTCAGGGCGCTCAAGAGGCAATTGTTGCGCTACCAGGACCAACTCGCCGGCGCCGTCAGCCGCGACTTCGGATTCCATGCACCCGCCGAGACGAAAATGATTGACATCCTTGGCGCGGTGCTGGAGATCAACCATGCACTCTCGCATGTGCGCCACTGGATGCGTTCGCGGCGGCGAGCGACCGAGCTGCTGTTTCTGAGCAACAGCCTGCGCGTGCACTATCAGCCCAAAGGCGTGGTGGGCGTCATCGTGCCTTGGAACTTCCCGGTCTACCTGGCGCTGGGGCCGCTCGCGGCGGCGCTAGCGGCAGGGAACCGCGTGCTGCTCAAGCTGTCGGAGGCGACGCCGGCCACCAATGCGGTGCTGACCAACTTGCTGGCCGAGGCTTTTGGCGAGGATTTGGTGGCGGTGGTGGGCGCGGAATTGGAGGACCCCAACCTGTTCACCGAACTGCCGTTCGATCACATTGTCTTCACGGGATCCCCGGCTGTGGGCCGCGCCGTGATGCGCACGGCAGCGCAGAATCTGACACCAGTCACGCTGGAGCTGGGCGGCAAGTCGCCCGCACTGCTGCTGCCCGGATGCGACCCGCGCGAGGCGGCAACGCGCATCGCGCATGGCAAGGCCGTCAACGCCGGGCAGATCTGCATCGCGCCCGACTACGCCCTGGTGCCGCGCGACAATCTGGACGCCTTCGTGGAAGGCGTCCAGGAGGCGTTCCAGCGTAGCTATGGCACCAGCGTCGCCGACCACCCGGACTACACGGCCATCATCAACGACCGCCACGCCCAGCGCATCCAGGCCTTGCTGGACGACGCGCGAAGCAAGGGGGCACGTGTGAAGGTCTGCGCGCAGGAAGGCGCCGGGCGTCGGGTTCCGCTGCACATCGTCACGGGCTTGCGCGCGGACATGCGGATGATGCAGGAAGAGATCTTCGGTCCCATCCTGCCGGTACTGGCCTACGAGCACCTGGACGAGGCGATCGCGCACATCAACGCCGGGCCGCGCCCGCTGGCGCTGTACTGCTTCGGCCACGATGCGCGGGCGCGGCGGCGCGTGCTGGAACACACCCATTCCGGGGGCGTGACGATCAATGATTGGGGTTGGCATGTCTTGAACCACGACGCGCCTTTCGGCGGCGTGGGCAATTCAGGCATGGGTAGCTACCACGGCGAAGAGGGTTTCCGGGAACTGTCGCATGCCAGGACGGTATTCAAGCGCCACCGCTGGTTCCCCGTGGGCCTCTTCTACCCACCCTACGGCAATTTCGTGCAACGGCTGATCTTGCGCCTCTGGCTGGGCCGCGGTGATTCATCGCTGTCCCCGCCTTCGCCGTTCCCTGATGCCCTTAGGAGTTCCGCACGATGAGCCCCAAAGACTTCGACTACGTGGTGGTAGGCGGCGGTGCGGCGGGATGCGTGATCGCTTCGCGGCTGAGCGAGGACGGCAGGACGAGCGTCTGCCTGCTGGAAGCCGGTGGACCCGATGACAGCGTCCTGATCCGTGCGCCTGCCGGCGTGGTTGCCATGGTGCCGACCCGGCTGAACAACTATGCCTACGAGACCGTGCCGCAACCTGGGCTGGACGGCCGGCGCGGCTACCAGCCGCGCGGCAAGGTGCTGGGCGGCTCCAGCTCGATCAACGCCATGCTGTACGTACGTGGCCATCGCTGGGACTACGACCATTGGGCCGGGCTCGGCAACGAGGGCTGGTCGTACGACGAGGTGCTGCCCTTGTTCCGGCGCTCGGAGAACAACGAGCGCTTCGGGCCCGATGGCTTTCACGGCCGGGGCGGTCCGCTCAACGTCGCAGACCTGCGCAGCCCCAGCCCGATCAACCGCGCCTTCCTCCAGGCAGCGGCGAACCACGGCCTGCCTCACAACGAGGACTACAACGGCGCCGAGCAGTTCGGCAGCTTCCGCTACCAGGTGACGCAAAAGAACGGCGAGCGCTGCAGCGCCGCCAGCGCCTACCTGGCACCGCAGCGCGGCCGGCCCAACCTGCACGTCGAAACCGGGACGACCGCCTCGCGCATCTGCTTCGAGGGACGGCGGGCCGTCGGCGTCGAGTTCCTGAAGGGCGGCCAGACGCACACCGTGCGCGCGCGCCGCGAGGTCATCGTCTGCGGCGGCGCCTTCGGCTCACCGCAGCTGCTGATGCTCTCGGGCGTGGGCCCCGGGGCCGCATTGCAGCGCCTTGGCATTCCGGTTTTGCACGCGTTGCCCGGCGTCGGCCAGAACCTGCAGGATCACATCGACTACGCGCAGACCTGGCTGGCCCGCAGCGACACGCCAACCTTCGGGGTGTCACTGCGCGGCTTCGCTCGGGTCGCGAAGGCAGTGCTCGAATGGCGGCGCCAGCGCACCGGGCTCATCACCAGCCCGTTTGCCGAGTCCGGGGCCTTTGTGCGCTCCCGACCCGACGTGGCGGTGCCCGACCTGCAGCTGATCTTCGCCGTGGCCATCGTGGACGATCACGCGCGCAAGATGCACCTGGGCCACGGTTTCAGCTGCCACGTGTCGGTGCTGCGGCCCCGCAGCCGCGGCAGCGTCGGCCTGGCTTCCCACGATCCGCGTGCCGCCCCCGTGATCGACCCCGCATTCTTCAGCCATGCAGACGACATGGCATTGTTGCTCAAGGGTGCGCGCCTGATGCAATCCATCCTCGGTGACAGCCCCCTGGCGCCGTTTCGCGGCCGGCGCATGCTCTATCCAGTGCGTTCGGGCGACGACGCCCAGCTCGAAGCCGACATCCGCCGGCGCTCCGACTCGCAGTACCACCCAGTGGGCACCTGCAAGATGGGCCCGGCCCACGATGCCGGCGCCGTCGTCGATGCCAGGCTGCTCGTGCACGGAATGAGCGGCCTGCGCGTTGCGGACGCTTCGATCATGCCCACGCTCGTGGGGGGCAATACCAACGCACCCACAGTCATGATCGGTGAGAAGGCGGCCGACATGATCCGCGCCGATGCAGCCAGGGGTGTGAGATGAACGGGTGAAGGATCAGGCCCGGCGGCGCAGCAGCCGGGCAAAACCTCCCGGCAGCAGGTACACGAAGACGATCAGCACCACACCGTAGACCAGCCACGGCGCCGCCTTGGACACCTTCTCGGCCAGGTCGGGGACGAACATGATGAAGACGGCCCCGTACAGCGCACCCCAGAGGGTGCCGACGCCGCCGACCACGATGCCCACCAGCAGCGAGATCGACAGGAACATGCCGAAGGTGTCCGGCGACACGAACTGGACCGCGACGGCGAAGAGGGACCCGGCCACGCCGGTGAACCCCGCAGAGATGCCGAAAGTCACCGACTTGCAGTGGCTGCCCGGGACCCCGATGGCCTCGGCCGCAAGCGGATGATCCCTCATCGCGCGCATCGCGCGCCCGCTGCCGCCCGTGACGAGATTGCGGGCGATCAAGAGCATCAGCAAGCCCACCGCCAGGGAGAACAGGTAGAACCACTGGTCGGCATCCAGCGGGATCCCGAACGGGGCCTCAGGCTTGGTCAGCACGATGCCGCTGGACCCGCCCGTCCACGGCTCGAAGTACCTGGACTTCAGCAACTGCGGCGCGGCGATGCCGAGCGCGAAAGTGGCGAGTGCCAGGTACAGCCCCTCCAGGCGCAGGGCCGGCCGGCCGAACAGATAGCCCACCACAAGCGCGGTAAAGCCGGAGATCGGCACGCACAGCCAGTACGGTACGCCATACCGGTCGAGCAGGATGGCCGTGGCGTAGGCGCCGACGGCATAGAACGCGCCGTGCCCGAGCGATATCTGGCCGTTGTAACCCGTCAGCAGGTTCAGGCCCAGAAGCGCGATCGCATAGCTCACGACCATCGTCGCCTGGAACAGCTGGTAGCCCTTCGCCAGCAGGGTCACGGACAGGGCCAGTACCACCAGCGTGATGATCAGGTGCGGGCGAAAGCGTCTCGCATCGGCCGGCACGCTCCCTGCGGCTTGCGGCGCCTCCAGGACGGGAGGAATAGCACTCATGTTCGATCTCCTTGTTGACGACGCGCCGCCCCTAAGCAAAAGCGCCCTCTTGGGGGGCAGCGGAGCGTGGGGGCGACATCAGACACGCTTCACCACCACGTGGCCCATCAGGCCCGCGGGCCGGAACACCAGCACCGTCACGATCAGTGCCAGGGCCAGCGGCAGCTTGAGCTCCGTGCCGATCACGTAGGTTCCGGCCAGGTTCTCGGCGACGCCCACCACGAGGCCGCCGACGACGGCTCCGACGGGGTTGTTGATCCCGCCCAGGAGCGCGCCGGCAAATGCGTAGAGCAGCACCCCGCTCATCATGTTGGGGTCGAGGAACAACGTGGGCGCCACCATCACGCCGGCCACCGCGCCGATCGCTCCCGCCAGGCCCCACCCAAGCATCAACATGCGGCTGACCGGCACACCGAGCAGCCGGGCCGAATCGGGGTTTTCGGCGGCCGCGCGCATGGCCAGGCCCAACGGTGTCAGCCGCAGGAACGCGAACAGCATGGCCACCAGCGCCAGCGTGACCGCCATGGCGCCCACTTGATGCGCACCGAGCAGTGCGGAGCCGAACCAGGCGTCGGCCGGGAACGGGCTCGGAAAGCGCTTGACGTCGTAGCCGAACAGCAAACCCGCCAGGCTGTGGAAGACCACCAGCAAGCCGATGAAGACCACCACCACGCTCAGCTCGGGCGCCTTCTCCAGCGGCCTCACGATGGCAAACTGCACGGCCGCACCCAGCGCGAACGACAGCAGCACCGTGGCCGCGAAGGCCAGCCCATAGGGCCAGCCTGCCTGGAGCATGGCCCAGGCGATGAAGGCCGAGAAGGTGGCCATCTCCCCTTGGGCAAAGTTGATGTGGTGGGTGGCCTGGTAGATCATCACCAGCGCGAGCGCCATGCCGGCGTACAGGCTGCCGGCCGCCACCCCCGCGGCGAGTTGATGCAGGAATGCTTCCATTTCAATCCCCCAAATAGGCGCGGCGCACGGCGTCGTCCTGTTGCATCTGCTCGCTAGAACCATGCGCCACGATGCGGCCGCCCTCGAGCAGGTAGGCCCGCTGCGCCAGTTCCAGCGCGAGCCGCGCATTCTGCTCCACGAGCAGGATGCCCACGGCCTCTTCGCGGTTGATCTTGGCGAGGATGCCGAAGATCTCGCGCACGACCAGGGGCGCCAAGCCGAAAGAGGGCTCGTCCAGCAGCAACAGGCGAGGCCGCGCCATCAGCGCCCGCGAGATGGCAAGCATCTGCTGCTCGCCACCGGACAGCGTCCCCGCCTGCTGGCGCCGCCGCTCCTGCAGGCGCGGGAAGTAGCCGTACATCCGCGCCAGGTCGGCCATGATGCCGTCGCGGTCGGCCCGCGTGTAGCCGCCCAGCCGCAGGTTCTCCTCCACGGTCAGACCGAGGAAAGTGCCGCGACCGTCGGGCACGTGGCCGACCCCGAGGGCGGCGATCTGCTCCGTCGTCTTGCGCTCAATGGACTCCCCGGCGAGGCTCACGCTGCCCTCGGTCCGCACCTTGGTCCGGCACAGGGACCGCAGCGTCGTCGTCTTGCCGGCGCCATTGGCGCCTAGCAGCGCACAGACTTCACCGTGCTGCACATCGAGATCGATCCCGTGGAGCACGGCGACAGGGCCGTAGAAGGCCCGCAGGCCCTTGGCTTCAAGCAACTTGGCCATCAGTCGCTCCATGAACCTGCTCGCCCAGGTAGGCACTGATCACATCCGGATGCCGGCGCACCTGCTCCGGCGTGCCTTCGGCGATATGCCGCCCGAAGTTCAACGCGACCACCTTGTCCGAAATTCCCATGACGAGTCCCATGTGATGTTCGACCAGCAGCACGGCGAGCGACAACTTGTCCCGCAGGGACACGATCAACTCGCCCAGGCTCTCGAGCTCCTCGTGATTCAGGCCGCAGGCCGGCTCATCCAGCAGCAGCAGCGAGGGCTCGCAGGCCAGCGCACGCGCCATCTCCACCCGCTTCTGCGTGCCGAAGGGCAGCGCGGCGACAGGACGCTCCACCACAGCCTGCAGCGACAGCAGCTCGATGGCCGCGTCGGCCCGCTCAGCCGCCTCCTTCTCCGTTCTTCGTGTGCGCTTGCCCCCGATGGCGTCCAGCAGGAAGCCGGCGTGGTGGTGCGCGTAGGTGCCGACGAGCACGTTCTCACGCACGCTCATCGAGCCGAACAGTGCCAGGTTCTGGAAGGTGCGGCCGATGCCGAGCGCCGCCCGGCGATGACTGGGCATGCGCACCAGGGAGTGCCCATCGAACTTGATGGCGCCCGCCTGCCAGGGGTAGAGCCCCGACAGGCAGTTGAACAAGGTGCTCTTGCCGGCGCCATTGGGGCCGATCACGCCGCAGATCTGTCGGCGCTGGACACTGAACGAGACACCGTCGAGAGCGACAATGCCGCCGAAGCGCACCGTCACGCCGTCGATGTGCAGCAAAGGTTCACGAGGCGCTTCGCGTTTCATGGCAGTGCCTGTCAGATCGGATCCCAGCGGAACACGTCGCCCGAACGGTCCAGGCTGTGGTACTGCGCCCGCAGCGCTGGCAGCGCGTGATCGGCCACGGATCGGGGTGTCCACCCCTCCCCCCGATGGACCGAGCGCACCGGCCGCGGCTGGCTCATGAGGAAGATCTCGTTGTTGCGCACGGCGAATATCTGCCCCGTGGTGTCGGCCGCGAGATCACTGGCCAGGCACACCGCCAGCGGCGCGATCTTCGCGGGCGTCATTTCCTTTAGGCGGTTGACCCGTGCCTGCTGCTCGGGGGTGTCCGTGGGCATCGAAGCGATCATCCGGCTGAACGCGAACGGCGCGATGCAGTTGGAGCGCACGTTGAACTTGCGCATGTCCAGCGCGATCGACTTGGACAGCGCGGCGATGCCCATCTTCGCGGCCGCGTAGTTCGCCTGCCCGATCTCGCCGATCAGCCCCGAGGTCGAAGTCATGTGCACAAAGCAGCCGGACTCCTGCTCCTTGAAGTGGTTGGCTGCCGCACGGCTCACGTGGTAGCTGCCGTACAGGTGCACCTTGATGACGGCGTCCCACTGGTCGTCCGCCATCTTGTGGAAGAAGCCGTCACGCAGGATGCCCGCGTTGTTGACGACGATGTCCAGTCGGCCGAAGGTGTCGACCGCACTCTCGACCATGCGCCGGCCGGCGGCTGGATCGGCCACGCTGTCGGTGTTGGCCACGGCCTGGCCGCCCAGCGCCTTGATCTCATCCACGACGGCCTGGGCGGGCCCGGCGTCGCGGCCTTCACCCTGGAGGGACGCGCCGATGTCGTTCACCACCACCCGGGCGCCTTCACGCGCCATGGCCAGGGCGATGTCGCGGCCGATGCCGCCGCCCGCGCCCGTGACCACGGCCACCTTGCCTTGCAAAATGCCCTCGGCGTTCGCCGGCGCTGCCTGTGTGCTGTTCATGTGATTGCTCCTCTGTTTGCCGCGGCCGCGGTCATGTCGCGGCGGGCCAGTTGTAAGGGGGTGCCTGCTTTTCCAGCAGGCGATTAACGGCGGTACGATGGCCGGGGGTGCCCATGGCCATGGCCTGCGCCTGCGCCTCGGCGTCCAGCAGCGCGGCCAGTTCGCCGCCCTGCGGCGCCAGGTTGCGCTTGATCATGCTCACCGCGGCCGGTGACGCCTGGACGAAGCTGCGGGCGATCGCCCGGGCGCGCGCGAGCAGTGCATCGGCAGCGACGATTTCCATGACGATGCCCAGGCGCTGCGCCTCTTCGGCCCCGAACTCGCGGGCCGACAGCATCAGCTCCTTGGCCCGCTGCACGCCGACCACCCGTGGCAGCGTGTACAGACAGCCGCAGTCGGGCACCAGGCCCACGCGCAGGAACGACGCACTGAAGCGCGCGCGCGGCGTGGCGAGCACGAGGTCCGCCGTGAGGGCGAGGCTCAGGCCGGCGCCCGTCGCCATGCCGTCCACGGCAGCGACCACCGGCCGGTCGATCGAGATCAGGTCGCGCACCCAGTCGTTCATGTCCTGGAAGCGCTGCAACCAGCCCTCGTTGTCCAGGCCGGCGCCGGCGAGCGCGCGCAGGTCTCCCCCGGCACAGAAGTGGCCGCCGGAGCCGGCAAGAATCACTGCTCGCACGCTTCGGTCGTTCCGGATGACACTGACGGCTTGCGCCAGTTGCGCCCGCATCGAGGGGTCGAGCGCGTTGCGGCGCTCCGGATGGTTCAGGGTCAGCTCGGCGACGCCTTCCTGGACGTCGAACAGCACGCTACGGTGTTCGCTCATGAGGTCTCCACGGGTTGCAGCGAGACCAGCGCCTCACCTTCTAGCTTGACCTCGCCCTGCTCGTTGGTGCTGGTGAGGGCCACGCGGGCCAGGCGCTCCGGCGCCTGCTCCATGATTTCGACAACGCGCCCGCTGCAGCGGATGCGCTCACCCACCCGTGTGATCGCCGCGAACCGGACGTTCAGGCTGCGGATCGCCCGCTGGGGAACCCAGCGCGTGAGCACATGGCCCAGCCAGGCCATGGAGAGCATGCCGTGGGCGATGACGTCCTGCATGCCGACCGTACGGGCGTAGTCGACGTCCACGTGAATGGGGTTGTGATCCCCGGACGCGCCGCAGTAGAGCGCCAGTGCCAGCCGCGAGACGGGCTCCGGCTCGAAGGCCGGCAGTTCAGCCCCAACTTGCAAGGATTCCAATGCCGTCATGCGCGTGCCCCCGCCGGATGGCGCACGACGGACACGAATCGCAGGTCGGCGACGTGCGTGCCCGCCTGGTTGCTCACGCGCGTGGCGCGCGCCACGAACTCGAGCGCGCCGCCCTTCTTGTCCCAGATGTCCTCGATGCGTGGCTCGAAGGTGAGCACATCGCCCGCGTAGGCCATCGCGTGATACTGGAACCCCTGCTCTCCATGAAGCAGGAAACGGTAATCCAGCCCCAGCAGCTCGCGCACGGCGGCCGGGTTGGGCCCTTCCATCTCCAGGCAGAAGAAGAAGGTCGGCGGCACGGGCAATGCGGAATGCCCCGCGGCGCGAGCGGCCCCTTCGTCGAAATACGCCGGATCCGGCTGGCTCGTCGCTTTCGCGAAGAACCGCAGGCGGCCGGCTTCCACCGGCACTGAAAACGGCGCCAGCGCACGCCCGATGAAACGCTTGTCGATCACCCTGCGGCCCTCAAGTGCGCTGGTAGAGCGTGACGACGCACGCGCCGCCCAAGCCCAGGTTGTGCTGCAGCGCCACGCGCGCGCCTTCAACCTGGCGCTGTTCGGCCTGCCCCCGCAGCTGCCACACCAGTTCCGCGCATTGCGCGAGGCCGGTGGCGCCGAGCGGGTGGCCCTTGGACAGCAGACCGCCCGAGGGATTGACGACGTAGCGGCCGCCGTAGGTGTTGTCGCCATCCAGCACGAACTTCTCCGCCGTACCGGGCGCGGTCAGACCGAGCGCCTCGTACGAGATCAGTTCGTTCGCCGTGAAGCAGTCATGCAGTTCGACGACATCCACGTCCTCGGGGCCGACGCCGGCGAACTCATACACCGACTTCACCGCCAGCGCCGTCATGTCGTAGCCCACCAGCTTGCGCATGTCGTCGCTCTCGAAGCTGGCCGGCGTGTCGGTGGTCATGGCCTGGGCGGCAATCACCACGCTCGTGTCCAGGCCGTGCTTACGGGCGAACTCAGCCGAGCACACGACGGCCGCCGCTGCTCCGCAAGTGGGCGGGCAGCACTGGTAGCGCGTGAGCGGGTCGAACACCATAGGCGCGGCCATCACCTCCTCGAGTGTCAGCGTCTGCCTGAAAACGGCCAATGGATTGCGCGCCGCGTGTTGGCGCGCCTTGACGGAAATCCGCCCGAAGGTGTCGGGCCGCGTTCCGTACTGCGCCATGTAGTCGCGCCCGGCGCCGCCGAAGAACTGGGCGGCACGCGGGGTCTGCGGCTGAAGGCCCTGGTGCGCCGTCATCGTGTCGGCGAACTTCTGCATCGGCGAGGGGCGATCGTCGAAGGCGCCCTTCAGAGCACCGGGCACCATCTGATCCATGCCCAGCGCCAGGGCGCACTCGACCGCCCCGCTCTCGACCGCCTGGCGCGCCAGGAACAGCGCGCTGGAGCCGGTGGCGCAGTTGTTGTTGACGTTGAAGACCGGAATGCCGCTGAGCCCGACCTGGTACACCGCCGCCTGGCCGGCGGTCGAATCGCCATAGACATAGCCGACGTAGGCCTGGTCCACCAGGTGGTAGTCCAGCCTCGCGTCTTCCAGGGCCAGCTTCACTGCGCGCGCGCCCATGACGTTGTACGGCTCGCTGGTGCCGGGCTTGGTGAACGGGATCATGCCGACGCCCACGACGTGGACGGGACGGTATTGTTGGGTCATCGATCTTCCTCGAGGAGGTATTCAAAAAAGGGAATTCACACCGCTGCGCGCGAGAGGTACTCGTCGCGCAGCCGGTTCTTCAGGACCTTGCCCGCGGCCGACAGCGGCAGGCTCGGGGCGAAGTCAAAGCTCTTGGGGCACTTGTAGCCGGCGAGGCGCGTGCGGCAGTGATCGCGCAGGGCATCGCCATCCGACGTTGCGTCCGGCCGCAGGACGATGACGGCATGAACCGCTTCACCCCACAAGGCGTTCGGCACGCCGATCACCGCGCAGGCCGACACGGCCGGATGTGACATCAGCGCCGCCTCGACTTCGGCGGAATAGACGTTCTCGCCGCCGGTGATCACCATGTCCTTGAGCCGGTCGACGACGTAAATGTGGCCGGCGGCGTCGCGCCAGCCCGCGTCGCCCGTGTGCAACCAGCCATCGCGCAGCGCGGCTGCGGTTTCGGCGGGCTTGTTCCAATAGCCTTGCATGACGGCCACACCGCGCAGCACGATTTCGCCGACGGCGCCCGGCGGCAGGTCGCGGCCGTCGTTGTCGATGATGCGGAGTTCGGCACCGAGGCCGACGCGCCCGACAGAGCGTGCCACTTCGCCCATTCCCTCGCGGTCCGCCTCGGTGAACGGCCCCAGCACGCTCACCACCCCGGAGGTCTCGGTCATGCCGTACGAACTGCAGAAGCCGACGTGCGGCAGCGTGCGCATGGCCCGATCGAGCAGAGCGGGCGGCATCGGCGACGCGCCGTAAGAGAGCCGCTGCAGGTTGCGCAGCCGGCCGGCGTCGAAGGAAGGATGGTCCAACAGCATCTGCAGCATGCTGGGCACGAGCACGATGTCCGTCACGCCGTGCCGCTCAATCGCCTCGATCACGGCTTCGGGGCGGAACTGCGACTCGATGATATTGCTGGCGCCGAGCACCAGCTGCATGACGAACCGGAACAGCCCCGAGACGTGGAAGAAGGGCGCCACCAGCAAGGCCACGCTGTCGTGCGGGCTGAACATTTCCGCAAGCCGCGTGAGGGCGCCGCCCCAGAGATTGGCGTGCGAGAGCATCACGCCTTTCGGGAAGCCCGTGGTGCCACCCGTGTACAGAATCACCGCCAGCTCATCACCGCCGCGCCGAGCGTCGGCGACCGGCTCGCAAGACTGCATCAGTGCTTCATACGAGAGAAACCCCTCGGCACGAGATTCGTCGCCGACGTGGACGACCCGGCGCACAACCTGCGCGGAAGCCCGGATGGAATCGACGAGCGGCAGGAAGGTGTCGTCCACCACCAGAACCGCGGAGCCGCAGTCGGTGAGCGAATAGGCCATTTCCGCTGCGCTCCAGCGCGTGTTCACGGGCGCGGCGACCGCGCCCGCCCACCATATCCCGAGCAGGACCTCGACATAGCTGTCGGAGTTGTGCGCGAGGATCGCGACGCGATCACCGGCGCGTACGTCCAGGCCCTGCAGCATGGCCGCAACGCGGCCCGCGCGTTCGGCCAGCTCGCGGAACGTGCGCGTTCGGCCCGAGCACACGGTGGCGGGCTTTTCCGGAACTTGCTGCACAGCCCGGTGCAGCCCTTGGGTGAGGTACATCGCCGTCATTCCAGTGTGATCCCCAGCTCCTGCACGAAGGCCTTCTCGCGCGCGAACTCGCGGACGGCCGCTTGGGCATAGGCCTCGCTGCCCAGGTACTCGGGAATCTGGTCGTTCTGCTCCATGGCGCGAACGTAGGCCGGGTCGCTCATGGCCTTGCGGAAGGCGTCGTGCAGGCGCGCCACGATGGCCGGATCCATGCCGCGCGGGCCGATCAGGCCGATGGGCGAGGTCACGACGATGTCGTACCCCAGCTCCTTCAGGGTGGGGACCTGCGGCCAGCGCTTCGGCCGCGCCTCGCCCATCGTGGCGAGGACACGCACCTTGCCGGATTCGAGCAGCCCACCCCAGCCGGCGTCCGAATACACGGCCAGGTGCCCGCCCAGCAGGTCATTGGCCACCTCCGCTGTGCCCTTGTACGGCACGAAGTTCAGGCGCACGCCGGCGGCCCTGGCGAGGCGCTCCAGGGCCACGTGCCCGCTGCTGCCGCGGCCTGTTGCGCCGTAGGCGATCGCGCCGGGCCGGGCGCGCGCGTCATCGAGCATGTCCTTCAGGGTCTTCCAGGGCGCGTCGTTGCGCACGACGATGCCGAACGAGAACCCGCTCAGGCCGATGACGTAGGTGAAATCGTGCAAAGGGTCATAGCTCACCTTGCTCAGGTGCGGCAGGCGCAACAGCGTGCGCACGGCCAGCGCGACGGTGTAGCCGTCGGGTGCCGAGCTGCGGGCCATCGCGGCCGGCGCGAGGGTACCGGCGTTACCCGGCCTGTTCACGACGACGACGGGCTGACCCAGGTCCTTCGAAGCCGCGGCGGCTAGCGCGCGCAGCTGGCCATCGGAAACACCGCCCGCGGGGAACGGCAGGATAAGGGTGATGGGCCGCGCGGGGAACTGCTCCGCCGCCCGTGCAGGCATCGCGGCCATCAATGCGCAAACGGATGCGAACGCGAGAAACAGCCTGCGAGCACGCTGTATCGGGAAAATGGAAGGCGTCGTGAAGGAGAGCTCGGGCATGGTCAGTCCTGTGAACCGTATTTGAAGCGCGCAAAGTGCGAGCCTCGCAATTTAGGTCCGCTCGCACGAACGTGCGAGGCAAGAAGACTCAAGCCGCATGAGATTTCCTGACATATTGGCATCGCACTCACCGCTCTTCGGCCCGATAGAGCGTGACGACGCAGGCACCGCTTTCGTGATCCACGGCGTGCTGCAGCGCCGCGCGGGCGCCATCGACCTGCCGCAGGCGAGCCGCGCCGCGCAGCTGCCACACCAGCTCGGCGCATTGCGCCAGCGCATTGGCCGCGCCGGCATTGCCCAGGCCCAGCAAGCCCCCGGAAGGATTGGTGACCACGAGCCCGCCGTAGGTGTTCTCGCCTTCGAGTACGAAGCGTTCCGCGCTGCCTTTCGGTACGAGGTGCAAGGCCTCATAGGCGAGCAGCTCGCTCACCGTGCAGTCGTCGTGCAACTCGACCAGATCCAGATGTTCCGGCCCGGCGCCGGCCTCTGCGTACGCCCTCCGGGCAGCGCTCTCGCTGGCTCGCTGCACGTCGTCGCAAGCGACCGAACGTTCGACCTTCTGCGCGACAATGGACACCCGCTTGTCGAGCCGGTGTTGGCGCGCGAAGTCCGTGCTGCACAGGACCACGGCCGCCGCGCCCGAGCGGGGCACGCTGCACTGCAAGCCGGCGATCGGCTCCGAGAGTGCTGGCGAATCCATGACACCCGTCGTGCCCACCGTACACCGCTGCGGCGCAAGCGGATTGCGCGCGGCATGCTGCCGGGCCTTGATCGCGATGCGCGCGAACGTTTCCCTGCGCATCCCATGCAGACTCATGTAGGCCCGTGCGGCGCGTGCCGGAGCTTCGGCGTGCGCCCCGGATGGCTTCGAACAAGCCGCACCCGCATGCACCCCCAGGACGAGCGCGCACTCCAGCGCCCCGTTAGCGACCGCCTCACGTGCCCGGTACAGCGCCTGGGCACCGCCAGTATCGTCCATGCTCACCCTGAAACCAGGAATGCCGGACATCTCCGCGGCACAGATCGCCGCGTAAGCCCATTCCGGGCCCTGGTTCGCCGACGCCGCGAACGCGTGATGCACCAGATTGCCGTTCAGCGACGCATTGGAGAGCGCCGCGCTGGCGGCCTGCGCACCCAACACGGCCGCACTGGTGTCCGGCTGCGGGGCGATGAACGGACCCCGCCCCACGCCGACCACGTGCACGCTGCGATTCACGGCGTTCGCGGCCCGGCGCGTCAGCGGCCGTAGACCTTGCCGAACAGCTCCCAATAGGTGCCGTTGAAGCGCATCAGCTTCATGCGCTCGAGCGGGAAGTAGTCGTCGTCGGCGGTCTTCACGTTGATGCCCGGCAGCAGCATAGGCGGGGTGAAGTCGAGGCTGGCGGCCTGCTTCATGATGTTCTCGTGCGTCAGGTTGTCGCCCGCCTGGCGGATCACCTGCGCCGTGGCCTGCGCGACGGTGTAACCCCAGACCACCAGCCAATCCTTCAGGTCGGCGTTGGGGTTGTACTTGCGCGCCCACGCCATGAAGTCTTCGTATTCCTTGCCCTTCTGCCACTGCGGATCGGAAGCATCCCGGAAGAAGTTCGCGCTGAGGACGCCGACGGCGTTGTCCAGGCCGGCGGGCGCCAGCACGCCGCCGATCGTGCTGGAGGCGTTGATCAGGTAGTGGCTGGGTTTCCAGCCCAGTTCCGACGTCTTGCGGATGGCCTGGGCCGCGAACTTGCCAAAGGAGGCGTTCAGCAGCGTGTCTGCCCCCGACCCTTTCAAGGCGATGATCTGACTGTCGATCGTCGGATCGGTGAACTCGTAGCTGGCGCGCGCCACGATCATGGACTTGGCCTTCGCACCCAGCCCGTCTTCCAGGCCGGCCAGGAATTCCTTACCCGCGTCATCGTTCTGGTGGAACACGGCGATCTTCGCGGCCGGCTTGTTCTCCAGGATGTACTGGGCGAAGATACGGGCCTCGCTGTAGTAGTTGGGCGTGAAGCCCATCGAATAGGGGAATGCCTTCGGGTCGCCCCACTTGCGCGTGCCGGAGGCGACGAACAGCTGCGGCACCTTCTTAGCGTTCATGTACTTCTGCACGGCTGCGCTGGTCGGGCTGCCGATCGACGCCACGATCGTCAGCACCTGCTCCTGCTCGACCAGCTTGCGGGTCTGCTCCACCGTCTTGGGCGGGTTGTAGCCGTCGTCCAGCGACACGAAGACGATCTTGCGGCCGTTGATGCCGCCTTCGTCGTTGATTTTGTCGAAGTACGCCTTCATCGCCTTCGGGCCGGAGCTGGCGTTGGAGAGCGCACCGGAGTAGGGAGCGGTGTTGCCGATCCTGATCTCGGTGTCCGACGCCCCGGCGTCGTACTTCTTCTGCGCGAAAGCTGTCGTGTGGGCAGCCAGGGCCAGGATCGCGGCCGAGGCCGCGAATCGTGTAATGCTCATCTTGTCTCCTTGTTGATGTGTATTGGTGTTCGGGTGCGCCTAGGCGTCCACGTCGGTGGACAGCGCGATGGTTTTCTGGATCTCGAGCGCGGCGAGGCGCGCATTCAGGGTCGAATGAAGGGCTTCGTAGGCGTCGCTCCCCAGGGCCAGGCGGCGCGGCGCCTGCGGCTCGTCCGCACATGCGATCATGGCCTTCGCCATTTTCTGCGGGTCGCCGCGGAAGGCCTGCAGGCCTGCTGCAGCCATGCGCCGGCGCATCGCGCCCACGGTGGATTCTTCGTAGGCGGGCAATGGCTGCGCGCGCTCGGCGTTGGCCCCTGCCCAGTCCGTGCGCGCGCCGCCCGGCTCCACCAGCGTGGCCTGGATGCCGAAAGGCGCCACCTCGGGAATGAGGGCTTCGATGAAGCCCTCGATGCCCCACTTGCTGGCGTGATACACACCCAGGGTGGGGTAGGCGACCTGCCCACCCACACTGGACACCTGCAAAATGCGCCCGCCGCCTTGCTTGCGCAGATGGGGCAGCACCGCCCGCACCAGCCGCATCGAGCCCAGCAGGTTCACATCGAGCTGGCGCACCAGTTGCTCGTCGCTGACCTCTTCGGCCGCGCCGAAGAGGCCGTAGCCCGCGTTGCTCACGACCGCGTCGATGCGGCCAAAATCGGCAAATGCCTTACCCACAACGCCGACGATGGCGGCGTTGTGGGTGATATCGAGTTCGCTGCGCCAGAGGCGGTCGCCGAAGCGGGCTGCCAGCTCGTCAAGCGAGCTCAGCTTGCGCGTGGTGGCAGCCACCCGGTCACCGCGGGCGAGGAGCTGTTCCGCCAGGGCGCGCCCGAAGCCGCCGCTGGTTCCGGTGATCAGCCAGGTCTTGTTCATTTGCTTGTCCATTCAGGTGTTGCCGTGCATGAAGGGGCAGCGGGCCCCGCCGGCGGTCGACGCGTGTTCATGCTCCGCCAACTGCGGCAGGCGCTGCACCTCTGCCATCAGCTGGCGGGCGTGCGCCATCGCGAACTCCCGGCTGGCGGGATTGGTCGCAATGACCCGGTGCCCGGCCGCCAGGCCGTCGAACGCCCTGGCGGCGACCTGCGCGGACTCCTGCGCATAGGGCTCGATGCGGGCGGCCGCTTCGGCGGAGGTTTCCATCAGGGCCGACACGCGCTCGGTGCGCACCCATCCCGGGGCCAGCAACGACACCTGGATGCCGAGCGCAGCGAGATCCCGCGCCGCCGTTTCCGTCAGGCCCAGGGCCGCGAACTTGCTGGCCGTGTACACGCTCATCGGCCCGACATGGGGCGGCACACCCAGCGAGTGCTCGGACCCGGTGTTCAGGATGAACGCGGGCTGGCCGGCCATTGCAGCCGCCTGGAGGTGCGGCGTGAAGGCGTGGATGCCGTGGAAGAGGCCCAGCACATTGAGGTCGAACACCTGGCGGGCGACAGCGGGGTCCGTGACATGAAGGGCGCCCGGCACGCCGCGGCCGGCGTTGTTGCACAGCACGTTGACGCCGCCGAATCGTTCCACCGCATACGCCGCCAGGGCGGCAACGTCCGGGTACACCGTCATGTCGCAAGGGCGCCATTCGGCCCGGCCGCCCGTGGCGGTGATCGCGTCCACCGTGGACTGGGCGTCCTGCACGTCGCCAATGAGCACCGCCGCCCCGCGGGCCGCTGCCTCGATCGCAAGCGCGCGACCGATACCGGTGGCTCCGCCAGTGACGACGACCACCGCGTTGTCGAGAGTTTTCATGGCTCAGGCGACTGCCAGCGGCAGCGACATCAACTGATTGATCATCGTGTTGCGGCCCCGCACGGGCTCGCCGTCCGGCCGCAGGCGAATGCCAAGCCGATGCATCTCCTCGAACAGGATCCGCATCTCCAGCTTGGCGAGCGGCGCGCCCAGGCAGGCATGGCAGCCGCCGCCGAACGCCATGTGGTTCTTGCGCGGGCGCGCCGGATTGAAGCGATGCGGGTCTTCGAAGATCTCGGGGTCGCGGTTGGCCGCCACGAAGTACAACTGCATCGCGTCGCCCTGGCGGATCTTCGTGCCGGCGAACTCCAGGTCCTTCGTCGCCACCCGGGCCATGTTCATGGCAGGCGTGATGTAGCGCAGGAACTCGTCGGTCAGTGCATCGATCGTTCCGCCGGCGACGGCTTCATCGGTCATGCGAGCGATCGCCTCGTCTTCCGCGATCATCCGCATCGCCTGGGCCATGGCCGTGTGCGTGGTCTCGAAGCCGGCCAGCAGCAGCACGCTGGTGAACGAGCGGTACTCCGCCTCGCTCAACTCGCCGCGTTCATGCGCCTGCGCCAGGGCGGTGGCCATGTCATCCCTCGGCTCGCGCAGCTTGGCGGAGCGCAACTCCCACATGTAGTCGCGAATGGGGTTGTTGACCGCCCAGAAGGTCTTGCCACCGTCGGGCACCTGCATGGCGGCGAACACGTCGAACGTCCACTTCACCACGCGCAGTTCCTCGTTGCGCGGCACGCCGATCACCCGGGCCATCACGCGCGATGGGATCATCGCCGCCACGTCGGGCACGAAATCACCACCGCCCTTCGCGACGTAGGCTTCCAGCGCCTCGACGACGATAGGCCGCACCCAGGCGTCGAAATTGGCCACCACCCGCGGGCCGAAAGTCTTCGCCACCGCGCGGCGCAACTCGCCGTGTTTGGGCGGGTCGTTCCACAGGATATTCTCGGGATTATTGCCCGGCAAGGGGAAGTAAGGCCCGAAGTTCGACGTGAAGGTCGCCGGGTCGCTCTCGACCGCCGCGACATCCTTGGCCCGCGTCACGGCCCAGAAGCCGCCGTTGGGCGTGCCCCGCTCTGCCGGCTGCCAGTAAAGGCCGGGCATGGCGCGCAGGGCATCGAAGGCTTCGTGCGGCACGCCGGGCACGAAGGTGTCCTGGCTGGCCAAGTTGGGAATCGGTACGGCGGTTGCGGTCACTGCGCTCATGTTCTGTCTCCTGTTGCGAATGGGGCCGCTTCAGCGGCGGCCGAAGGTCTGGCGGTTGCCCAGGTCGACCCAGATCGACTTGGTTTCGGTGTACTCGTCGAGCGCATGCGGGCCGAGCTCGCGGCCCAGGCCGCTCTGCTTGAACCCGCCGAATGGCATCGTGTGATGGACCATGCGGTAGGTGTTGACCCACACCGTCCCGGCACGAAGCCGGCGCGCCATGCGCTGGGCCCGGGCCGAGTCGCGGGTCCAGACGGCGGCCGCAAGGCCGAAGTCCACGTCATTGGCGAGAGTCAGGGCCTCCTCTTCCCCGTTGAAGCGGATCACGGCCACGACGGGTCCGAAGATCTCCTCCTGCGCCAGGCGTGAGCTGTTGGCGACGTCGGCGAACACGGTGGGCCGAACAAAGAACCCGCGGCGGTTGGCCGGCGCTTCGTCGCGAACGCCGCCAGCCAGCAGACGCGCGCCTTCCGATTTGGCGATGTCGATGTACTCCAGCACCTTGCCGAACTGCGCGCGGCAGGCCAGCGGGCCGACCTCGGTCTTCGGATCCAGCGGGTCGCCCAGACGCAGCGACTCCGCGGCGGCCGCGAGGCGGCGGGTGAATTCGTCGTAGATGCTGTCTTCGACGAGCAGCCGTGAACCGCCCATGCAGGTCTGGCCGGTGGCCGCGAAGATGCCGGCCATCGCGCCATGCACGGCGTTGTCGATGTCGGCATCCGCGAAGACGATGTTGGGCGACTTGCCGCCGAGCTCCAGCGTCACACGGCCGATGCGGTCCGCCGCGGACTTGAGCATGGCGCGGCCGCCCTGCGTCGACCCCGTGAAGGCAATCTTGTCCACGCCCGGATGGGCCACGAGCGGGGCGCCCGCCGTCTGACCATAGCCGGTGAGCACGTTGACCACGCCGGGCGGGAAGCCCGCCTGCATGCAGAGCTCCGCCAGGCGCAGCGTGGAGGTCGGCGTCACTTCCGACGGTTTGATCACCAGCGTGCAGCCGGCGCCCAGTGCCGGGAACAGTTTCCAGGCGAGCAGCCCGAGCGGGGTATTCCACGGCGTGACCGCCGCGACGACGCCGAGCGGCTCGCGCACGGTGCTGGTGCTCATGTTGGGGAAGCCGGTATCGATGGTCTCGCCGTGCAGGTTCTCCACCAGGCCCGCCACGTAGCGCGCATGGGCGCCCAGCATGAACGTGCCGCGGCTCATCTCGCCGATCAGCTTGCCGTTCTCCTGGATCTGGATGCGCGCCAGCTCGTCGGCGTGCTCCTCGATGAGGTCTCCCAGGCGGCGCAGCAGCGCGGCACGTTG
Source organism: Burkholderiaceae bacterium (assembly GCA_035476635.1). Taxonomy (GTDB): domain Bacteria; phylum Pseudomonadota; class Gammaproteobacteria; order Burkholderiales; family Burkholderiaceae_C; genus DATILI01. Next base: position 57,967 of record DATILI010000249.1, on the reverse strand, counting down.
CGCCGGCGGCGTCTGCGGCCAGCCGCCGGTGTCGAACGCGCGGCGCGCGGCGCTCACGGCGCGGTCCACGTCCTGCGCTTGCGCGGAGGGGACGCGGCCCCACTCGCGGTCTTCATAAGGATCGACGCAGCGGAAGGTATCGCCGCTTAGCGCAGTGACCCACTCGCCGTCGATCAGCATCCGGTAGTCGCGATCCGAACTGGTGTCGAATCGGGTAGGGGCTTGGGAAAGGTCGGTCATGCGGAAATGTGTTGGTTGTCGGGGGTGGACGGGTTTCGCGGCGCGACGCACGCGCCGGTGGCGCCGGTCGCCAGATAGTTCAGTGGTACGGAGGTGTCGGCCAGCATCGAGATCGTGACGCTCACTGCGCCGCCGACGAGCTTGCGCGCGGCAGCAAAGTCCCTCGGGCTTGAAACGACGTCGGCTGCGACGAGGGCGCCTGCCCTGAGGTACCAGACACTGAAGCGGCAGTCGGCCTGCGGGTCTCCTCGAATGACGCGCTCACAGTCTGGCGTGTAGATGCCTACGCTCTGGAGCCTCGCATCAAACTGGTTCGACCAGAACCACGGCGCCGCGCGGGCGGGAAGCGGTCGTCCGGTGAGCGCCGCCGCGGCAATCCGCGCCTGCTGCAATGCGTTGTCAACCGATTCGATGCGACGCAGGGCGCCGTCCTGGCCACAAGACTGCCGCGCGCAATCGCCGATGGCCAGGATGCGTGGATCGCTGGAGCGGCATGTCGCATCCACGACGATGCCCTCTTCCACCACCAGGCCCGCCGACTCGGCCAGCTCGGTACGGGCTTGCTGGCCGATTCCCACCAGCACAGCGTCGCAGGCGATGCGCTCGCCCCCCGCAAGAATGACTGCCGTCACGCTCCCGCCCGATCCGGACTCGAAGCTGTCGATGCGCGCCGACAGCCGGACGTCGACCCCATGCGAGGCATGCAGCCACCGATAGAACTCGGACACCGGCTCCGAGGTCACGCGGGCGAGCAAGCGCGGCTGCGCCTCGAGCACGGTCACCTGCAGCCCGAGCTGACGCGCCACGGCCGCAGCCTCCAGGCCGATATAGCCACCCCCCACGATGACGAGCTTTGAGCTTGTACGCAAGCTCTCCTTCAGCGCGATCGCCTGGGGCAGGGTCTTGAGGTAGTGGACGTTCGGTGCACCTGCAACGTCGGCGCCGGCAAGGCGGCGTGGCTTTCCACCCGTCGCCAGCACGACAGCGTCGTACGGGAGCACGCGGCCGTCGCGCAGGCGAACGACCCTGGCGTGACGGTCGATGATCTCAACCGTTCCTGTTACCAACTCGACCCGCAGATCGGCGTACACGCTTGCCGGGCGAATCGCCAGATCGTTCTCACTCGTCTCGCCGAGCAGAAAGGCCTTGGACAGTGGAGGCCGAGCATAGGGCACGCCTGACTCGTCGTTCAGCAGCGTGAGTGTTCCCGCGTAGCCACAAGCGCGCAGTTCGACCGCGGCCTCGGCGCCGGCCTGCCCTGCGCCGACGATCACGATGGCGTCGTAGTCGCTGGTTTCCACGGCAGTCATTTCTGCGAACGAGGCACGTGTACGACGAGGCCCTCTAGGGCGGGCGTGAGACGCAGCTGGCACGCCAGGCGGCTGCACGCCGTGGGTACCTCGGACGTGCACTCGAGCATTTCTTCCTCACCGGATGACCGCGCAGGCACGGCCGCGAGCCATTGCTCGTCCACCATCACGTGGCAGGTGGCGCACGACAGTTCGCCGCCGCAGTCGGCGACGATGCCTGGCACCAGATGGCGGCGCGCCACCTGCATCACCGATTCGCCTTCGAGGCCTTGCACGGTCTTGCGCTCGCCAGAGGCCTGCACAAAGGTCAACTCGGCCATACGGACCGTCCTGCGCGCGTGGCGCTTTGCGGAAAATTCATGAATATGTCTCCTGCCAATTCACTCTTTGGATGGCAGGAATACTGCCGCTCTCGGGCAACAGCGTCCAATAGAAAGATGCGAGGTCTCGGATACAGCTTCGGCATGGCACTGGCTTGGCAGTTCACTTCAGAGGTTTACCCGTATGCAAGCCCAACTCCGCGACGCGTGGCCGTGCCAGCAACGCGCGTACAAGTCCAGGATGCGAGCGGCCTTGGCCTAGGAGGTGAGGGAAGCGCAACGCATGCCGCGCCACATCGGCCCCACTCAGCCTGGGCTCGCAGGCAGGCGCCTTGACCTCAATGATGAGCGCTGGGGAAAGACCCGGGGCGTCCCGAACGGGCTTTATGGAAGCACCCTGTTAGGACCTGTTCACACGCTCTGGCACGCGGCGGAATTCGAAAGCCAAGGCAGGCGGTCCACCGCGGTGTAGACGCGACCGTCGGCGATTCGACGTGCGGTTCGCACGATGGCCGCGCGGCGCACAACCGGATCGGCGCCGTCGCGGGCTTCGATGGCGGCGGCAACATCCAGGACGCCGCAGGGGTGCCCGATCCGGACGGTGCCCGTTTTGCGCGCATCGGGATGGACAATCTCCCACACGACGCTTCCCTGAATCATGGCCGCGACGCCTAGGCAAGCGCTCCCCGTTCCGGGGTACGGCTTGTGAACTTTTCCGCCTCGGGCGTAGAGACGCGCACCGATGTCGCAGCTGCTCGCCCCGTGTTCTTCTCCCGTCGCGTGGTCACGCCATGCCTGGGGTTTGCTGACGATCGCCAGCCAGGGGGTAGAAGGCGGGTTCCGGGCCGCAGACTCGATGTCTGGGGCGAGGCCCACGTGAATTGCAGCCGCGATTCGAACTCCCTCACACAGCGCCATAGCCTCTCGATTGGCCTCCAACGCGAGCGGGTCTTCGTTGCCGGCCAGCCCGATGTCCTCGGCGCGCACATAGCAGACCAGGTTCGCGAGATCGACGATCGAGACTTCGATCTCTCTCCCGTTGACGACCAACTTGTCCCGGACCTGCCCGCTCGGAAGCAGCCGTCCCGTCGCGCCGCCGACCAGTTCGCGAAAGTCCAGTCGCACCGGCGCGCCTGTGCCGGGTACGCCGTCGATGCGCTGCGCTCCCAGCACGCGCGGCCTGCCATCATCGCCGACCTGCACTTCGGCGTGAATGATCTGACCAAGATTGGTGGCGTGAATGCGCACCGAGGTGACGGGTCCGCGGGCAGGCATCAGGCCCTCTTCGATCGCGAACGGTCCGATGGCCGATGAGATATTGCCGCAGTTGATGTCGCGGATGATGCTGCCCCGCTCAGGGATGACCTGGAGGAAGGTGTAGTCCACATCCGCGTCGGGGCGTGAAGCGGGGCCAACGATCGCGAACTTGCTGGTAAGCGGATCAGCGCCGCCGAGACCGTCGATCTGGCGCCGGTCGGGTGACCCCATCACGGCCAGCACCCACGCGTCCACATCCGCATCGTTTCGTACCGGTGGCAGGTCGGAGCGCTTCACGATGGCGGCCTTGCTGGTGCCGCCCCGGTAATACGCATAAGCGGTTGCGAACTGTTCCATCGTGCTCTCCCTCATTCCATGCGCAGCTTGTTCTTCGCGATCAGCGCCTGCCAGCGGCGCCCCTCGCGCGCGAGTTGTCCCGCGTAATCCTGTGGCGTATGGGGCAGGGGGATCTCGATGCCGGAGCTTGCCGCGCGCGTGCGCAGGGCATCGTCCGCCCAGACCTTCGCCAGCGCCGAGTGCAGTTTCTGGATGACATCCGGCGCAACGCCACCAGGCACGGCCAAGCCTACGTGCATGTCCGCATCGAAGGCAGGGTAACCCGCTTCGGCGAACGTGGGCACATCGGGCAACGCCGCAATGCGTCTGTCGTTGGAGATCGCCAGCACCCGGAGCTCACCGGCGCGGATCTGCGGCAGGAAAGTGTTGAGCGCGGCAAATGCCACTTCGGTGTCGCGGCGCACGAGCGACGTTGCCATCGGTGCGCCGCCGGGATACGGCACGTGCACCATCTGGACGTCGTTCTGCGCCATGAACATCTCGGCGGCCAGGTGATAGGCGGTGCCGGCGCCGGCCGACGCGTAGTTCACTGCGCCCGGGCGTGCTTGCAGGTAGCTCACCAGTTCACGCACGGTGCGCACCGGGAGCTTGGCATTCACAATGAGACCGAGCGGAAAGCGCGCGAGCACGCCGACCGGTGCGAGATCCTTGCGCGGATCGTAGCTGAGATCCTTGCGCAACAGGGCCGCCGTCGCCATGTTGAATTCGGTGCTCATCAGGAGCGTGTACCCATCGGGCGGTGCGTGCGCGACCACATTGGCAGCGAGCGTGGAGGCGCCTCCGGGGCGGTTCTCCAGGACCAGCGGCTGGCCGAGCGTTCGCGCCATGATCTCGCCCGCGCTGCGAGCGATAAAGTCCGCGATGCCGCCCGCGGACGTGGGCACCACGAGCTTGATCGGGCGGCTGGGATAGGACTGCGCCTGCGCGGCATGCCCCAGCACCGAGGCACCCAGGGCAATGAGGGTTGTGCGCCGATTCATCATGATCTTTGTCTCCTGTTCAATGTTCAACGTTCCTGGGCACCGCTGCAAGTTGCATGCACTGCAGCCAAGCCCTGCTGTTTAAAATCGCCAGTGACGACCGCGGCAGAGTGTCGTGGCGAGGAGACACTAGGTGGACATCAAGCAGCTTCGCGCATTCCTGGCGATCGCCGACACCGGCAGCATCACCCGCGCCTCCGAGACCTTGCACCTGGTGCAGCCCGCGCTGTCGCGCCAGCTGCGCATGCTCGAGGAGGAGCTGGGCACCACCCTCTTCGAGCGCACGCCGCGCGGCATGGAACTCACGGACGCCGGATCGCGCCTGATCGACCGAGCGCGGCGCGCGCTGCGCGAAATCGACGGCGCACGCACGGACATCCTGGCGGCCAGCCCGGGCGCGGTGCGCGGCACGGTGGAGCTGGGCCTCCTGACGAGCCACAGCGAGCTGATCGCGGCCCCGCTGGTGGCCGCGCTGCGGGCCAGCCACCCCGACCTGCTGCTGCGCATCTACACGGGTTATTCGGACCGGTTGCGCGAGTGGCTCGAGACAGGTGACGTCGGCCTGGCCATGCTCACCGACTACAAGCAGTCCAGCCAGCTCGACATGCAGCCGCTGTTCGCGGAGCAGCTGTGCCTGGTCGGTGGCCCGGCGTCGGAAGACCATGGACGCGAGCCGATCGGGCTGCAGCGCCTGGTCGGTCTGCCCCTGATTCTGCCGACCTTCTACCGCGGCCTTCGCCTGATCCTGGACCACGCCAGCGAGGCCCAGGGCGTCAAGCTCAACCTCGTCGCCGAAACCAACGACACACGGGTGCAGAAGGACATGGCGCGACTGAACCTCGGCTATGCGGTGCTGCCCATGAGCATCGTAGCCTCCGAGCTGGCCAGCGGGCAGTTGCGGTTCACGCCGCTCGTCGGCGAGGAGCTGCAGCGCCGCACGGGCATCGCCGTGTCGATGATGCGCCGCAACTCCCTGGCTGTACGCGCCGTGGCCAACGAGTTGACTGCACTCACCCGGGCGATGATCCAGGAACGCCGCTGGCTCGGCGCCACCTGGCTCGCGGAAGACTGACGGGTGCAGAGCTAGGCTCCCGCGCATTCGATCACGCCCTCCTTGCGCAAGGCCGCGATCTCCTGCAGCGTGTATGCGCCGACCTCCTGCAGGACCTGCACGGTGTCTTGCCCCATTGCCGGCGCGGGCCGCGTCAACTGCATAGGCTCATCCTCGAACTGGAAGGGAAAACCCTTGGCCAGCGAGCCATCCGGCAGAGTCCCGACGGCTTCGCACCATGCCGCTCCTCGGCCGCGAGCGGCTGCGCATCCGTCCCGCACGGGCGCACCGGCGATGCCGAGCGCGGCCAGTGCTTCCACCGCCTCCTCGGCTGTGCGGGTTGCCATCCACCGCGCCAGGCGCTCCTGCACCGGGCCCGGCAGTGATTCGGCCACCAACGCAGCCAGCGACGCGAGATGCCTTTGCTCCACGCTGACTGCGATCCACGCCCCGTCGCGGGCCGCAAAGCAGTCCTGCAGCGCATACAGCGGGTCCGCATTGCCCCGTGGCTCGCCCGAGGCGCCCTGGACGAAGCGCTCACCGAGCAGGAAGCTGGTCAACTCGCGCTGAGACAGGTCCAGGTGCACCCCTTGGCCGCCCTGGGCTGCACGCCAGGCGGTGACCACCATGCCCGCCGCGAAGATCGCCACGACCTGGTCGGGATAATTCAGGTCGCGGCCGCTCACAGTGGGTGTTCCGCCCGCATAGCCCGTTTCCGCGGCAAGACCCGACATCGCTTCGAGCGTGGTGCCGAAGGAGACGCGGTCCGCGTCCGGGCCGAATTCACCATGGCTGGACAGCGAGGCCAGGACAATGGAAGGGCGCACCGCGCGCAGCTGCGGGTAGTCGATGCCGAGCTTGCCCAACACGCCGCGCCGGAAGTTCTCCACCACCACGTCGCAGCGGCCCACCAGGCGCATGAACACTGCCCTGCCTTCCGGCCGCTTGATGTCGATGCCTATGCCTTGCTTGTTGCGGTTGGTGAACCGGAAGAACGGCGAATCGCCGGCGCCGCCCGGCCCGCTCCAGCGGCGGAACGGATCGTGGTAACCCGGCGACTCCACCTTGATCACTTCGGCACCTAGGTCGGCCAGCATGGCCGAGGTGGCCGCGCCGGCGGTGATGATGCCCAGGTCCAGGACCCGGCATCCCGCGAGAGGACCGGTCATGCTGCCACCTCCTCTTCCTGAACGCTACGCCTCGGCACGCGCCCCGGCGCGAACGGCTCCCCGCCCCACAACACGGGAAGGCGCGGCATGGCCACGCTGCCAGCGTCCGATGCAACGGAACGCACGAACCCGCGCGCAAAATAGTGCGGATCACCAGCGAGCTCGCGCGGGCTTTGCACCACGCCCAGGGGCAGCCGATGGCGGGCGGCGAGCGCGTTCACCTCGGCCCGGGTCAACTTGGCCAGCGAGGCCTCGAACAGCCCCGAGAGTTCGGCCGAGTGGGCAGTGCGGCCCGCGGGCGTGCCAAACCGAGTATCTTGCAGTCGCGGGTCGCCGAGCATGTCGCGCAGCGTTTCCCACTCGTGCGGTTGGTAAACCACCGCGACCCAGCCGTCCGCGCATCGCACCACGGGCCAGCTCATGGCCTGACCGGACCGCGTGGCGGGCGTCTGACCGATGGACACCGTCGCCAGGTTTTTCCAGTTGAGCCAAAGCGCCGTCTCCAGCAGGCTCACCCGAACGGCTGCCGGTTTCGGCGTGCGGCGACAGAAGGCCGCCACCATGCCGGTGTACGCCGCCAGGCCGGCGGAGTAAGCGACCTGGTGTCCAGCGAGCCGCACCGGCTCGCGGCCAGCGTCACCGACCAGGTCCAGCAGGCCACTCTCGGCCTCGACGGTGAACTCGCTGGCCGGAGGTTCGTGCAGGTGTCGCAGCGGCTGCACGCCCACCTGGACGATGGCACGCGGCGCGTCAGCGGCCAGTGCCAGGCCGAGCGCATCGGCCGCTGCATCGCGCAGCCAGCCGTCACCGAGCAGGGCATTCGCATCGCCTGCCAGATCGCGCGCCTGCGCCGAGGCCGCGTCATCGGACATGCCCGAGACGAACTTCTTGCCGGCGCCAAGAAACGCATGGAGCGCCGCGGCTTCTTCGACTGCGGCACTCGTGTCCGGCAGCGCGGCCTGCCCTGCAAGCTGGAGGTGGATGACCTGCGCGCCGAGGTCGGCAGCGATCCGTCCGGCAAAAGCCACCGCCAGGCGCACGCCCCAGCTGCACCGTGCGGAAACGGCTTCAAGCACGACCAAGCCCTGCAGCGGCCGCGTCATGCCTTGTCCTTGAACGCAGCGATGCCCTGCGTCTGCGCCGTTGTGCGCGCCCGAATTCCCACGTTGAGCGCCATCGCATAGTCGAAGGCCGGCTCCAGCTCCGTGATGCGCCTCGGGATCATCTCGAGCGCGCGCTTGCTCTCGGCCAAGGCAACTGCGTCGTGCCGCGCAACTCGCCGGGCGAGAGCGTCGGCGGCCCCGTCCAGCTCGGCAAGCTGAACGCTCTCGTTCACCAACCCCCATTGGGCAGCTCGCCGCCCATCGATCCGGTCGGCCGTCAACACCAGCCAGGCGGCACGTTTCGGATCCAGCATCATTTGCGTAGACGGCCCTGCCATCGCCGGATACATGCCGAAGCCCAACTCGGGCATGCCGATTGGCGCCTCGTCCGCGGCGATCGCAAGGTCGCACACGTTGATCAGCGAAACACCACCTCCCAGCGCATAGCCGCCAACGGCCGCAATGAAAATGGCCGGGTGGCGACGGATCGCCAGCAACACGTCCACCCATTCGCGTGGCGCCAGCTCTCGCTCGCGGGGAGTTGCGTTTGCGACCTCCTTGAGGTCGACACCACTGCAGAAACTGCCATCCTGCCCCGTGATGACAAGGACCTTGTGCACGCCGCGCGCCCGTTCGAGGCATTGCAGCAGTCCCTTGCGGGCCGCGCCGTTCATGGCATTGCGCTGGGCCGGGCGGTTCAGCCGGATCAGGCCGTAGTCACCGCGGTCCTCCAGCAGCACGGGTTCTTGCTGCGTGCTCATCGAGCGCCCTCCCCCACCGGTTCGAACACCGGGATCGAGACCTGCTCGCTCGCGTCGCGGAACGTCACACGCACGCGCTGCCCGACGCGGATGTCCTCGTTGACGATGCCGACGAGGTTGGTGAAGATGAACGGACCTTCGTCCAGCTGGACCATGGCCACGTTGTACGGCAGTTCGTCGGCGAAGCCCGCGTAGTATTTCTGATGGAAGACCACCCACGACGTGACGGTTCCCAGGCCGGAGAGCTCGGCCCACTCCCACTCCTTGGAGAGGGTGCCGGGTGCGACGGGTGAAGGCGGAAACCAGAACTCGCCCGTCGCGCGGGCGCGCTGCATGACGAAGCGGTGTTCGCGGCATGCGTCCCAGAAGGGCTTGTTCCAGACGTCGATGACGGGCAGCGGCTTGCGGTAGGGCGTCGATGTCTCGCTCATGGACTTCAGTTCCTGAAAATAATGGACGTGGCGCAGTTGGTCGCGCAGATGTACTGGAGGGCCTTGCAGTCCGGGATCTGGCGATCGCCCGCCGTGCCGCGCAGCTGGCGCGCGGCTTCGGCGATCAGCGCCCAGCCCTGCATGTACGACTCCGACAGGTGGCCGCCGCTGGTGTTGGTGGGCCAGCGCCCGCGCCCCAGTTCGAGCATGCCGTCGCGAACGAACTCGCCGCCCTCGCCGCGCTCGCAGAAGCCCATGCCCTCCAGCGAGAACAACACGGTGGGCGTGAAGTTGTCGTAAATCATCAGGCCGCTCAAGTCCTCGCGCGAAACGCCCGAACGCGCGTGGACCTCGCGCGAGACCTCCTGCAGCGCGGGATGCCACAGGTCCGGATGGAAAGTGGAACTGTTGTCGTATGTGTCGCGCCGGGCGTAGCCGCTGACGTAGACGGGTTTGCCGGGAAGGTCGCGCGCCCGCTCCGGCGTCGTCATGATCCAGGCTACGCCGCCGTCGTTGATGAGGCAGTAATCGTTGAGCCGCAGCGGATCCGCGATGAAGCGCCCTGCCTGGTGCTGCTCAACGGTCAGCGGCTCGCGCATCACCGCATCCGGGTTGAGCATGGCGTGCTTGCGGAAAGCAACCGCCACATGCGCAAGATCTTCCGAGCGGCTGCCGTACCTGTGCATGTGATGCCGCCACATCATGGCGTGCAACGCGCCCGGCGATGTCATGCCCCAGGGCGACCAGGTGTTGTCGCCGCCGCCGTAGTTCATTCGCTGGGAGCGCCCGTTGTTACCGTACACCAGGGCGATGTAATTGGCTTCGCCGCAAGCGAGCGCGTTGGCGGCCAGCTCGAGCGAGATCGAAGCGAATCGACCATGCACGGGCGTCTGCATCGTGAAGCGCGGGTTGAGCCCCGCGATCTCGGCGAAACGCTCGAACGAAGGGATGCGGCTGACAATCAGCCCATCGATCTGTTCCGGCTTCAGCCCTGCATCTTCGGCGGCGAGCCGCAAGGCGTCCGCGCCCAATCCATAGGCATCAGTTTCGGGGAAGGAGCCATAGGCTGTCGTTCCGACACCAACGACGCAAGCTTTGTCGCGAAGCGACCAATCTGACATTCGATACCTCTCTTGTTGATCGCCGGATGGCGGATCGCCCGAATGGTGGCTTACGGATGCACACCAGTCCAATAGAAAGGTTTGAGGGCCCGCATCACCTAACGGAATGGCCTCTTCAAAGATCGAGCCAGTGGAGACGACGCACGATCGCGTCGTTGAACGCCCGTTGCTGCCCAATGTTGGGCAAGCTTCCAGCGTCGGGGATGACTTCCAGTTGAGCGCCTGAAATTCGATTCTGCAATCCGCGCACGGAATCAGGCAGTACGCCGTCACGCGCCCCGACGATCAGCTGGACAGGCGCAGCGATTCCCCCGATGCGATGCAGGTGATCCATGAGTCTCGACTCGCACGTGCCTCACCAGGTGAGTGGGAATGCGCCAGGACCCGCCACGCGGGCCCGTGTCATGCGACGCCGCCGAAGCAGATGTACTTCGTTTCGACGTATTCCTCGATGCCGTACTTCGACCCTTCGCGACCGATGCCGGATTCCTTCACTCCCCCAAATGGGGCCAGTTCCGTCGATAGTCCACCCTCGTTGACACCCACCATGCCGACCTCCAGCGCCTCGGCGACTCGCCATGCGCGGCCCACGTCGCGGCTGTAGAAGTAGCCCGCCAGCCCGTAAGGCGTGTCATTCGCCTGCGCAATGACCTCGGCTTCATGCTCGAAGCGCTGCAGCGGCGCCACCGGCCCGAAGATCTCCTCGTGGCACATCCGCATGCTCGCCGTGATACCGGTGAGAACTGTGGGGCGGAAAAAGAGTCCGCCCAGTTCGTGCGCGGTGCCGCCAACTTCCACTTTGGCGCCCTGGGCGAGCGCGTCGCCCACCAGCACTTGCACCTTCTCCAAAGCGGCTCGGTTGATCAGAGGGCCTTGCTGGATGCCGGGCTCCAGCGGATCTCCGGTCTTCATGCCGGCGACCGCGTCGCGAAGCATCTTGGAGAACCGATCAAACACACCCGCCTGCACGAAGATCCGGTTCGCGCTGACGCAGGTCTGGCCCGTGTTGCGGAACTTAACCGCCATCAAACCCACCAGGGCCGCGTCGAGATCGGCATCGTCGAAGACGATGAAGGCAGCGTTTCCACCCAATTCGAGCGAGACCTTCTTCACCGTTCCTGCGCACTGTGACATAAGCAGCTTGCCCACCCGCGTAGAGCCGGTGAACGACAGCTTGCGCACGGCGGGGTGCGTCGTGAAGACCTCGCCGACCGCGGCTGGCGTTGCCGTGGTGACGACGTTGAAAACCCCGGCAGGGACACCGGCGCGCAGCGCCAATTCGGCCAACGCAAGAGCAGAGAGCGGCGTGTCCTCAGCTGGCTTGAGCACGACCGTACAGCCGGCGGCCAGCGCGGGGCCCGCCTTGCGTGTGATCATGGCGCTCGGGAAGTTCCAGGGCGTGATCAGCGCCGCGACACCGACGGCCTGCTTCACCACGACGAGGCGCCGGTCCTTCGCGTGGGGCGGAATCACGTCGCCGTAGATGCGCTTGGCCTCTTCCGCGAACCATTCGACGAATCCGGCTCCATAGACAACTTCGCCGATCGCTTCGGCGAGCGGCTTGCCCTGTTCGCTTGCCAAAATGATGCCGAGGTCTTCGCGATGCGCAAGGATCAGCTCGTACCAGCGCCGCAGAATCGCTGCGCGCTCCTTGGCGGTCATGGCAGCCCAGGCGGGCAGGGCCCGGTGCGCCGCCTCCACGGCTGACGTGGCATCCTGCGCGCCGGAAGCGGGCACGCGCGCCAGTTCGCCGCCGTTTGCAGGGTTGATCACCGGGTGCAGTTCGCCGGAAGCGGCGCCGCGCCAAGTGCCGTCGATCAGGTTGTGCTGGCGCAGCAGCGTCTTATCGGCAAGCCGATCGGCAAGTGTCTGGAGTCGAGGTTCTTTGAGCATCATGGCTGGAGGATTCTCCGCGGGGGGCACCAAGCGCTCAATTGATGATTACTCACGTTGCAACAGACAATCTCACGATTGCGTTGCCGCCTTGGCGTACATGCGCGCTCACAATTGCTCCGTGACCCCTCTCGCCAACGCTGCCCCTGCTGCGCGCCGCCCGCGTCCACGCCCCGGACAGGACATGACGCGCAGCCACGTGCTCGAAAAGGTCTACGAGCTGATCTCCGAACATGGCATTGAGGGCCTTAGCATGAGGCAGGTCGCCGATGCGGCCGGACTCTCCACGGGCACGATCAACTACCACTTCGGCAACAAGGAGAGCCTGCTCATCGCGGCGCTCGAAAGCGCCTACGAACTGCCGTCCGACTGGGAGCAATACCGTGGTTCGGCGGCTGCGCAGCTGCGACGACTCGTGTTCGGCTATGTTTGCCGCACGCCCAAGGATCGGTTCTGGCGCTTCTGGATCAACTATGTTGCTGCTAGCACGCTCAACGAGGAGATGGCTGCGCATCAGAAGCAGCGCTACGAGCGGCAGGAACGCTTCTGGGGCAGGTTGATTCGCGATGCTGTCGCAGCAGGAGAATTCAAGTCATCGCTCGATCCGCGTCGGGAGGCAGAACAACTGCTGTCGCTGGCTCACGGGCTGCTGGTGCGACAACTGGTCATTCCGCGCGCGGAAGTGCGCGCAGAGGCACACGCTCTGCTCGCTTCGCGGGTCGACAGCTTCTGTGCGTGAGCTAGAGCAGCGCGCGTGCGATGATCTCTTTCATGATCTCGTTGGAGCCGCCGTAGATCGGACCAACGCGCACGTTCATGTACATGCGGGCAATCGGATACTCCATCATGAAACCATTGCCTCCGTGCATCTGAAGGCATCGGTCCACCACTTCGACGCACTTCTGGGTGGCCCACAGCTTGGCCATGGCTGCGCCCGCATTGTCGAGGTCGCCGGCAAGGGCCCGCACCACGCAGTTGTCCACGTACGCCCGCGCAACTGCGGCCTCGGTCTGGCATTCGGCCAGCTTGAAACGGGTGTTCTGAAGTTCCGAAAGATTCTTGCCGAACACGCGGCGTGACCGGACGTAATCAGCCGTCAGCGCCACTGCCCGCTCCATCTGCGCCACCGCATTCATGGCGATGTAAAGCCTCTCCACGGGAAGCTGGGCCATCAGCTGCGAGAACCCGATGCCTTCGTGCGGCCCGAGCAGGTTCTCAGCGGGAACCCGGCACGAATCAAAGAAGAGCTCCGCCGTGTCCGAGCCCTTGTTGCCCATCTTCTCCAGCACGCGGCCCCGGCGGAATCCTTCGAGACCATCCGTTTCCGCCACGATGATGGAGATGCCTTTGGCGCCCTGCGTCGTATCGGTCTTGACGACGACACAGACGAGGTTCGCGTGGTAGCCATTCGTGATGAACGTCTTCGCGCCGTCGATGACATAGCAATCTCCGTCACGGCGGGCACGGGTCTTGATCGACTGCAGGTCGGAACCGGCGTCAGGTTCTGACATTGCAATCGCGCCAACGTATGCACCAGTTGCCATCTTTGGTAACCACCGCCGCTTTTGCTCCTCGGAGCCGTAGTGCAGAAGGTAGTGCGCCACGATGCCACTGTGGACCGTGTTGCTGAAGCTACCGATGATGCTGCGAGCCTGCTCGCTGAAGATCACGATGTCATGGGCGAGCGTTCCGCCGCCCCCGCCGTACTCCTCCGGAATGCTGGCACACAGCAACCCCATGGAACCTGCCTGGTTCCAGGCGTCGCGATCCATCATGAGGTCCTTGGCCCAGCGCTCCTCATGAGGCACGAACTCGGCCTCGAAAAATCGATGGGCAGCATCCCGCAGCATTTCGAGCTCGGGGTTCATCCAGGGAGATACGTAAGGCATGCGTGTTGAGCCGCTGTCAGGCAGCCGTTGTGTCGGCGCGATAGAGTTCGCGCAATTGGGTCTTGAGCACCTTGCCGGTGCTATTGCGCGGCAGCGCGGGCATGAAGAACACGTGCTTGGGCTTCTTGTAGCTTGCGATGCGCTCTCGGCAGTGGTCGATGACCGCCTGGGCGTCCAGGCTCGCGCCCTCCTCCACTTCCACATAGGCCGCGACGGCTTCGCCGAACATGGCGTCCGGAACTCCGATCACGGCGGCGTCGCGCACGCCGGGATGGCTCTGGATAGCGAGCTCCACTTCCTTCGAGTAGATGTTGTAGCCGCCGGAAAGCACCATGTCCTTCTTGCGGTCCATCAAGTACAGGTATCCGCCTTCGTCGAACTGGCCCATGTCGCCCGTGGCCACCCACCCATCGCGCAGGGTCTTGGCCGTGTCTTCCGGGCGGCGGAAGTACTCGCGCATCGTTGAGAAGGAACCCGGTTGGCCGCTCCGGACCCAGATTTCTCCCGCTTCACCCAACGGAACTTCCGCGCCATCGTTGGCGACAAGTTTCACCTCCACACCGGGCCATACGCGACCAACGGACGTGGGATGGGTGAATTGCTCGCCACTGTCGAGCCAAGCGATAGCGCCAGCTTCTGTCATCGCGTAGAACGAGTAGAACCGCACGTGCGGGAGGGCGTCACTCAAGCGGCGCTTGACGTCCAACGGGAATGCTTCTCCCGTCACCAGCGCAATGCGCAAAGTGGCAAAATCGCCGGGCCGCGCCTCGGCCTCAGCAAGCATCATTCGCCCGACGGTCGGCACCATGCCGAGGACAGTAACGCGTTCCTCGCGGACCAGTCGGGCCGCGTCGGATGCCTCGAAGCGCGGCATCACCACGAGGGTGCTGCCGTGCAGGATCATGTTCATGAGGCGCGCCATACCCGTTCGGTGCGCAAGGGGCGTGGTGCACAGGTGCCGGTCATCGGACGTCAGTCGCCAGTGCCAGCCGTTCAGGAACCCGTTGACGAACATGTAATTCGACTGGGTAAGTATCACGCCCTTTGCGCGGCCTGTGGTGCCGGAGGTGTACGCCACCATGCAGTCATCCGCGTCAAACGGGATGTCGAGTGGTGCCCGCGGCTTGCGCGCATCTAGAAGATCTTCCTGGCGGAAATCGCCCTCACAACCCGGCTCGCACGCAATGGAACGGACATCCGCCCCATCGATCGCCCGAATGAAGTTGGCGCGAGTAGCTTCGCCGATGAAAGCTGCCTTGGGTTTGCAGTCTGACACGATGTGCGCGATTTCGGGCACCGACAGCGGCAGGTTCACAGGGACCGCAATGCCGCCTGCCTTGATCACCGCAATGAAGGCGCGCACGAAGGCGACACTATTGGGCAGATAGACCGCCACGCGGTCACCCGGCTGCACCTTGGCTTCGTCCCGCAGCGCCTGGGCAAGCCGGGTGGTCTGCTCATCGAGGTCAGCAAAGCTCAGTCGCTCTGCGCCGCAGACAACGGCCTCCTTGCCGCCCATGAACGCGGCGTGCGAGGCGAGGAACGAGGCGAACTTCATCGCGTGCCCTCAGGCCAACTCAAAGCCGGATAGATTTCGAGCCACTGCTCACAGCTCTCGACGAGGATGTCTTGCATGGGGTCTCCTTCTCAGGCTCGCTCGGGTGCGCCCGAATGTGTTGGACGCACTTTAAGGCTCAATCGCACGAACGTGCGATGAGAAAGATTCGCGGTGCGTGAGTTTTTGTGATGTGGTAGATGGTCGGCCATTGCGGCACACCAGTCCAATACAAACTCGCGAGGTCTGCGATCACACGCCGGCATGACCACGCGCGAGCTTCAACCGCGCTCAGCGAGCAGCTCAGCGAAACAGCGTTCCCGTGCCAGGCGGAATTCACGGCTCGTGGCCTCAACCAATGACGCAACGGTTTGGAGGCGCGTAACGCCGGCAACACTGTGACCCGCGCTCCATATGTCAGTCCAACGCTTTGGAGCGCTGCTGCCTTGATTGCTACCAAATCGGGCACTTGCTGTTTCTCTGGTCACTTGCTCCTCGAGTTGCGTGGGATCAAGCCCAGCCGCTTCGATTGAAGGACGAAGCATGTTGGCGTCCAAGCCCGTGAAGGCTCGCGTAAGAACTACGTCATCCAAGGTACTGGCAACGAGCATCCTCTTGTAATCCTTGGATGCGCGACTCTCTACCGTAGCGATGAACTTGGTGCCCATGTAGGCCAAGTCACAACCCAGCGCACGTGCGGCCCAAAGCGCTTGGCCGTCAGATATGCCGCCGGCAAGGACCAGTGGGCCATCGAAGAATCCTCGAACTGCTCGTGCGAACGCCATTCCATTGGCCCAGCCGGTCTGTCCACCCGCCCCGGCACAAAGCAGCACCAGCCCGTCTGCCCCCGCCCGCAATGCCTTTTCTGCATGCGCGATGGACGCGACATCGGCAAAAACCAGGCAGCCTACGTCATGAAGAGGCGAGATGACCGGTGCAGGCGAGCCCACACTGGTAATCACCATACTGACGCGGTGGCGCACAACGCATGCCAAATCGTCGATTAATCTGGGGTGCCGAATGATGAGATTGGGACAGACGATCCCCACAGCTTCACCCGCGTCATGTTGGCGGCTGAGGGACGACTGCGCCGCAAGCAGCCATTGGTCGAGTTCATCAGTGCTACGCGCATTGGCGGTAGGGAACGCACCGATGATGCCGCTTGCGCAGGCGGCGACGACGAGCTCCGGCCCACTGACGCGCAGCATCGGCGCGGCAATGACCGGAATTTTCAATCGCGACCAGGGCCATGGCCCGGTCAATCCCGAAGACGAAGACAAAAGCCGTTCCATGATCTTCAGTTCAGCTAGATCGAGCGCTCCCTGTCACGCCATTGCGTCGCCCGAAGTTCTCTTTTAAGTATCTTGCCCAGGGCGTTTCGCGGAAGCTCTTCAACAACTTCTATTTGCTTCGGCCGCTTATAGCTCGCCAAACCTTTGGCACACCACTCGAGGAGGGCTGCCGGCGTGAACGTCACCTGCGGCCTGATTTCGCAGAACGCAGCAACAGCTTCCCCAAATTCGTTGTCGGGGACACCGATGACCGCGCAATCGGCAATCGCCGGATGCTCCTTCAGCACAGCCTCGATCTCCGCCGGATAGATATTCACCCCTCCCGAAATGATCATGTCTTTGGCGCGATCGCAGATGTAGAGAAAACCGTCATCATCGAGATAGCCAACATCTCCGGTAAAAAAGTAGCCCAGTTCATCGAGCAGATCGGAACCAAAGGTTGGCCCGTGTAGGTATGACCTGATCGCCACAGGCGTCTTGATCCATATTTCCCCGTGCTCTGCCGTGGGCAGTGAACGTCCGGCACCGTCCCGAATCGAGATGCTGACATGGCGAAAGGGACGCCCGCAAGAGTTCATCTTTTCCCGCTGAAACTCTGGAGGCAGTGAGGTTGCAAGGCCAACCTCGGATGAACCATAGCCCTCTCGCAGGCATGACCCCAAGTTGTCCAGGATCCACTGTTTCAAGGGCCTGTCAACGGGAGCCGCGCCAACACCCAGCTGCTTCAAGGACGTCAGGTCGTAACGCTTTATCTCCTCACCGAGCGCCGCGATCCGCCGATACATGGTAGGAACGCCGAACCATTGCGTTACTCGGTGATCCTCGATCACACGCAGGGTCTCTTGAGGATCAAATCGCCGCAAAAGGACCGCCATTGCGCCGCACTTGAGCGCATCCGTAACCTGGGTCGCACCGGCCGCATGATGCAATGGAACGGACACCAGACACACATCACCAGGAGCAAGGGGCCGAGTTGCTCGAACGTCCGCGAGATACTCTCGGGTGACCTTGCTGTCATCCGGTCGAATGGCAATGCCTTTTGGCTCACCGGTCGTGCCAGAAGTGAAGAGAATCAGCGGTGGTGGCTTTCGCGAAAAGAAGGCCGGCGGGGACGAGCCGTCTTGCTCGGCCACTATGCTGGCGTACGATTGAAAGCCGGCCGACGACCCGTCTATCGCAATCGCAAACTTCAAATTCGAGAGCTCGACCTCGAGGGCAAGTTTCGGCAAGTCAGCGTCATCACAGACCAGACCGGCAGGTCGACTATCAGTCATGATCCGCGCCACCTCTTTGGGTGTAAGACGCCAGTTGAGCGCCAGCATCTGGCATTCCAATTTGGCGAGCGCCAGCGAAATCACCGGCCATTCCAATCGAATCTGGCTGCGAACTGCGACGATGTCCCCGGTTCGTACTCCGTAATTCTTGAAAGCCGCTGCCAATCGATTGGCGCGTACGTTCAGCTCGGCATAGGACAGTTTTTTCTCTGCTTCAATGACCGCAGTTGCGTCAGGTTGCGATATCGCCCAGTATTCCGGCGTCTCCGGAGCAGGACGGGCAGAAGGCTCGTTCATTGAAATTCCTTTTGAGGATGCGTGAGTCAGGCGTTCACCAGATGCCGCCCGATAATGATTTGCTGAATTTGCGTTGTGCCTTCGTACAGCCGTAGCAGCCTCGCGTCACGGAAGAACCGCTCTACGACGCACTCATTCATGTAACCCGCACCCCCATGAATCTGCACGCCTCGGTCGACTACGCGGCCGACCATTTCAGTACAAAACATCTTGCAGCAGGACGCGAGCATCGTGATCTTTGCGTCGGGGACACTTGGGTTGCGGCCGTCGTAGCGCGACGCACAGTCCTGCACCATTGACCAGCCGGCATAGAGTTCAGCCTGACTGTCGGCGAGCATGGCCTGGATCAGTTGAAAGTCACCAATCCGCTGACCAAACTGCTTGCGCTCCGCTGCATACCGGCGTGATTCGTTCAGGACCCTGCGCGCCATTCCACAGGAGACTGCTGCGATATGCAAACGTCCTCGATCGAGAACTTTCATCGCGGTCCGGAAACCTTGACCGGGAATACCACCGATGATATTGCCCGCAGGCACTCGCACACCGTCGAAGACCACATCACAGGTTTGGGTACCCTTTTGTCCCATCTTCTTGTCAACCTTGCCAAGGCTGATTCCAGGCAGATCGGCCGGAACGACAAACGCAGAAATCCCGTTCGCCCCCGCTTGTCCGGTACGGGCCATGAGTGTGAATGCGCCCGCCCTCGGTGCGTTTGAAATGAAACGCTTCCTGCCGTTGATCACGAAATGAGTGCCGTCCCAATCCGCGCGTGTGCGAAGCGCGCTGGGGTCCGAACCAGCATCCGGTTCCGTAAGAGCAAAAGACATCACCAAGTCACCGCTGGCGACACGGGGGAGATACTCGGCCTTCTGCTCGCTGGTTCCGTCAATCAGTATTCCCTGGGAACCTATGCCCACGTTTGTCGAAAACACGGATCGAAACGCGGCAGCTGTTTGACCGAACTCTCGAATCACACGACACTCCTGCGCCATTGAAAGTCCGCTGCCACCATACTCTTCAGGTATGGATAGGCCGAAGAGGCCCAGCTCTTTCATTGCCGAAACCAGGTGGGTGGGGACTTCGTCGAACTCCTCGATATGGTTTTCATTCGGGATCAACTGTTCCCGAATGAACCGTTGAACCGAAGCCAGCAGAATTTCAAATGAAGTAGAGTCGAGCGCCATGGCGTAGTCTCGCTCTCAGGGTCTGCGCAGCACGTGCGCGTAGCAGACAGCACCGAGCCCGACCATGTGGGCCATGCCCAATTGAGCGTTCGGTTGCTGGCGTGCCCCGGCTTCGTGCCGCAACTGCCGCACGATCTCGCCGATCTGGCCAATACCCGTAGGCCCGATGGGATGCCCCATTCCGATCAGCCCTCCGGACGGACTGACAGCAGAACGCCCTCCAATATCGAAAGCGCCCTCCTTCAGCATCGGAATCGCGTGACCAGGAGCGCAATAGTCGATCGCTTCGAGATACTCGATTTCCTCGATGGTGAAAGCATCGTGGACCTCGATGACATCGAGATTCCGTACGTTCACACCCGCTTGGTCCAGCGCTTTCTTTACTGTGACCTGTGTCAATTCGACGTCGTGACGAGCAGGATCGCCACTGGCTCGTTGGCTAGACGCAGCCGAGCTCAGAACCTGAACCGGACGCACCACTCCCGGAATTTTCTTGATCGCTTGTTCTGAAGCAACAATCACGGCGGCGCCGCCTTCGCCGACCGGAGTGCATTGCAGCTTCGTAAAGATCCCTGCCACAGGCTTGCCGGCCAGCACTTCTTCGAGCGTGCGTTCAGTCTGGCGCTGGGCGTAGGGATTTTTCGCGGCGTTCCTCAGGTTCTTGACAGCTACAAGCGCAATGTCGGCCACGTGGCAGTTCGCTGCCCGAGCGTACGCCTCTGCACGCAGAGCAAAACTGGTAAATGGAACGATGGCGTCGTTGGCCAGGTTTTCCAGACCGCTGATTGCCTCCGCTCGCAAAGTTTGCCGAACGAGGTCCGGCTTGTCCACACCGATGGCCATGGAAACGTCGCTTACGCCGCTGGCGACTTCCAGCACTGCAGCTCTGAAGGCGGCGGAACCGGACGCCGAAGCGTTCTCGATGTGCACAATGGGAATGCCGGTTGCGCCGAGATGACGCAACATCGGTCGCCCCGACGCCATCGGTAGCAGCGCAGTCGCGACGAAAGCCGAGTCCACATTCTCCCAGGGCAACCCGGCATCGGCGAGCGCTTCGCGTGCCGCGGTCAATCCCAAGGTCACATAAGGAGTCGCGCTGAGCGCCTGGTAGCGGTGAAAACCGACGCCGATTACGTAAACCGGGCGAAAGTTCATTAGAGGCACGTTCATAAAATACCTTACTGTTCGTCCACGGCGACAAAGCGCAGATCCAAGACAGTTACCGCAGGATCTCCCGGGTGGGAGACCTCAAAGAGTTCAGCGACGACTGCATGCCCAGGAGGCAGGGTTCGTGGGGCGGCGCCGGATCGCTCGGCCAACAATGTGCGCACTACCGGACCGTCAGCCAGACGGACCGCCGCAATCACAAATGGCGTTGGCCGGTCATTTGTTGCATGGAGGTGCACCGTCACGCTTGAAAGCACGCTTCCTTTGCCAGCAAGATTGATGGCTTGCAGCGACTCCACATCGCCGCAGCGCTCGCAGCCAAGGGACTGCCACGGAAAGAAGACGTAGCCACATTTGCAACGCCCGCCCTTGAGGTACGCGGACCGCGACGCTTCGTCGTCGGATCTGCCGTACAACGCCGGTTTCAATAGAGTCAACATACAAGCTCCAGCGTTGAATGCTACTGCCCCGACCAGCGTGGCTTTCGCTTTTCGGCGAATGCCGCAAGCCCTTCGGCTCTGTCCCGGGATTCAAGCACGCGTCTTACTATGGGTTCCTGACGTCGCCAAGCCTCTTCGTCAGGAAGTTGAGCACTGAGATCGACGATCTCTTTGCTGCAAAGCATTGCCAATGGGGCGTTGTCCAGAAGTGCGGTCGCCCACTTCGTCGCCTCCTGCAATGCCTGCCCAGGCTCGGTGAGCCGATTCACTACCCCATGCTGATGAAAGGTGGAGGCGTCGTAGAACTGTCCACCCAGGATGACCTCCATGGCAAAGGCGCGCGGGACCCGTTTGGGCAAGCGGAAAAGGCCGCCACCAATTGCCATGACGCCGCTGCGGACCTCAGGCAAGCCAAACTTGGCATCCCGCGCTGCGACGACAAGATCGCAGGCGAGACAAATTTCCAATCCGCCACCAATTGCATAGCCCTCTACTGCCGCAATCAGCGGTTTGCGCGGCGGCTTTTGAACGATTCCAAACCCACCGCGGCTCGCGGTGAGGGGGCGTTCTCCGCGCGCAGCAGCCTTCAGGTCGGCACCTGTACAGAAATTTCCGCCATTGCCGGTAATGATGCCGATCGTCAGTGCCGGGTCTTGGTCGAGCAAATCGAGTGCGGCGGTCATCTCCTCGGAGGCCTGCGTCCCCATGGCATTCTTGAGTTGCGGGCGATCTATGGAAATGACCAGTGTGGCGCCGTGGCGCTCTGCGCAAACTTGAGTTTTGTTATCCATACATTCAAACTGACAGGGTGTATCCGCCGTTGACGGGATAGGTTTGGCCGGTGATCCAGGAACTCGCGTCGGAGGCGAGAAACAGGACCATGTTGGCGACGTCGCTTGGCTGACCGAGGCGGCGAATGATGTAACGCTCCAGAATCTTCTTCTTGCGTTCCGGATCCTGGGAGAACCGTTCCTCCAGAGCGGGGGTTGACGTAGCGGAGATCGAAACGGTGTTGGCTGTCACTTGATGGCGGCCGAGCGTGTGGGCAATTGCACGCATGAATCCCGCCGATCCGGCCTTCGCGGCGGAATAGATCTCCAACCCTGCTTGCCCGACGCGGGCCGCGTCGGAAACGATGGTGATCACTCTGCCACCCCGTTTTTCAATCATGGCTGGAATGCATGCGGACACGCAGTTGATCACGCCAAACAGGTTGACATCTATGACGCCACCCCACGCCTCTCTTCCGTGTTCCCAAAAAGGTTTCTGCACGTCTTCGCTGGGGGTTGCGCCGAAGTTCCCGGCGTTGTTCACAAGAATGTCGATAGAGCCATAGTGGGCCGCCGCCTGCTCTACCATCCGTCGCACGCCAGCTGCATCGGTCACGTCAGCCTGAATAGGAATTGCGCTACCGCCCGAGCTGACAATGGCATCTGCAACGCTCTTGGCGCGTTCGGCAAAGAAGTCATTGACAATTACTTTGGCGTGGTGTGCCGCAAACAGGCGGCTGATAGCTTCGCCCACGCCTTGCCCTGCCCCGGTGACGAGTGCGACTTTTCCCTCAAGGCTGAGAATGTTTGGATCGGAAGTTGTCATGCTATTTCCCATGTGTGGATAGAGATGTTTTCAGCGTCAAGCCAAGGTGTAGAGAACTCAACCGGCCACGCCCAAGCGCAGCATCTCGGCAACTTCGTTGCGCGAGAATCCGACCTCCAGCAGAATTTCCTGCGTCGAATGGACAGGAGGCGACGGAACCAAAGTTTTTTCGGCTCCGAATCTCGGCACGGGCCCGGGAACTCGCGCCTCGCTTTCGGTGACGAACGTTTCACGCGCTATGTTGTGAGGGTGAGCTATCGCCTCTCGCATGGTCAGCACGGGCTGCACGCAAGCATCTGTTCCTTCAAAGAGCTTGGACCATTCGTCGCGAGTTCGGGTGGCAAAGCGGTCCTGCAGACGGCGGCGCAGTGATGGCCATTGCTCGGGGTTACGGCGCTGTGCCATTTCGTGGTCACCTTCGAGGCCGATCAGTTTCAAGAATACCTCCCAGAACTTGGACTCGAGTGGACCAATTGCGACGAACCCGCCATCTTTGCATCGATAGACGCCGTAGTGCGGCGCACCGCCGTCGCCAATGTTCGCCGCCCGCTCGTCGAGCCACGTGCCCGCTGCAAGTCGCGCAAAGAAAGGTGCCATGAGAAACGCAGCGCAGTCAGTCATTGCCACGTCAATCACTTCTCCACAGCCCGTCCGCGCTGCCTGAAGCAGAGCACTCGAGATGCCGAAGGCAAGTATTGCCCCTCCGCCGCCAAGATCGCCTACAAGGTTCAGCGGCACCACGGGCGTTTCCGCCGTTCCAATTGCATGTAGAACACCTGCAATGGCGATGTAGTTGATGTCGTGCCCGGCTGCGTGTGCCAAGGGGCCAACCTGGCCCCAACCACTGATCCGGCCATATACCAGGCTCGGCCGGCGTGCGAGGCACACGTCTGGCCCGAGCCCTAAGCGCTCCATGACGCCTGGCCGATACCCCTCGATGAGCGCATCAGCACGATCGACGAGGCGAAGCACCGCCTCGATCCCTTGGGCCTGCTTCAAGTCGAGCGTGATGACCCTCCTGCCACGCGAGTACGGATCCTTAAATTCATCGATTGGGCTGTGGAGAGCGGATTTCTGCCCACCCTCGATCCGAATTACCGTAGCGCCAGCATCAGCGAGCAATGTAGCCGCGCAGGGCCCGGGGCCGAGCCCGGCCATCTCAATGACGGTGATGTCTTTCAGCGGCCTATTCATGACAGCAGGTGACGCGCCAGGAGTCGGTACTTGTGAACTTCGGTGGGGCCTTCGTAGATTCGCGCCATTCGTTGGCGGTCATACCACCAAGCCAGCGGTGACTCGTAGGTACAACCGGCTGCCCCGTGCACTTGGATTGCGCGATCGAGGACGCGGCCCACCATCTCGGTGCATTGCATCTTCACGAGACCAGCCTCAATCCGCACATCGCTGTTACTGTCTGCTCTCTCGGCACAGCGATAGAGCATCAGCCGGTTCTGCTGGAGCTCAATCCAGGAATCCACAATCATGGCTTGAACCGCTTGCTTGTCTGCCAGTAGTCCACCGAAAGCAACGCGTTCTTTTGCGTAGGAAACCATCATTTCGTACGCTCGCTGCGCCACACCCAGCGCCGCCGCCGCGACCTCGAAACGTGCAGACGTCAATCCGACCTGCGCCCCTTCCAGGCCTCGGCCCTCACCGCCCACGAGCGATAGCTCATCGACGCGGCAATCCTCAAATGTCAGCTGGTGCGTCTTCATTCCGCCGAGCATGGGAACTTCGCGAGCGATCAGGCCGGGATTGCCACTGTCGACGGCGAACATCGAGATACCCTTTGAGCCGGCGCACTTGTCGGTACGCGCGACGACAAAGACGAAGTCCGCCTCATCAAATGACGTGATCCAGATTTTTGAGCCATTAATGACCCAGCTTTCGCCATCACGGCGCGCCGTAGTGGCGACAGCCCGCGTGGGGTCAGCACCGCCACCAGGCTCCGTCTGCGCGAAGCTCCAGTGCTTGCGCCCCTCCAGGATCGGGTCAAGATAGCGCTCCTTTTGCACGCCAGTCAGCGCAAAGAGCGACTGAAAGGTGTGCCCGTCAAAGCGAAGCGGAGCAAGACAGCGTGAATTCTCTTCAATGACAGCAAGCCGGTCGACTAGGCACAATTGCGCGCCGCCGAACTCCTCTGGGGCTCGCAGTGCCCAGAGTCCTGCCTCTTTGGCCGCCTGCATGCCAGGCTCATAGTCTTGCAGGGTCAATGCCTCTCCGCGCAGCATTCGCTGCTCCAGAGGCATCTGATATTGCTGAACTAGACGATGGACCAGATCGACGACAGCACGCGTTTGTTCGTTGAATTCATACATCTTGCTTAAACTTCATTTACTGAGGTTCCAACTTGGATGCCTTGGCTAGCTTCCCAAAAATCGCCGAATCCCGCTTCACGCGCTCGGCGAAATCTGCAGGTCCACCATGCACAACTGTGTAGCCTTGCAGAATCGCATGCTTCTTCACGATCTCAGGGTTGTCGAGGACATTGCGGATGTCTCCCACGATCGAGTTCACTGCATCGCCCGGCATCCCCGCCGGTCCCACCATGCCGAACCACAAGGAAGCCACGAGATCGGGGTAACCAAGTTCCACGGTAGTCGGGACATCCGGATACTCCTTCGACCGCTTAGTCGAAGCCACCGCCAGCGGCTTGAGCACACCAGTCTTGAAATGCTGCTTGACCGACCATGCAGTCCCGATCCCGAGCTGCGCCTCGTTCGAGATCATTGCGAGCAGGGCCGGTGCCGCCCCCCGGTACGGTATGCCGACAACATTGGTGCCGGCGAGCTGGTTGAGCGTTTCGAAGAGCAGGTTCGGCGTGCTGCCCTGCCCCCAGCTGGCGTAAGAGAGTGCTTTCCCCACCGCGCCAGGAAGTTTCACCAAATCGGTCAGGTTCGCGGCTGGAACGCTCGCGTGGGCTACCAAGTAGTACTCAGACTCGACCAGCAGGCTCAGGAGCGTGAAGTTGCGGTCCGGGTCGTACGGCAAGTTCTTGAACGCAAAGCGGTTGCCGACCACAATCGACTCGTTCACCAAGAGCAACGTATGGCCGTCCGCTGGCGCGTTGATGAGTGCCTTGGCGCCGATCGCGCCAGACGCTCCCGTTCGGTTGTCGACCACGACAGGTTGTTTCCAGATGGCGCCAAGCTCCTGAGCCAGAGCACGCGCGACGGGATCTAGGCCTCCGCCGGGCGGGGAAGGAACGATGATTGTTACCTGCCGATTCGGAAATGCTGCTGCCGTGGCAGGCAAGCCGAGCAACGCGGCGGCGCCTCCAAGAAGAATATCTCTTCGGATTAAATTCATGCGTGTCTCCTTAGGTAGGGTTTGAATCGGCGTACGGGTGCTGTCGAAGAATTAGTTGCGAAGCGACTTACCAGTTGCCAGCATATGCTCCATACGTGCCAGCGACGGCGGCGTCTTGGCCAGCGCGACCATGTGTTCGACCTCCAGCGCCAGGATGTCCGTATCGGTTAGCACCGATCCGGAAGCCGCGCCTCCACCGGTAAGTACCTCAGCCATGGCGCGTACGATGGTCATGTCATGCTCGCCGAGTTGCTTGAAGGCGCGCTGTTCATCAATGCGAGCGAACAGCTCCGCAGCTCCGGCCGCTCCGGATACTGTCCATGTGGGGGCCGGCTCGGGGCGGTAACCGCCATCGCATAGCTCGATGGCCAGGCGCCGGGCATCCTCCAGCTGGCGGTCGCGGTTCATCGTGATCCGATCCGTCTCGCGGAGCAGACCGCGTTCCATCGCGTCCAGAGCTGAACTGCTCACCGTGCCGTCCACCAGGACTTCGAGCGCCCGTAAAGCACCAAGTTGCGCGTCGCCGCCGCAGCGGCTCGCCCACCGCTCCAGCAGCCGCATGCAGCCGCCCCAGCCGGGCAGGATGCCGACCTTGAGCTCGGGCAGGCCGGCGTTCAGCTCGGCATGGCCTACGCTTGCGTCGCAACTAAGCTGCAGCTCGCAGCCTCCTCCGAGTGCCAGGCCGAACGGCGCGCCGACCACCGGAAACGGGGCCATCCGGAGGGCTCGCAGTGCCCACTGGCCGCGCTGGACAAAACGAACCAGGCCGCTCCAATCCGAGGCCTTGGCGTAGGCAACGAAGCTTCCGAGATCGGCGCCCACAGAGAAGGCGCGAGGATGATCATTGGCGATCACCAAGGCACGGGACCCACGGCGAACGTAGATTGGGGCTGCTTCCAGCAGATCGACCACCTGCTCATTGCAGGCGTTCATCTTCGAGTGCACTTCGAGGGCCAGAACGCCTTCCCCGATATCCCAGAGCGACGCCGAGGCGTTGCCCGCTACGCGTGCTGCCCTTCGTTTGGCGGTCGGCAAGGAGAGGGCATTGGAGTCCTCTACCGCTGCCGCCCACTCGCCGTTGGTGTCGAGGCAACATCCATCACCGTAGAAACGACCCTGTTCAACGGCCTTGGCGAGCAGTGCAGGCACCGGTCGACCTTCAGCGCGCAAGCGACCGGCCAGCCAAGCCGGTCCGACGCGATCGGCCAACTCGAAAGGACCATGCGCCCAGTTGTAGCCGAGCTTCATCGCGACATCGATGGACGCGACATCGTCCGCAATCTCCGGGCCGACTTCGGCCGCGTACGACACCACGTTCGACAGCACACTCCACGCGTACTGGCCGCCTCGGTCTGGCTGCTCGCATAGCGCCCTGAGGTCCTTGCTGGCGATCTCCAGGCTGGCCAGTTGGACCGGCTGCAGGGCTCGGTACTCGCCGGACGCCAGGTCGATGACTTCGCGCTGCTTGCTGCTGCCCTGCCCAGTTGTCCGGTAGAAGCCCGCCCCCGACCCGCGACCGGTCCGCCCCTGCTGCAGCATCCGGGCAATAGCGCCATCGCGCGTGATGTCATGGCGCCGATGCGCGTCTGTCGCCGACAGCGACCTCATAAAGCCTCCCCACACCAACGGCACGAGGTTGATCCCCACATAGTCGAAGAGGCCAAAGATGCCGGTTCGTGGAATTCCGAAGGGAGCTCCCATGACGGCATCGGCCTCCTCGACGGTCAGCCTCAGTGAGTTCGCTTCGAGGACGGCGACCGACATCCAGTAGTTGCCGATCCGGTTGGCAATGAATCCCGGTGTGTCCCTGCAACGGATAACGGTCTTGCCCAACAACTGGTCGCACCAGGCAGTTGCCCGCGCGATCGTTTCTGGCGCTGTCTTTGCCGCACAGACCAGTTCGACAAGCTTCATCACCCGAGGCGGGTTAAAGAAGTGCGTGATGACAAAGTCACGCGTGAACGCATCGCTCAGGCCTTCGGTCAGATGACGCAGCGGAATCGTCGACGTATTTGAAGAGACGACAGACCCTGGCTTGCGGAGACTGTCGACCTTGATATACAGATCCCTCTTGACAGCAAGATCCTCGAACACGGCCTCGACAATCCAGTCCGCATCTCGGATTCGCACCAGGTCATCGTCGACGTTACCCGCTTCCACGAGACGCGCCCGATCCGGATGCATGAACCCGCCCGTTTGCAGTTGCCGCTCGATGGCCTGCTCTGCCAGGCGATTTCGGGATGTCGCATCGGTATCCGTGCGATCGAGCAACAGCACCCGTACGCCTGCATTGGCGAGGTGGGCCGCAATGCCGGCGCCCATGTTGCCCGCGCCGATGACGACCGCAAGTGAAATGTTGGACTGCATTTTGCGTTCGCTCACTTGGCGAGGTTCTCAATGACCAATGCGATGCCCTGACCGCCACCAATGCACATGGTGACTAGACCGTAGCGCCCGCCGATCCGCTGCAGCTCGTAGAGGCACTTCACGCTCAAGATGGCACCCGTGGCGCCAAGCGGGTGACCCAACGCCACGGCACCACCGTTGGGATTGACCTTAGCGGGATCGAGTTTGAGTCCATCAATCACCGACAGCGCCTGGGCCGCGAACGCTTCGTTGGATTCGATGATGTCGATGTCATTGAGCGTGAGACCTGCTCGCTTGAGCGCGACCGGCACCGCATGCACGGGGCCGATGCCCATGATCTCGGGCGGGACCCCGGCCAGCCCCCAAGCAAGGAGGCGGCCGATCGGCTGCAGCCGGCGTCCATCGACCTCTTCGCCACTTGCCAGGATCACAGCGGCGGCGCCGTCGTTGATTCCTGACGAGTTTCCCGCCGTGACCGTGCCACCATCCCGGAATGCCGGTTTGAGCTTGGCGACATCGGCCATCGTCGTGCCAGGACGGACGTGTTCATCGGTGTCGAATACCTGAACGCCTTTGCGAGTCTTGACCTCGACCCCAACGATCTGGCTTTTGAAACGTCCTTGTGCAATCGCCTCGGCGGCACGCCGGTGGCTTTCAACTGCAAAGGCATCCTGGCGCTCGCGACTGATGCCGTACTTCACTGCGACGTTCTCCGCAGTGCATCCCATCGCCCCGTGGCCGAATGGGTCTGCCAGCGTGTTCTGAAGCCAGTCGTACACGACCCCGTCGCCCATCCGCTGGCCATAGCGCATCCCTTGTACCGAGTAAGGCGAGCGGCTCATCGACTCCGCGCCACCGGCCACTGCAATCTTCGATTCGCCCAATCGAATCATCTGGGCGGCGTTGACGATGGCTTGTGCGCCCGAGCCGCACAGACGATTCACAGTGAGTCCCAGCGACTCGATCGGCATGCCGGCCTCGATGGCGACGGTACGCCCGAGGAAGAGGTCGGCCGCTTCGGTGGGGATTACGGTGCCAAAGACGGAATGTTCGACGTCGCCAGGCACGAGCCCTGCGCGTGCGATGGCCTCGCGCACGGCCACCGTGCCAAGCTTCGTGGGCGAAAAATCCTTCAGGGTTCCGCCGAACGTGCCGATTGCGGTGCGTGCACCACCGAGGATGAAGATGTCTGAGCTCATGATTGTTTCAGGTGTCTGTTCATGGCCGGGCGTCAGACGCCGCAGGCCGAGGTTGCGTTAGTGTTCAGGATCACGTCGGGATCTCGAGGCTCGGCGTAGAGACGCCGCGCCTCGAGATCCCGAAACTGCAAGGCCGCACGCTGATTGAGGTAGCCTTTGTCAGTCATCTCACCCGCCTCCACCGAAGGCGGGCTCGACAGCAACAACGCTCGCCGCACTTGCGTGGAGGAGCCGCCGCCGTTGCGGCATAGAGTCTCGAGTGCCTCGGCGACCTTCGCGCGCACCTTCTGATCGCCCACCAGTTCCGGCAACGATGCACTCGGTCGATTTGTCAAGGCGCGGCAAGCCGCCAGGTTCGGGAACACAAGCAAGCCCACTTCGCCGCGGTCATGCCCCGTGATCACGACTTCATCGAACAGCGGAGCGCCAGCAGCGAGCGCAGCCAGCCGCAGGGGACCAACACTCACCCAGGTCCCGGTGATCAGCTTGAAGTTCTCGGCCACCCGACCGTCGAACAAGATGCCATCTCGCTGCCAGTTGACTTCGTCCAGCCGGCCCGCATCGCCGATCGCGTAGAAACCGTCCGCATCGAATGCAGCACCTGCGAGGTCGGGACGCCGCCAGTAGCCCGGCGTGACCATCGGGCCTTTCACGCGCAGCTCCAGCTTGTCTTGACTCGGTACGAGCTTGATCGCTGCTCCCGGCACCGGCAACCCGATCGAGTCCGGCCGGGTCGACTCAGGACGCGTGATGCTGACGACTGGCGCTGTCTCGGTTGCGCCCCAGCCGATGAAGAGGTTGAGCTTGCGACCCGTCGCTCGCAGGCAACCAGCGTGCAGGGCGTCCCACGTGTCGCGCGGCAGAGCCGCACCTGCAGAGAAGATGGCGCGCAGGCGCCCGAAAAACACACGCTCGAACTCTGGATCGTTGGCGCACGCCTTGGCCAACTCTTTCAAGGCACCGGGCACACCCATGTATACCGTGGGCCGATGCTCACGGATGTTCTCCAGCGTGCGCTGCATGCGATCAGGCAGTGGCCTTCCGTCGTCAATCACCAATGTGCCGCCGTTGCGCAGCACCAGATTGAAGTTGAGGCAACCACCGAAGACGTGATTCCATGGCAGCCAGTCGACGATCACCGGCGGCTCGTCGTCCAGGAACGGCCAGACTTGTGCCATGGCATCCTGGTTGCTGCACATCATCCGTTGCGTGATGATCACCCCCTTAGGCGCGCCGGTCGACCCGGAGGTGAAGAGGATCTTGGCGACAGTGTCGGCGTTTACCGACTGCATGAGTGCAGTGGGATCGGTGACCGGGTCACCTTCGGCAAGGGTTTCGAAGTGCACCGGCTGGACACCGTGGTGAGCGGCCGACCCTACAGCAATTTCATAACCCATGTCTGCAGCGAGTCGCAATGCGCGCTCGAACTGAGCGCCGTCCTCGGCATAGACGAGTCCTGGCGTCAATGACTTCAGGAGGCTGCGCAGACGAGAGAGGTCTTCGAACTGCGAGTAGGCCACCGATATGGGCGCCACGGGGATTCCGACAGACATTGCCGCAAGGGCCAACAGCGCGTGGTCGATGCTGTTGCCCGACAGGATGGCCAGCGGGCGCTCGACGGAGAGGCCGCGTGCAGCAAGTGACGAGGCCAGCCGATCCGTGATCTGCAATGCATCCCCGTAGCGCAGTTCGCGCCAGTCGGTGCCGATTGGTTCTCGCAGGAAGACGCGCGCCGGTGACTCGGCCGCATGACGCTGCAGCATCTGTGCGAGGGTCGTAAACCGCTCGACGAGAGGCGTGTTCGCCCGCACGACCTGACCATTTGACGTTCCCGCACGCATCACTTCAAGGTGACCAAAACTGATTGGGGCGGACTCCAAAGACGGGCTCATGATTGAACGAATCCAGTTACTTGTATTCCTGGATTCAGTATCAATAATAATGTTATCTAATACAAGCTAGGGTAATCCCGAAAGCAAGAGCACTCGGTGTTACCGTCGCCGAGAATCTGCTCAAACATGACATTCACTATGACCACTGATAAGAAACCGAAGGCGGGCACGACTCGCGTACTCGACATGAGATACCTTGAAGGGACAATCGGCTATTCGATTCGCCGGGCGCAGATGGCCGTGTTCCAGAGCATCTATAAAGCTTTCGGCGATCAAGCGCTGACGCTCGTTCAGTTTTCCGTCATGGCGGTAACGGCAGACAACCCTGAGATCACCCAGGCCGAGCTGGCCGAAATTTTGGCTGTTGAGCGCCCGCGCATCGTCCCGCTCCTCAACAAGCTCGAAGAGCTCGGATTGGCTCAGCGGTTGGTGTGTGACGCTGACAAGCGGAATCGCAGAATCGTTCTCACCACGAAGGGGCACAAGCTCCTCGCCGAACTCAAAAGACGCTTTGCCGAACATGAGCGACAGCTCGACGCACACATGGGCAGCGATAAAGCGCGGCTGCTGCGCATGCTGCATCGATTGAGTTCGGTTTCTGCGGTGGTAAAGAGCAGCGAACTCGCGTAGATCAAGGGTAAGCGGCAGGAGAATTGGACTCCTTGAAAGCTCACGCCGGCGGCGGAACCCAGGCTGCGAAGTCATGGAACCCCACGCGTGGGGATTCGATCGCATTGACCGGCGCGGCCGGGTCTTCGTAGCCGATCGCCATTCCACAGAACAACAGCCATTCTGGTGGCGCCGACACGAAGGCGCGTACCGTCTGGTGATAAAGCGACCAGGCCTCCTGCGGGCAGCTATGCAAGCCCCGCTCGCGCAGCAGGAGCATCACGGTCTGCAGGTACATGCCGAGGTCGGCCCATTGCGGCGGCCCCATTCGCCTGTCAGCGAAGCAGAGCACCGCGGCCGGTGCGCCGAAAAAATCAAAATTGCGCTGGAACTGCATACGCCGGCCGGCCTTGTCGTCCCGGGCCACCCCAATGGAAGCGTACAGGCGCTCGCCGATATCGAAGCGGCTGGTACGGTAAGGCTCTCCAAGTGCCTTCGGATAGATCTCGTATTCGAACGGCGCCTCGCCTTCCGGTGCTTCGCGCACACGCGATTGCATTGCCGACTTGAAAGCCACCATCGCCTCGCCAGAAAGGACCCGCAAGCGCCAGGGCTGCAGGTTCCCCCCCGAGGGCGCGCGGGCCGCCAAGGTCAGCACCTCCTCGAGGAGCGGCCGTGGCACCTCCTGGCCGAGGAAGGCACGGACACTCTTGCGCGAGCGAACGGCCTGGGCCACAGAAAAATCGGACGGGCTGTGCATGCGAATTAGTGTGCTCATCGTCCCGGGCCGCCGACGACGGCAGTGACGTGCAACCTGCCGAACAGCGCGCGTCAATGCCCGGGTGCGAACCTCATCGCGTGCCCTCAGGCCGGCTCGAATGCCGGGTAATTGAACTTCTCCGACAGGCGTTCGAACATCAGCTTGACAGGCATGCCGATCTTGACGTCCTCAGGTTTCACGTTGAACAGGTTCGCAAGGATGCGCACGCCCTCCTCCAGCTCCACGTAGGCGCAGGTATAGGGTACCCGGTCCTCGTGCCCAGGCCACGCCGCCACGCTCACCGTGTACGAGTACACCGTGCCGCGCCCGGAAGCCTGGCGCCATTCGATGTTGCGCTTGCCGTTGTGCACACTGCCCGCGCGCGGAAACCACTGGTACTTGCCGCTGTCCTTGCAATACTGCAGCAGCAGCTTTCCCTCATTCGCCGCCTCCCAGAACGGGGTCGTCTTCGTGTAGATATCGGGCCGGGGCAGCGGGCGCACGGGCTTTTTGGGTTCGGTCTTGATTTCGCTCATGTCATTGCTCCAGGATCATCACGTTGGAACAGCTCCAGTTCTTGCCAAAGGGAATCGAGCCGATGCCGGTCACCATGGCGTTGCGCGGATCGCTCACCTGGCGTTCGCCCGCCTCGCCGAACATCTGCCGCACGGCTTCCACCAGGTTCACGCCGCCGCCGGCCAAGCCGGGCTGCCCGGCAGAGATCTGGCCGCCGCCGGTGTTGAGAGGCAATTTGCCCTTGTGGCTGAAGTCGGTCTTGAGAATGAAGTCGGATCCCTCACCCTTGCCGCAGAACCCGATCTGTTCGAGCTGCAGCAGGATGGCGATCAGGAAGTCGTCGTAGGGATGGAACATCCGGATGTCCTGGGGCGTCATGCCGGCCTGGGCGAGCGCGCGCGGGCCGGCGAGCGTGAAGCCGCTTTCGGTGATGTCGGCCAGCAGGTCATCCACCTTGTAGTTGGTCACTTCGCCGTAGCCCACAGGGTAGACCGCTTTCTTGATGCCGAGGCGCTTCGCGTTCTCCGTGGAAGTGACGAGCACGCCGTTGGCGCCGTCACACACCATCACGCTGTCCAGCACGCGCAAGGGCGTCGAGACGAACTTTGAATCGAGGTACTCCTTTTCCGTCAGCGGCGCCTTGAGCTTCGCCGTGGCGTTCGGGTTCATCAGCGCGTGGTTGCGCTGGGTGACCGCGAGTTTCGCTAGGGCTTCGTACTTCAGCCCGTACTGGTGCTCGTAGCGATGCATCAGCATGCCGAACACACCCGTGGGACCGCGCAAGCCGACTGGGTACTGGAACTCCCAGCGCGGCCCGCCCTGCTCGGTGGCAGGGTAGCTGGACTGCGCATCGGAAGCGACCACCAGTACGGTGCTGCACAGGCCATCGCGGATGGCCGAGGCAGCGCGCACGATGCCGGCCACCGTCGATGCCCCGCCCATGCCATTGACTTGCGTCCAGCTCGTCTGCAGGCCCAGGTGCTCACCCAGGAACACCGCCCAGAACGGGTTGCTGGTCTCGCTCATCGTTTCGGACACGCAGATCCCGTCGATCTCGGACTTGTCGATGCCGGTCTGGTTCAGAATCTGCTCGAGCACTTCGCTCGCCAGGTCGTAGGAGCTGCGGCCTCCGCGCAGCACGATGGGCGTCTCGCCGTAGCCGACGATCGCGACGTCTTTTCTCTTTGTCATGTGGTGTGCTCCTTCAGCGGCCGATGAAGTTGGCAGGGCGCCTGTCCTTGAACGCGGCCAGGCCCTCTTCCTTGTCGGTCGAGAACGCCAGAGCGAAGAAGGAGTCGGCTTCGATGTTCATGCCCTCGGACAGGGTGGTGTCGAAACCGCGCTCGGTTGCCTGCTTGCTGAACATCACGGATAGCGGTGCCTGGGCCGCGATGGACTTGGCGAGCTCACGCGCCTTGTCGATGGCCTTGCCCTTTTCCGCCACATGGTTGACGATGCGAAGGCCCAGCGCTTCTTGCGCGGAGAGGCGCCGCCCCGTCCACATGAGTTCCTTGGCGAGCGGCTTGCCCACCAGGCGCGGCAGCGTCTGCGTTCCCGCGCCGCCAGGCATCAAGCCCAGCTTGGCCTCCGGCAGCCCAAACTGCGCGCCCTCGGCCGCCACGATGATGTCGCACAGCAGGGCCAACTCGAAGCCACCGCCCAGAGCAAAGCCTTCCACCACGGCGATGACCGGCTTGGTGACTTCGGGCAGCGCACGGAACATCTGGTTCACCTTGCGATTACGCTTGCGGCGGCGCCAGAGCTCGTAGATTTCGTCGGGATTGAGCTTCTGCTCGCTCGTGTCGACGCCGGTGCAGAAGGCTTTTTCCAGGCCTTTGATCAGGATCGCCCGGCAGGTGCGGTCGGCTTCGGCCTGCTCGATCTGCTCGAGGATTTCCACGGCGGTCTGCTCGCGGATGGCGTTGAGCTTGTCGGGGCGGTTGATGGTGATTTCGAGCCACTGTTCACTGCGCTCGACCAGAATGTCTTGCATGGGATTCCTTCTCGGGTTCGTTCGGTTGCGCTTGAAGCGTCGCTCGCACTGTAAGTCTCAATCGCACAAACGTGCGATGAGAAAGGCTCGCACGGCGTGAGATTTCGTGATGCCGTGGATGTTCGGCCACTACGCCACGCCGGTCCAATACAAACTTGCGAGGTGGGCAATCGCAAGTCGGTATGGCCACCGGCCCCGATCCGACGACCCTTCGCCTGGCAGCGACCCCGCTGGTTCCCTTTTTCGACAGTCGCGTGCCATCCGGCGGTAGCGGATGCTGGCTGAGCTGCAAAGAATCATCGTCATCACCAAAAGGAGACGACGATGCACAGTGACATCCCCCCCACCACTTCGCGGCGCAACTTCCTCTCGCTGGGCGCAGCCGCCCTGGCCAGCACCGCGGCAAGCGGATCGCTGAGCGGCTGCGGAGGCGCACATGCCGCCGACAGCACAATGTGGGCGACCAGCGGCAACCCCGCGGTAAGTGCCGCTACCGGCAACGGCGCAAAGATCAACGGCTTCGTCGCGCCGCAGTACCAAGGCGTGTTCGATGCCTTCGTTGCCAACTTCGACGCGCGCGGCGAGATCGGCGCTTCCGTTGCCGTCACCGTCAACGGCGCGTCGGTCGTGGAGGCTTGGGGCGGCTATGCCGACGCCCTGTCAGCCACGCCGTCACAGGCGTGGAATCGCGACACGGTATCGGTCGTGTTCTCTTGTACAAAAGGTGCTGTTGCGCTGTGCGCGCACATGCTGGCGGCGCAGGGCAAGCTGGACCTGGACAAGCCGGTCGCCTACTACTGGCCCGAGTTCGCTGTCAACGGCAAAGGCTCCATCACCGTGCGCATGCTGCTGCAGCACGCGGCGGGGCTGGCTGCCATCCCGTTCACCTCGATGGTGCCGCCCGGCGGCTGGGCCGACTGGAACCTGATGACGTCATTGCTGGCGGCGCAGGCGCCTTGGTGGGAGCCGGGTACCTCGCACGGCTACCACGCGCTCACGTTCGGCTGGCTTGTCGGAGAGGTGGTGCGGCGGGTCAGCGGCCAATCGGTCGGCACCTTCTTCCAATCGCAGGTGGCTCAGCCGTTGGGTGCCGACTTCTGGATCGGCATGCCTGGCGACAAGCTCTCGCGTGTGGCGCCCATGATGGGGGCGACAGAGAGTTTGCCTTACGAGCCGTTCCTCGCCAAGGTCATCGCCGACCCCGCGTCAATGCAGTCGGCGGTTTACTTCAACCTGGGTGGCTGGCTTGGTTTACCGCCGAGCACGCCGCCGGCGTACAACACCACCGCATCGCTGCAAGCCGAAATCCCTGCCGCAGGTGGCGTGACCAACGCGCGCGGGCTGGCCAGCTTGTACGCACCCTTGGCCAACGGCGGCGCCGTCGGCTCGACTCGTCTGCTGCCGAGCGACTACGCGGCGACGCTGGGCCTGATCCACAGCGCGCTACCAGTCGACCGCACCGTGCTGCTGCCCATGCGCTTCGGGCTGGGCTTTCATGGCAGCATCGACAACCGCGTTCTCGGCCCAAGCCTGTCCGTGATCATGGGTGCGCAGGCATTTGGCCACGCCGGCTTCGGCGGCAGCGTCGGCTTCGCGGACCCGCAGGCCAAGCTGTCCTTCGGCTACACCATGAATCGCATGGGACCGGGCACGGGCCTGAACGAGCGCGGCCAATCGCTGGTCGACGCCACCTACCGGGCGCTCGGCCATACCTCCAACACGTGGGGCGCCTGGGTGTAACCATAGCGGCAGCATTCGCTTGACGGGGGGGCAGGCTGCGCTTAGGGTGCGGCATGTCCTTCGGACCCACCACCCCAACGGCAGCCGTCCCGCGCTGGCGGCAGCAGTTCCAGACGTCGCGGCCGGACGAAGCGGTGGAGACGGTGGAGCGCCTCTACGGACCGCACTCGCTGGCGCTGCGCACGCAGCGCGGGCTCGACTTGCGTCTTGCGGGGTTCACCGTCGGCCGGCTCACCGTCTCGGGTATCGAGTACGGCTGCGGAGCCACCGCGCGCACCGAGGAGCCGCGCGACTACTGGGTCTTCTCATCCGCCGCGCGCGGCGAGATCCTCGTCGGCAAGCAGCTAATGCAAGCCGGCAACGCGGGGGTGCGCGATCCGTGGGTGGCCGGTGACCTCCCGATGTCGGCAGACATGCGCCTCGTGAACCTGAAGGTGACGCACACGGACCTGATGGACGCGGCGCGCACGCTGCTCGGTGAGCTGCCAACCGCGCCGTTGCGGTTTGCGGAAATCCTCCCGCACGGCTCGGCCCCGGCCGTGCACCTGCAAGAGCTGGTGCAGCGGCTGAACCACCTGCCGCCGTGTCCGCAGCCGCAAGCGGCGCTGATCGAACGGCGCTGGCAAGAGGCCGCGCTGCTGGAACTGCTGGTCGCCTGGCCGCACACGTGGTCGCGCCACCTTACCCCGCCCTCGCCGCGCAATGGCGCCGTCGAGCGTGCGATCGACTACATGCACACTCATGCGAACGCGGACCTGATGCTGGCGGACGTGGCACAGGCTGCCGGTGTGGGCATGCGCGCTCTCACCCGCGGCTTCGAACGGCAACTGGGCATCTCACCGATGCGCTACCTACAGCAATGCCGCCTGGAGCGCGCTCGCGCCGATCTGCTCGATGCGCGCTCCAGCGTCACGGAGACCGCCTACCGCTGGGGCTTCGGCAACCTGGGCGACTTCGCGGCCCGCTACCGCGAGCGCTATGGCGAGAAACCGAGTGAAACGCTGCGGCGCTAGCGAGGCTGCTCGGATTCCCGGATTCGCCCGATGACCCTGATCACGCTCAGGGTGACTTCGTCTCGCAACGTGTGAAGGCGGCGCCTTCGGTAATCACGAAGTCCCGGAACGCCTTTCTCACGGCGGGAATTTCCACCTCGCGCCTCGTCAGGATGCACCAGTCCAGCCACTTCGGCGTATCGAGCACGTCCAACACGGCCAATTTGCCGGCGGCCAGTTCGAGCTGGAAGACATGGGCCGACAGGAAGCTGATGCCCAGGCCGACCATTACCGCCTGCTTGACCGTCTCGTTGCCCTCGAGCTCCAGGTTGATGCTGACCTGCAGCCCCTGGACCTGCAGCAGATGCTCGAAGAACCTTCGGGTCGCGGAATTGGGCTCCCTGAGGATGAACGGTTCGTTGCTCAACTCTCGCCATTCCAGGCCGCGGCGACTGGCAAGTGGATGGTTGGCCGCAGCCACAAGGCAGTGCGGGTGCCTGGCGAACGCCTCCACCTCCACATCGGTCTCGCTGGGCGGAAAACCACCGATGATCACGTCCAACCGATGTTCCGCGAGCATGGCGAGCAGCGTGTCCCGCTTGCTCATGGTCAACTTCATGCGGACATCCGGAAACCTTTGGCGGAAAGCCGCCATCAGATGTGGCACGAAATAATTGGACGGGGACACCGCGCCGATGTGCAGTTGCCCCCGGAACTGGCCTTCCAGCGAGGCCAGGGAGTCCGTGGCGATGTTCACCTGAGCGAGGATGGAGCGCGCATGGCGCAGCAGCTCCCGCCCGGCGTCTGTGAGCTGGACGGGGCGCGCCTGGGTGTCGAAGAGCTTGGTCTTCACCTCATCTTCGAGCACGCGGATCTGCTGGGAAACCGCCGACTGCGTCATCTCCAGCACTTCGGCCGCCCGCGAAAAGCTGCTGGCCGAAGCAGCCGCCTCGAAAATGCGCAGGCTTCGCAAGGTGATGTCGCGCATGGGTATTACCTCTGACTAATGTCGATTGTCGGTCACCGGCAAGCATCCGGCTCTCAAGATGCTAATGGATGGTATCAACAAACCTAATAGGGACGCCATCAGGGTTCACCGGCCCTCAAATCCAGCGCGAGCAGCCATCCGCGGTCTCCACGGCTATCGAAAACCCGAGGATGGCAGGCGCAACCGGGCCTTGTTGCCGACCCTGAACCGCCGGGGCAACTCCGCTCGCGCGGCAGTTGCAGCCCCGATACAGTGACTTGGACGCTGCGACAGGTCTGCTAATGGTTCCCAGAAGTCCGGCAGGCTTGTTGCGGCGGGTATCCGTCCTTAGAGTGCACGGAACCGGATTCCGGTTCAAGCCATACAAATTCGAATATCCGATGACCGACCCCGTCAATCCTTTCCCGAAGTGGGACGAGAACCATGCCTCGCGCCTCAGCGAGCCCGATCTACTCCTGTACCGATCCAACCTGCTGGGCTCCGACCTGCGGATCACCAACTTCGGCGGCGGCAATACGTCCGCCAAGACCCTGCAGCCAGACCCGCTGACGGGTGATGAGGCCGAAGTCCTCTGGGTGAAAGGCTCCGGCGGCGACTTGGGATCCATGAAGCTCGACGGTTTTGCCACTCTGTACATGGACAAGCTGCAGTCGCTGGTTCACCTGTATCGCGGCCTCGACAATGAGGACGAGATGGTGGGCTTGCTGCCCCACTGTACGTTCAATCTGAATGCCCGCGCCGCATCGATCGACACCCCCTTGCATGCCCTGCTTCCTTACGCGCACGTCGACCACATGCATCCGGATGCGGTTATCGCCGTTGCGGCGATGGCCAATTCGGAGCAGATCACGCGTGACGTATTCGGTGGAGAAGTGGGCTGGATGCCCTGGCTGAGGCCGGGCTTCGAGCTCGGCATGCGCCTGGCCGCCTACGACAGCGATCACCCCGGGCTACGCGGCATCGTGCTCGCGGGCCACGGGCTGTTCAGTTGGGGCGCCACCTCGCACGAGTGCTACCAGAACACGGTCAGTCTGATCGCCCGCGCGCAAGAATGGCTGGCACGCGAGAGAAGGCGAACAGGCGCTCGCGCGTTCGGCGGCTCGCGCGTCGAGGCGCTCGGCGGCGGCGAAGCCCAGGCCGTGCTGGCGCGTGTATTGCCCGTCATGCGCGGCCTTGCGGGCGGCGAGGCCCCGAAAGTTCTCCATGTGAACCGCTCCCCGGAGGTGATGGAGTTCGTCGGCTCGGCGCAGCTGCAGGAACTGGCGGCCCTCGGCACCTCATGCCCGGACCATTTCCTGCGCACGAAAGTACGTCCGATGGTGGTCGACGAGTCGGTCTGGCGCCTGCAGGGCGATGAGCTGCGCTCCAGCCTGTCCGACCAATTGACCTCGTACCGCCAGGACTACCAATCCTATTACGAGCGCTGCAAGCGCCCGGACAGCCCCGCCATGCGGGACCCGAACCCGGTCGTCGTGCTCCTGCCGCGGGTCGGCATGGTCACGATGGCCAAGGACAAGGCGACGGCGCGGATCGCGGGCGAGTTCTACGTGAACGCCATCAACGTGATGCGCGAAGCCTCGGCGGTGGACCGCTACGTGGGTCTGCCGGAGCAGGAGGCGTTCGACATCGAATATTGGCTGCTGGAGGAAGCCAAGCTGCAGCGCATGCCCAAGCCGCGCCCCCACGTGGGCAGAGTCGCCCTGATCACGGGCGGTGCCGGAGGAATCGGGCGGGCTATCGCACGCCGGCTGCTCGCCGACGGGGCCTGCGCCGTCCTGGCCGACGTGGATGGCGCGGCACTGGACAACGTGATCAGCGAGCTGGCCGGGGAGTTCGGCGCCGATCATGTGCGGGGCATGATTTGCGACGTCACCGACGAAGCCGCCGTGATCCAGCTGTTCGGCAGGGCGGCCATTGAGTTCGGCGGGGTGGACGTGGTCGTCAGCAACGCGGGAATCGCTTCCGCCGCACCGCTGGAGGACACGAGTCTCGAGCTGTGGAATCGCAACCAGAGCATCCTGGCGACAGGCTACTTCCTGGTCGGCCGCGAAGCCTTCAGGACCATGAAGGCGCAAGGCACGGGCGGCAGCATCGTCGTCATCGCCAGCAAGAACGGGATGGTGGCCAGCAACCACGCGGCGGCCTACTGCGCCGCCAAGGCCGCGGAGATCCAGTTGAGCCGCAGCTTCGCGCTCGAGGGCGCGCCCCTGGGAATCCGATCGAATGTCGTCAACCCCGACGCCGTCATCCGAGGTTCCCGGATCTGGACGGGCCGCTGGAGCGAGGAACGCGCGGCGGCCAACCAGGTGAGCGAGGCGGAACTCGAGGAGTTCTACCGAAATCGTTCGATGCTCAAACGGGCCGTACTGCCGGAGGATGTGGCGGAAGGTGCGTACTTCTTTGCATCCGACCACTTGAGCGCCAAGAGCACCGGGAATATCCTGAACGTGGACGCCGGCCACCTGGCCGCTTTCACCCGCTGACCTGCCCTGGAGGCCCCATGATCACTCGAACCATCGATGCGGCACTCATAGCCGCACACAACGAGAAATTGCTGCGGCACGTTCGCGGCGACTACGACCACCTCGAAGAACAACTGGCCAGGCGCGGCGTGGATCTCGAACGGGTCCGCACCGCCGTCTCCAAGTTCCGGGTGGCGATCCCCAGCTGGGGGGTCGGCACCGGCGGGACCCGGTTCGCCCGCTTCCCCGGTGAGGGTGAGCCGCGCAATGTGTTCGAAAAGTTGCAGGACTGCAGTGTCATCCACCAGCTGTCAACTGTCACGCCGACAGTTTCGTTGCATATCCCGTGGGACAATTGCAGCGACTGGTCCGAACTGAAGGACTCCGCCGCGCAGCTCGGCCTCGCCTTCGACGCCATCAACTCGAACACGTTCTCGGACCAGCCCGGCCAGCGCCATAGCTACAAGTTCGGCAGCCTGACCCACACCGATGCAGCCACGCGCGAGCAAGCTGTCGCACACAACCTGGAGTGCATTCAGATCGGGCGCGCTATCGGCTCCAGGGCACTCACGGTCTGGATCGGCGATGGCAGCAACTTCCCGGGGCAGCAGCACTTCCGGCGAGCATTCGACCGCTACCTGGAGAGCGCACGAAAGATCTACGCCGCGCTTCCTGCCGACTGGCAGATGCTCCTCGAGCACAAGCTGTGCGAGCCGGCCTTCTACAGCACCGTGCTCCAGGACTGGGGTAGCAGCTATCTGGCGGCGGAAATGCTCGGCCCTCAGGCGCGCTGCCTGGTGGATCTGGGCCACCATGCGCCCAATGTCAACATTGAGTTGATCGTCGCGCGCCTGATCGCGGCAGGCAAGCTCGGCGGCTTCCACTTCAACGACAGCAAGTACGGCGACGACGACCTGGACTCCGGGTCGATCGCTCCCTACCGGCTGTTCCTCGTTTTCAACGAGCTCGCCGCCGCGACGCACGAGGGCGTCGAGAGTTTCGATCCCGCGTACATGTTGGACCAGAGCCATAACGTGACAGACCCGATCGAAAGCCTGATGAGCAGCGCGATGCAAGTTCACCAGGCGTTCGCCCAGGCCCTGCTGGTCGATCGCGCGCAACTGGATGAAGCCCAGGAGGCCAACGATGCCCTTCGAGCCAGCCAGTTGCTGAAACAGGCCTTCCAGACCGACGTCGCGCCGCTGCTGGCCCGTATCAGGCTGGATGCGGGTGGCGCTATCGACCCGCTGGCCGTGTACCGCGCCAGTCGCTACCGCGAAGAGGTGGCCAGGCTGCGGCCTCCACTGCGCCATGGAGGAAGCGGGATTGTCTAGGCATGTCGAGAACGCCCGAACCGGTGCGGCACTGACGGCGGTACTCGACGTCGGAAAAACCAACTGTGCGCTCGTGCTGCTGGACGATGCCGGGCAATTGGTACTGGAGTTGACTCGCGCTTGTTCCGTGGTCGACTCGGAGTTCGGCTACCCGGCACTCGATACCGTGGGAATGCAGGCATGGCTCAAACGCGAGTTGCAGGGGCTCGGGGAACTTGCATCCCGGCTCGCGCGCGTCATCGTCACCACGCACGGCGCATCCGTCGCCGCCGTTCGGGGTGGGGGGTTGTCCCTGCCTGTGCCGGACTACGAATGGGCGGGGTTCGAAGACGCCGGTCCCTTCCGGTCAGAGGCGGCCAGCTTCGAGGAGACTCTCAGCCCCGTCCTGCCGAGAGGCCTCAACATGGGCGTGCAACTGGACTGGCTCGAGCGGCGGCACCCCGGCTTGATGGCGCAAGCGCAATTTCTGCTTCCCTACCCACAGTATTGGGCCTATTGGTTGTCGGGGGTGGCAGCCAGCGAAGTGTCCTCGCTAGGGTGCCATACCCTGTTGTGGAACCCTAAAGCCCAAGACTACAGCCGGATGGCTCGCGAGCGCGGATGGTCGGGCCGTTTCGCGCCTTTGCGACGTGCATGGGAAACGCTCGGGACGATCCGGCGGGAGCTGGCCGATGAACTGGGAATTCCCCCAAGCGTGCAGGTGCACGTGGGTGTGCACGATAGCAACGCGTGCCTGGCGCATTACCTGCGCAACTGGCCGCGCATGACACTCGTCTCGTCGGGCACTTGGGTCATCGTCATGGCGCCGGGCTCGTCGACAAACGGTCTTGATCCCGGACTCGACCAATTGGGCAACGTCTCGGTCCGCGGCGAAAGCGTGCCAACCGGCCGGTTCATGGGCGGCAGGGAATTCGGCCGGCTCAGCGCGGGAGCCGATCCGAGTCTTGCGAGCATGGCCTGCGTCGAGAGCTTGCTGCGCCGCGGGCTGCTCATCCTGCCGAGCTTCGAGAGCCAGGGCGGTCCCTTCGGCGGGTGCAAAGGCGAGATCCGGCTTGATGGGCAGTCTTTGAGCCTGGACCAATGGCGCGACAGCGTTCCGCCTGCCGAGCGCGCGACCGGCGCGGCGATCTATTCAGCCTACGTGACAGCCTGGCTCGTGAAGCGTCTCGGCGGGTTTGGCCCAATCGTCGTGGACGGGCC
Source organism: Burkholderiaceae bacterium (assembly GCA_035476635.1). GTDB lineage: Bacteria > Pseudomonadota > Gammaproteobacteria > Burkholderiales > Burkholderiaceae_C > DATILI01. Next base: position 13,919 of record DATILI010000249.1, on the reverse strand, counting down.
GTTTGCCCACAACCCTGTGATCATGGAAGTCTTCGCCACGCTGATGCACCACATGGAGGTCTACGCCAGCGATGACGCTATCGACGGCGCCGTCCGCGGGAGTTGGAGCCTGACGCGCTGGACCGAGCCCGGCATGCTCAACCCCCGCGTTCGCCCCGTGCCGGCCCGCGAGGGCGCTGCCGGTCCGTTGCTCTTTGACTTCGAGCGCTGGCCGCGGTCTGTTGCGGCTGCGGCGGGGCCTGGTCCAATTTCGCTGAACTAGGCACAACGCTCTATCCACTCACGCGTCAATCATGATGGAACATTACTGCGACGCAGGCGCCGGATTTTCGCGGCGACATGCCCTTGGACTCGGGATGTCATTGATCGTTGGCGGCTGCGCATCGACACCGCGCGTCGATGCGGGCGTGACGGACAGCTTCGACTGGGCTCTGCATCCCGCGGAAGAAGCCGGGCTGAGCCGGTCGGGGCTCGACGGGCTGCGTACGGCGGTCCAGAAGCACATTGACAACAACCAGTTGACGGGGGCGGTGACGGCGGTCGCGCGCCACAACAAGCTCGTGTGGCACGAGGCCCAGGGTTTGAATGACCTGCAGGCCGGAACTCCCATGCGAAAGGACGACCTCTTTCGCATGATGTCTTCCACCAAGCCGGTCACGGCCGTGGCGGTGCTGATGATGGTGGAGGAGGGCAAGCTTTCGCTCGAGGACAAGGTGAGCCGCTTCATACCAGAGTTCAAGGACCAGAGGGTCGCCAGCGTCCAGGCGGGCGCGGGGAACTCGGTGACGTTGGTGCCCGCCCATCGCGAGATCACCGTCAAGGATCTGCTGACCCACACATCCGGCTTGTCCAGTCTGAACGGGCTGGTGCCCGGACCAGCGTCCTCCAAAGTCAACAAGATCGAACGCAGGCCCGACGACACGTTGGCGGACTACATTCCGCGACTGGGCGCGGCTGCACTGGATTTTCAGCCCGGCTCGCGCTGGGGCTATTCGGCTCTGGACGGCTTCGACGTTCTCCTTCGAATCGTGGAGATCGTTTCCCGGCAAAAAGGCGATGTGTTTCTGCAGGAGCGCCTGTTCCAGCCCTTGGGAATGCGGGACACCTGCTTCAACGTGCCACCCGAAAACCGACCGCGCGTGCTCACCCTGTATGGTCGGGAGCAGGACCGGTGGAAGGCGCAGAAGCCGATGCTGGGGGATGGCCTCACCAGGTACATCTTCGGCGCGGGCGGCCTGTACAGCACCGCGCATGACTTCCTGCTGTTCGAGCTGATGCTGCTGAACAAGGGCAGCCTCAACGGGAACCGCATCCTCAAGCCGGAGACCGTCGCGCTCATGTCACGCAACCATGTCGGCGCGCTGTTCGCCGAGTGGTTCCCCCCGCTCAGCGCCGGCAAGGGGTTCGGGCTGGGCGTGTCAGTCGTCGAGGACGCATCGAAGGGCAACGGCCGCGGAGTCGGCGCCTTCGGGTGGGGCGGGGCCTATGGCACCGAGACCTGGGTCGATCCGGAGCTCGACGTAGCTGCAGTGCTCCTCGTCCAACAGCCGGTCGACTCGGTCAGGCCCGCATTCCAGCAAGCCCTGCGGGCCGCCATCGTCGCGTGACCAATTCGAACATGTTGAATCCCAAAATCATTAACGTGTGGCCCGGCGCTGCGCCCGGCTCGGAAGGAGCTACCCAGGCCGAGGTCGAACATGAGCTGGGTGGCCCGTGGCCCAACCTGGTCGTGCGCAACGTGACGCACCCCACGCTGACCGCCTACTTGCCGCAGCCAGCCGACGCCACCGGTGCGGCGGTGCTCGTGGCCCCGGGCGGCGGCTTCCGGATGCTGAGCATAGACACGGAAGGCCACCAGGTCGCCGCATGGCTGGCGGCGCGCGGCGTGGCTGCGTTCGTGCTCAAGTACCGATTGGTGGAGACGCCGGCCTCCCAAGCTGCATTCGGACAGCAGATGGTCGAGTTTTTGACGGTCATCCAGCAGGATTCGCGTATGAGAGGTGCTGCGTTCGGGGAAAGGATGGTCTCAATAGGCAGGCTCGCCATCGAGGACGCTTCACAGGCCTTGAAGGTGATCCGCCGTCGGGCAGGCGAATGGCACATTGACCCGGACCGGCTGGGCATGCTGGGTTTCTCGGCAGGTGGCTTCGCGATCTGCGGCACGCTGTTTGGCGCCGACACCGCGCGCCCCAACTTCGCGGGATTGATCTATGGCGCCGGCATGCCCGAAGACGCTGCGGCAACGCGCAGCCTCCCGCCGCTGTTCGTCACGGTCTCGGCCGATGACTTCCTGGTGGGCGACGCCGTCTTCGACTTCTCCCAGCGCCTTCGCACTGCGGACGTGCCGCATGAATTCCATTCCTACCGGCGCGGCGGACACGGTTACGGAACGAACGCACAGGGCATGTCCTCCGATCACTGGATCGAAGAGTTCTATTGGTGGATGGAGGATCTGGGCGTCCTGCGGCGCCCGTGATCTCCCCACGCGCTATTCGGTTTCGAAAACCAGGTCCACCTCGACAGGCCGTGGCGCCTCGATCGGCCGGAAGCGCCACTTGCCAACTGCCGCAACCGCCGCGGCGTTGAAGCGCGAATTGGTGCTTGACAGTACATGCACATCGGCCGTGGAGCCCTCCTGAGTCACTTTGAAGGCCACCTTGACGGTGCCGCGGCCTCCCTGGCGCAACAGGCTGGCCGGGAGCTCGGGAGTATCCTGGCGTAGCGCGACCAAGGGCGAAGGGGCCGGCCCTGCTGCCGGAGCCGCTGCCGGCAAGGCTGCCGGCGCCGACACGGCGAGCGGAGATGATGACTCATCACCGCCTTGCGTGGCGAAAGGCGCATCCGCCGGTGCTGCCGGGGTCGCTGCAGAGTGGGCACTGCCTCCCGAAATAATCGGCGCGGACCGGCGGGTTGCGGCAGTCGCCGTCGAAGGCTGCACGCTCGAAGACGCAGGCGCCGCTGCGGGTTTGGCTCGCGCAGGCGCCTTGACGCTGTTGAGGATCATGCGATAGGGGCTCAGGGCTTGCCGCAGCGCGGCCTCGCTCGGCGGATTGCTTAAGCTTTTACTGGTGACCGGCTGCGCCGCAACCTGGAGAACGGCCATCCAGGATGCGATGGCGAGGCCCTGCGCGATGCGGTGGCGTTTGGCCGAAACTGTGCGTGTCATCAAGCTCCTCGATTCTTGTGTTTTTTCGAAACAAGCACAGCATTGCGCAACGGGTGCCTTGCCGGCCAGCGGAAAAGTCCTCAGCAGGACCTGGCGAGGCCGAGCCACGCGGCGCGCAGCAGCACGCGGCCCGACAGGGAAACCCCCGACGCCGCGGCGCCGGATTCCCAATGGGACGCGCGAATGCAAGGCCATCAATTCGGCGCGGATCAGCCGGGCCACTGAGAACGATAAGGACAGCTAACGGTGCTGCGAGGCCTGCGGGCAGCGGACACCGCTCCCGCCGACCTTCAGCATTCAGATGGGGGACATTAGTTTTTGCAATGAGGACTGCGTGCGCTCAGTAAAGGCTCTCTGCGCACGCCCGACGGCCGGCTTCGAAACCTAGAGAAAAACCCTGCCACGCTGCGGCACGAGTCAACCTGGACACGATAGGCCTCGGCTGCTTCGAGGCACGGGCATGTCCGCTTCATCGACGTGCATAAAATCGCGATGATTAACACCGTAGCGAGCGCATCTGCTGTGAGTAATGTGCATCGCTCAATACAACCTTCATTTCCATGATCTTTGCTATGAGCCTACTGCCCATGATCGCTTGCACCACACGCGCCGTCATCCTGTGTGCCGCCGTCGCCGCCAGTTCCTTAGCCGTTGCCGCGCAACCCGCGAGCGGCCTTTTACCAGGTGTCGGTCCAGACCCTGGCACGATGATCGTTGCGCAGGCAGACATGCCGGCTACGACGGTCAGTCCTGTGAAGAAGAAATCCGGCGACCCGATCGAGAACCCTTACGGCATCGAAGCCCTTTGGAAGGGTTCGGACAATATCGCCCGAGCCGTGCTGGCGCTGCTGGCCATCATGAGCATCGGCAGCTGGTACATCCTGATCACCAAGCTGCTGGAGCAAGGCAAGATGAACCGCCACGCCCGCACAGTGGACCAGAAGTTCTGGGCCCAGCCGACAGTCGGCGCAGCGGCCAGCGCCCTCGAGAAGAACAGCGCCTACCGCTTCATCGCCGAAGCTGGCGTCGCCGCCACCAGCGACCATGGCGGCCTGAAGAGCCACATCCCCATGGCCGATTGGATTCCCATGAGCATCACCGCCGCCGTGGACCGCGTTCATGCCACCACGCAAGGCGGTTTGGCTTTCTTGGCCACCGTCGGCTCCACTTCCCCCTTCGTCGGCCTGTTCGGCACCGTTTGGGGCATCTATCACGCGCTCACTGCCATCGGCATGTCCGGCCAGGCCTCCATCGACAAGGTCGCCGGCCCCGTGGGTGAGGCCCTGATCATGACGGCGATCGGCCTGGCCGTGGCGATCCCCGCCGTGCTCGCCTATAACTGGCTGGCCCGCCGCAACAAGGCGGTGATGGACGAAGTGCGCGAGTTCGCCGACGAACTCAACGCCGTGATCGTAGGCTCGTCCGGGAAAGCCGCGTAAGCGGCCCCCGGCTAGCCCCTAGGAGTCATAGCCATGGCAATGGCAGTTGGCCAGACGTCCGATGACGACGTCATCTCCGCCATCAACACCACCCCCCTGGTGGACGTGATGCTGGTGCTGTTGATTATTTTCCTGATCACCATTCCCGTGGTGACCACCTCGATCCCCGTGTCCCTGCCCAAGGAGCGCGTCGAGGTGCGGGAGAGCAAGCCCGAGAACATCATCATTTCCGTGGACCCCTCGGGCAACATCTACTGGTACGACGCGAGGATGCCCAACACGGACGCGCTGGTCGCCAAGCTGAAGGAAGTGTCCAGGAAGACGCCCCAGCCCGAAGTGCAGGTCCGCGGCGACCTCTCCTCGCGCTACGAAGGCATCGGGAAGATCCTGCTGGCCTGCCAGCGCGCAGGGATCACCAAGGTTGCCTTCATCACTGAACCCCCGCCCCTGGGCGGTTAAGAAGCGCTCGCATGAAGATCCCGCTGAAAACCAAGGGCCGCCGCTTCGGAGCGGGCGACCCCGAGATCATGATGGATATCAACACCACGCCGCTGATCGACGTGATGCTGGTGCTCCTCGTGATGCTCATCATCACCATCCCGATCCAGTTGCACGCGGTCAACCTCGAAATGCCGGTGGGCACGCCCCCCCAGCAGAACCTGCCGCCCGAGAAGATCCAGATCGACATCGACGAGAAGAGCGCCGTGTACTGGCAGGGCCTGCCGGTGAGCGCGGCCGAACTCGAAGAGAAGATGAACGTCATCGGCGCGACGACGCCTCAACCGGAAGTGCACATCCGCCCGAACAAGGACTGCAGCTATGCGATCTTCGCGAACGTGCTGTCCATCTCCAAACGCAAGGGGCTCACCAAAATGGCCGTGATCGGCCATGAGCAGTTCGTCAAATGAGCGCAGCAGCAACCCAGCAGAACATTCCGCTGCACCACCGCAAGTACGGCGCGAAGGACCCCATGCGCCGCGCGATCGGCTGGGGCGTGGTGATCGTCGTTCACGCGATTGTGCTGTGGGCCCTTGTCACCGGCACCGCGCGCGATGCGCTCAAGATCATCAAGAAGCCGCTCGAAGCGGCGGTGATCCAGGAAGTGATCATCCCGCCGCCGCCCCCGCCGCCACCGCCCAAGGAGATCGTGAAGCCGAAGGCGCCCAAGGTCGAGGCGCCGCCACCGCCATTCGTCCCGCCGCCGGAAGTGACGCCCCCCACGACGACCGCGCCGACGATCCAATCGGTGCAGGCACCGCCGCCGGCGCCACCGGTGATCGCGGCACCGCCGCCCGCGGCGCCACCCGCTCCGACCGGCCGCCAGGAGATCGGCGTGGCCTGCCCGACCCAGGTCAAACCCGAGATGCCACGGCAGGCCATCAACCAAGGCGCCGAAGGCGTGGTGCGCGCGCAGGCGCTCATCCGTAGGAGCAAGGTGGTGGAAGTCACCATCCTCTCTGGCCCCCGCGTGTTCCATAACGCGGTGCGCAACGCGATGCTGCAATACAGCTGCATCAGCGGCTCGGACGATATCGTCGCTACACAGGAATTCGTCTTCAGAGTCGAGTGATGAGAAGTGCCGGTTTACAGAGGATGCGGCGCTGCCGGCACGTCAACCTTCAATTGCCAGATCTTTCCCGTGCGCGCGGCGAGCGACTGCTCGGGCGTGACAAACACGCTGCCCGTACATACAAACAGCGAGCGCCCGTCCTCGCCGCCCAGCGCGCACGCAATTGCCTCATCCTCGGTGGCGATACGATGCGTCAATTCGCCGCCCTCCTTCACCCGCAGTACCTCGCGGCTCACCGGCGAGGCGATCCAGATGGCCCCTTCGGCATCGAGGCAGATGCCGTCGGCAACGACTCGCCCCGACAACTTCGCCCACACCCGCCGGTTCGACAACTTCCCATCCACCGCGACATCGAAGGCAGTAAGGCACTGGCCGAAGGTCTCCGCCACGATGAGGGTGCTGCCGTCCGGTGTGAGCACCGTTCCGTTCGGAAAGAGCACGTCTTCTGCCGCGACGCTCACTTCACCCGCGGGTGTGACCATCAGCAGCACGGTGGGCACGGGCGGCGCATGCCCCTGCAGGTCGAAGCCGAAGTTGCCGATGTATGCGCGGCCACGCGGATCCACCAGCATGTCATTACACGGATCAGGCACGTGCAACGACATGTCCGCGACAGTCACCAGCCCTTGCGGATCCAGCCGCAGCAGCCTGCGGTCGTTCATCGAGACAACCAGCAGGCGGCCGTCCGGCAGCCAGCCCAGGCCGGACGGCCGTCCAGGCACTTCGCAAACCACTTCGGGGCTGCGCCCTGGCAGCAGCCGCATGACCTGGCGGGTGTAAAAATCCGAGAACCACAGGGCCCCGTCGTGCCAGCGCGGCGACTCCACGTAGGCAAGGCCCGCCAGGCAAATTTCAAGTGGGGGCAAATCGTGCATCATGAGTTCAGTTTTTCCGTAGAGCTTTTGCTTTGCTCACTCTACGGCGACACTCGGTCCGGCGCCATCAGGCGAGGTAATGCCTCGCATTAGCATCGCCATCCAGGTGTCGCCAATCACGAGATGCGCAGGCAATGCCCGCCCGCTGGCGCTTTTTTCCGACAAGGCATGCGGGGAATCCCGGAGGCGGAATCCGGGGTGGCGTGGGAACCTGAAGTCACCCCAGATGGTACATGTACCCTTCGCCACGCAACGGTTGCAGCGGCATCATCAAGGCCCTATGCCGTCCTCCCGGGCGGCCCACCCAAATCCGTTTTAACGACCACCATGAGTTCCGCCCACGCAGCGCCTTTCGAAGCAGGAATCCATCACGTGCAGTATGACGGCGGCCCCGCCATGCGCAGGTACATGATCACGTACCTGCTCGTAGCCGTCTCGCTGATCGCCGTCGCCGGCGGCATCGGCGCGGTGATCCTGCCGCTGCATCTTCAGCAGATCGAATTCGCGAGATTCTTCACGGGGGCCATGGCCCAGGTCAACCTGCAGGACCTGGTCGCGCTCAAGGCGCAGGTCGCCGCGGGCACGGTCAAGGCGACGTTGGAACAGCTGAAGCTGCTCGAAGCGCTGGCGGCCTATGAATCCGCCAAGGCGTCCAGCTTGTCGCTCGCGGCCTCGCTGGCCGTCGCGGCCACCATGATCATGCAACCCATCATCGGCGTGACCTCCGACCGCACGAGATCGCGCTGGGGACGCCGTGCGCCCTGGATGGTCTTCGGCGCGATCCTGGCGCTGGTAGGGGTGGCCCTGATGTACTACGCCGCCTCGGCAGCCCAGCTCATGCTGGGCTACGCGCTCGCGTCGGTCGCGTGCACCGTCGTCGGCGGGCCGCTCAGTGCCACGGTCGTGGATCGGATCCCCGCCGCCAAGCGCGGCGCGATGTCGGCGGTTGCCGGCGTCGGCCTGCTCGTGGGCTACATCCTGGGCATGGTTGCGGCCGGCGTCATTTACGCCAAGGTGGGCACGGCCAGTTACCTGGCGTTCGGCGTGCTTGTCCTTCTGCTCACCCTCGTCTTCATCACCCTGGCGCGTGACTCGTCATCGAAGTCGCTCCAGGTCGAGAAGGTATCGATCGCCGGTCACCTGAACTCGTTCACGTTCGCACTGCGTGACCCCGACTTCCGCTGGGTGTTTCTGGCACGGGTGATCATGCTGTTCGGCTACAGCGTGAGCGGCACATTCGGCATCTACATGCTGCAGTCCTACATCGAGCCTGCCATGACCGCTGAGCAGGCGGCCAAGACGATGCCGCTTCTGCATCTGGTCGGCATGCCGGTCACCCTGCTGGCGATGGTGATCTCCGGCCGCTGGTCCGACAGGGTAGGCCGGCGCAAGCCCTTCGTCATCGGCGCCTCGCTGCTCCTGGCGGCGTCCATGGCGGTCCCTTTCATCTGGCCGACGCTCTGGGCCCTGTATGCACAGCACTTCCTGGCGGGCATTGCGGTGGGGACATTTCTTGTGGTCGACCAGGCGCTGCTCATCGATGTGCTGCCGGACAAGAAGGCCGCCGGACGCGACCTGGGCATCGGCACCCTGGCCAGCAACCTGGGCCAGGCGATCGGCCCGATCGTCGCAGGGCTCGTTCTTTCAGTCACCGGCGGCTACCGCATGATCTGGCTCACGGCGCTGGTGTTGACCGCATTGGCGGCACTGGCCGTGGTGCCGGTGAAGAAGGCGAAGTGAGGCTGGCTGATCGCCGGCCGCCTATCCCTGGAACTTGATTCATGCTTCTTACCCAAGACCAGGAAATGATTCGCGACGCCGTGCGGGCGTTCGCGCAAGAGCAACTGTGGCCCAACGCGGCGCGCTGGGACAAGGAGCATCACTTTCCGCGCGAAGCGCACCAGGGCCTTGCCGCCTTGGGTGCTTATGGCATCTGCGTGCCGGAAGAATTCGGTGGCGCCCAACTCGATTACGTCACGCTCGCCCTGGTACTGGAAGAAATTGCCGCCGGTGACGGTGGCACCAGCACCGCGATCAGTGTCACCAATTGCCCGGTCAACGCGATCCTGATGCGCTACGGCAATGCCGCACAAAAGAAGCATTGGCTCACACGCCTGGCACAAGGCGAGTTGCTCGGCGTGTTCTGCCTTACCGAACCGCACGTCGGCAGCGATGCGTCGGCATTGAAAACTACCGCGACGAAGGACGGCGACGGCTACGTGGTCAACGGCGTCAAGCAGTTCATTACGAGCGGCAAGAACGGGCAGTTGGCGGTCGTGATCGCAGTGACCGACAAGGGTGCGGGCAAGCGCGGGCTGAGCGCTTTCCTGGTCCCTACCGATTCGCCCGGCTACATCGTGGCCCGGCTGGAAGAAAAGATCGGCCAGCACTCCAGTGACACCGCGCAGATCAATTTCGACAACTGTCGCATCCCTGCCGACCACCTGATCGGCGAGGAAGGCGAGGGCTACAAGATCGCCTTGTCGGCACTCGAAGGCGGACGCATCGGCATCGCGGCGCAAAGCGTCGGCATGGCGCGCAGCGCGTTCGAGGTGACGCTGGCGTATTCGAAGGAGCGCCAGAGTTTCGGCACCGCCATCTTCAATCACCAGGCGGTGGGCTTTCGTCTGGCCGATTGCGCGACACAGCTCGAGGCGGCACGTCAGTTGATCTGGCACGCGGCGAGCCTGCGCGATGCCGGCCGTCCCTGCCTGAAGGAGGCCGCGATGGCCAAGCTGTTCGCGAGCGAAATCGCCGAGACGGTCTGTAGCGCCGCGATCCAGACGCTGGGCGGGTACGGCTACGTCAGTGACTTCCCGGTCGAGCGGATCTGGCGCGACGTGCGCGTCTGCCAGATTTACGAAGGCACCTCCGACGTGCAGAAGATCATCATCCAGCGCGCGCTGGCGTGATGGCGTGATGGCGGCGACTTTTGCGTGCCCAGCGCGCGTTGCGCAATCCTGTCACAGCGCAGCGCCTTCCAGGCCTACCAGGCGGTAGGCCATCACGGCCGATTCGCAATCAAGCCTTCTGGAACACGCTTTGCACGGCCTCCACGAGGTCGCGATAGCGACTGTGCAGGCCAAGCACGTCGCGCAGCGTCTGGGCTTTGACCACTGCCAACGAGGGGCTGTCCAGCCAGGCGGTTGCCGACGCATCGACTGCGCCGATGGCCGCTGCCAATGCGGCCCACAGGGCCTTGTCCGCACGCAAGTCCACGAGATTGGAGTCAACGGTGAGGGGGGTTGCTGTCGATGCCGGCGCATAGGGAACTTCCCATGCGTGATCGCCTGCCCCAACCGTGAACGCGGGCTGGCCAGGAAGCCGGACGTCCGCCGTGGTGTTGGGGGGAACCACGGCCTCTACGCGAAGCATCCCGCTCTTGATTTCCCATCGCACAGCCGCCTCACCGTAAGGTGTGATGTGGCGCGTACGCGCCCATGCGAGGTCACCACCCGGCTGCGGCTGCACAATCACTTTGCGGTATCCAGGCGCGCCCGGCGCCAGGCCACCGACGCAGCGGTGAAGCCAGTCCGCAATGGCGCCGAATGCGTAATGGTTGAAGCTGGTCATTTCGTTGGGGTTCACGCTTCCGTCCGGCAGCAGGCTATCCCAGCGTTCCCAGATCGTGGTGGCTCCCAGGCGGACGGCATAGAGCCATGATGGCGCTTCAGTCTGCAGCAGCAAACGATAGGCGGTGTCGAGGTGCCCAGTCTCAACCAGTGCGTCGCAGACGAGCGGCGTCCCGAGAAAGCCCGTGCCGATCCGGAATCCTTCCTGCGCGACAAGCTCATTCAGCCTCGCGCCAGCCGCTTCCCGCTGCTCCTCATCGAGCAATCCGAAGCGCAGCGCCATTGCATAGGCTGTCTGCGAATCGCTCATGACCCGACCCGCGCTGGTCACGTAGTGCGCGCGGAAAGCGTCCCGTGTGCGCTGCCAGGCAGCGTTGTATCGGGCTTCGTCTTCGGTCTCGCCGAGGATACGCGCCACGCGCGTGACGATCGAGAGGCTGTTCACCAGAAACGCCGAGGCAACAACATAGGGGTTCGTGCGCCGCCCGCCTTCGTGGCCGGGGGCGCCGGGATCGAGCCAATCGCCCAGCTGCATGCCCCAGTCCCACAGGCCGCTGCCACTCACGCGATCGAGCACCTGCTCGACCCAGCCCTTCATGCTCGCGTACTGGCGTTGCAGCACGCCGACGTCGCCCGTTCTCTCGTAGAGCACCCATGGAACGATCGCGGCGGCGTCGCCCCAACCCGCGCACGACGGGCGTACCCTGATCGTGTCGGGCACCAGGATGGGCAGCATGCCGTCCTCGCCCTGTTCGGCGGCGAGATCCCTCAGCCACGACGACAGGAAGCCGCCAACGTCGAAGAGGTAAGTGGCGGTCGGCGCGAAAACCTGGAGGTCGCCAGTCCAGCCCAGGCGCTCGTCGCGCTGCGGGCAGTCGGTGGGGATGTCCAGGAAATTGCCGCGCATACCCCAGACCACGTTCTCGTGCAGCCGGTTCACCTCGGCGTTGGAACACTCGAACCAGCCGGTGCGCACCATGTCGCTGTGGACCACTACGCCTGCGATGTCGTCGGCAGCGAGCTCTCCGGGCCAACCTTCAACTTCGACATAGCGAAAGCCATGGAAGGTGAACCTCGGCTCCCAGACCTCCACGCCTTCTCCGCGAAGGATGTAGGTGTCGGTGGCCTTGGCAATCCGCAGTGGCCGCGTGCAAAGCTCACCACCTTCCAGGACCTCGGCATGCCTCAGTGTGATCGTCCGGCCCGCCCGACCGCTCACGCGGATGCGCGTCCAGCCCACGAGGTTCTGGCCGAAGTCCACCAGGAGCTTGCCGGCGGGCGATCTACTGATGGCGACGGGGCGAAGAACCTCCGTTCGGCGCACTGCAGGTCCCTCCTCGGCCGTGAGGGTCTGCAGGTCCCACGCCACTTCTCGCACGCCGGACCAGGCTCGGGCGTCGAATCCAGGCTCAGTCCAGCCTTGCGGCTCGAGCCGGGCATCATAGGTTTCCCCGTCGTAGATCGATGACATCCGGATGCCTCCGGTGCTGCATGACCAGCCGATCGCTGGATCGGTGATGACATGGTCGATGGACCCGTCCGCATATCGCAGTTCCAGTTGACCGAGGAACGCGGTACGTTCGCCATAGCGATTGCGGCGGCCGCCGAGAAAGCCAATCCGGCCGCGGAACCATCCTTCGCCCACCCGGGCCGCCAGCAGGTTGTCGCCCGTTGCCAACATGCCAGTGACGTCGGTCACCTGGTAGCGCAGGCGGTGCTTGTAGCTCGTCCAACCGGGGGAGAGAACCGCATCCGATACGGGTCCGCCATTGAGCAGCGCTTCATACACGCCCAGGGCCGACGAATACAGCCGCGCGCTGACCAACCCTGGCTTCACCTCAAACTCGCAGCGAAAAAGAGCAGCCGGATGTTCGACCGCAGGGTCTTCGTCCACGCCAGAGGTAATGAACCTGGCTCGCCAATCGCCCGGGTCCAAGAGCCCCGCCTCCACCTGCAGGGGTATCCTTGTCTGCAGAGGTTGTCCATCACGGCCCCAGACGGTCAGCTGTACGGAAACCCGCTCGCGTGAACGCAAAGGCGCGAATGGCCAGGCGACCAGCGTGCTGTTGCCCGTCTCCACGCGCGACGCTTGCTCGATCAGGCCCTGGCCACGATCGCACGTGAGCTGATAGGCGGATTGCTCCCAGCCCGGCCTATCCACCTGGACGTTCCACGACAGCCGGGGTCGGGTCACCCCAACCCCGAGTGCGTCCTGCCGGTACTCGGCTCTCAAACTGACTACGCCTTGCGGCGTCGAACTGTTCACGGTATTTTTCATCTTGTCCTAAGATAACGCGGATGCGTGTCGAACGACTGAGCGAGGCGCCGCAGCGAGCAGCAGGCGCCCTTCTTCAACGCAGGTACCTCGCCGCGGGCTGTCGGTAGCTTGCCGGCGGCGCAGCGGCGCACGCAAAACTTTCCGCCTTCGTGGGATCGCCCGAGCCCTTGTAGCGCGCTGCCGCTGGATAGGGGCACAAGGGCCTGGAGGCGAGCGCCGGCTTCGTGGTGTCGGGCACTCCGGGCGCTAGTTCCGCGAAGCGCCTTGCGATGATCGCCTCCGGAGCGATGCCCTTTTCCGTCCAGCGCTCGAGCGCCGCCAGCACATCATTGGACGGATCACCCGATCCATCCACGTATTGCCCGAAGGCGTTTGGCCCCTCACCCCTGCCGCAGTGGTCCATGCCCGGCGCCATGAACAAGCGTGCAAATGCGGAGCGTTCTGCGCCACGAGCGGTAATGCGGTCGAAATAGGAGATAGTGCCGAGCGGAGTGATCAGCAAATCCGCCCAGCCATGGTGCATGATCAACTTTCCGCCCCGAGCGGCAAACCGACTCAGGTCCGTGTCCATCGCGTTGAGGTCGGCACCGAGCGCGGCGTCAACCCTATCCATGTCGCGGTCGAAGTCGAACTTTGCCGGATCGAAGTGTGCGCCAAGAGCCCAACGCGCAAGATCGAAATTGAAGTCAGTATGCGGCCCCGCCGATACCGCGGCGATAAGCCCATCCCCGCCGTGCACGAAGGGCGGATGAATGAGTTCGCCCGTCCTGGGATTCTCAAGCCCGGAATAGATCAGTTCAAGCGTACGGATCTGCCCTTCCGAGAAGCATGATGAAGTCTCCTGACCCGGCTTGCAAGCCATCTCGCGCGGTGAGACAGTGCACTGCGTCGGATCGGTCAGGAACGTGTCGCCCGGAGCACCACCGCTCCTGCCGAGGCATTGCCGCATCTGCCTGGATTGCCACGCCTGCAGAACCTCAGGCGTCAGCATCCCGTTCGGTCGGTCCAAGAAGATTGCC